>DATABL010000001.1:0-14977 GCA_036259595.1 Actinophytocola sp.
GCCGGATCTACGAGCAGCTCGACGCGGCCGAGAACCGCGAGAAGGAGGCGCGCCGGCGGGTCGGCTCGGCGAGCCGGTCGGTGAAGGACGCCGAGAAACGCGCCGGCCAGGCGTGGCGGCTCGTGCAGCAGGCCGAGCAGAAACTGGAGGACCTCGGGAAATAAAACAGCCCCCGGGCCTTCTCCTGCTCGCGCAGGCCCAGGGGCGGACTAGTTCCCTGAGAGCACCGGGGGCTGGGTGACTGCCTGGTATTCGCCGACCACACCGCGCGTCTCCGGCACCGGACGAACCGGTGTCATGCCGTGTAGCGCGGCCGGCCAAACCATGTCCGTTTGGGTGGTCCTTAGCGGACAGCCACCTCACGAGTCCTATAGCAATTCACTGTTGGACCACCTCCTCTCTCGTGTACCGCGAGATTACGTCCTTTCGGCCGTTCCCGCCAAAGTCTTTTCGGGCGACCAACCTCACGCGCCGGTGCGGAATACGACGAGACCGGTCAGCGGTCGGCGACGACGTCCGTGTCGTTGTCGCCGTCGCTCTCGTCGGAGTGGGTCTCCGGGGCCGCGTCGCTGTCCGCTTCCGGCCAGCTCTCCGTGCGGTGCCGGCCCCGGCCGCTGGTGCGCAGCACCCGGGCCAGCAGCAGGTTCAACGCCAGCGACACCTCGCGCGCGCCCGGCGTCCCCCACTGGTGGATCGGCACGCACGCCCCCTGCGCCTGCTGCACCGCGAGCCGGTCGGGCAGCGCCACCGGCATCACCAGCCGGCCGAAGTGCTCGCGCAGCTCGGCGATCCGGTACTGGTGCTCGTAGGACTGCGGCCGTACCCGGTTGACCACCACGCCCAGCGGCGAGAGCACCGGGTTGTGCTCCTCCCGCGCCTTCTCCACCGCCTCGAACGCCCGCTGCGCGCCCGACACCGCGAACAGCGTCGGCTCGGTGACCAGCAGCGCGCCGTGCGCGGCCAGCAGCGCCGAGCGGGTGAGGCGGCCGAGCGAAGGCGGACAGTCCAGCAGCACCAGCTGGTACGGGAGCTGGCCCTCCTCGAGCAGCGGCCCCAGCTCGGAGAGAGCGCGCGCCAGCTTCTCCAGCCGACGCGGGTCGGGGTCCTGGTCGTTGAGCAGTTCGAGCGACTCCGAGCCCACGAGCACGTCGACCTCCTCGCCCCAGCCGCTGCGCGCGATCGCGTCCCGCAGCACCGCGGGCCGCGGCGTCTCGAGCACGTCGGCGAGCGTGGCGTCCGTGTCGTCGGGGTCGAGCGTGGCCGTGGCGTTGCACTGCGGGTCGAGGTCGACCACCAGCGTGCGCGCGCCGCGGCGCAGGGCCGCCGAGGCAAGGCCGAGCGCGATGGTGGTCTTGCCGACACCACCCTTGAGGCTGAGCACCGCCACCGTTTGCACGGCGACAACCCTACGGGGCCTACCCTTCACCCCCATGCGACCGGATGCTGTTCGCCACTCCATCGACGCCGAGCTGGCCGCCGCGCGCCGCCGGCGGGGTGGGCAGCCACCGCGCGTGCTCGACGTCGGCGGTGGTAGTGGCGTTCTGGCCGTGCCGCTGGCCGCCGCGGGAGCCGCGGTGACCGTCGTCGAGCCGAACCCGAACGCGCTCGCGACCCTGTCCCGCCGCGCCGAGGACGCCGGCGTCGCCGACCGGATCACCGCGGTCCAGGCCGACAGCGACGCGCTCGGTCAGGTGGTCGAGGCCGGCAGTGCGGACCTGGTGCTCGCCCACGGCCTGCTCGAGGTGGTCGACGACCCGAAGGTCACCGTCGCCGGCATGGTCGGTGCCCTGGCCACCGACGGCGCGGTGTCGGTGCTGGTGGCGAACCGGACCGCGGCGCTGTTGCACCGCGCGGTCGCCGGCCGGCTGTCCGAGGCGAGCCGCCTCGCCGACGACCCGAACGGCCGGCTGCCCGCCGAGCCGCTGCTGCGCCGCTTCGACACCACCGGGTTGACCCGGCTGCTCGCCGACGCCGGGCTGGTGGTGGAGCTGTTGCAGGGGCAGGCCGTGCTCTCCGACCTGGTGCCGGGCTCGGCGCTGCGGCAGGACTCCGGGGCCGCGGAGGCACTGGCGGACCTGGAGCTACGCCTGGCCGGCACGGCCCCGCTGCGCGACATCGCCACCCGCCTGCACGCGATCGCCCGCCACTCACCAGGAGTGTGACGGAGGCGTGCGCCAGAGCGAGGAAGCGTTCGCCGTGCGGCGTGAGCGAGGGCGCGGCGTGAGCGAGAGCGAAGAGCGTTCGCCGTCTGGACTGACGAGCCGCGGAGGTCGCGCAGCGACCGAAGCGGGGAGGAGGGAAGACGGCGAGTCAGCGACTGAGCGAAGCGAACAATCAACACCGCGAACAATCCAACACCGTCGGTGCCTTCTGCTTAGGTACGTCTCATGGGGCGTAGTGGTGACCTTCCGCGCGGTCTGGTCGACCGGTACAAGGCGCGCGACGGCAGCTGGCCGGACGACAGCGGGTGCGTGGTGCTGCATGTCGACATGGACGCGTTCTACGCCTCCGTCGAGATCCGGGAGCGGCCGGAGCTGCGCGACCAGCCCGTGGTGGTCGGCGGCACGAGCGGGCGTGGGGTGGTCAGCTCGGCCAACTACCTCGCGCGCACGTTCGGGGTCCGCTCCGCCATGCCCACCGCGCACGCCCGCCGGCTGTGCCCGCGCGCGGTGTTCCTCCCCCCGACCTTCTCCCTCTACCAGGAGGTCTCCGCCGGCGTCATGGCGATCTTCCGGGACGTCACCCCGCTGGTGGAGCCGCTCAGCCTCGACGAGGCCTTCCTGGACGTGGCGGGCGCGCTGCGCCGGCTGCGCCTGACGCCGGGCCAGATCGCCGAGCGGGTCCGCGCGCGGGTCGCCGACGAGCACGGGATCACCTGCTCGGTCGGGGTCTCCTCGACCAAGTTCGTCGCGAAGCTGGCGTCGGGGCTGTGCAAGCCGGACGGGATGCTCGTGGTGCCGCGCGACGAGGTGCTGGCGTTCCTGCACCCGCTGCCGGTGTCCGCGCTGTGGGGCGTCGGCAAGCGCACGGCGGAGCGGATGGCCGCCGTCGGCCTGAACCGGGTCGGGGACGTCGCCGCCACCCCGCTGCCGCGCCTGCGTCGCACGCTGGGCAACGCGGCGGCGGAGCACCTGCACGCGCTCGCCAACGGGCACGACGACCGGGCGGTCGAGCCGGAGTCGGTGGACAAGTCGGTCGGTGCGGAGGAGACCTTCGAGGTCGACCGCACCGACCGGGACGGGCTCCGGCAGGAGCTGCTGCACCTGTCCGAACGCACCGCGGCCGCGTTGCGCCGCCGAGGGCTGCACGGGCGCACGGTGTCGATCAAGGTGCGGTTCGCCGACTTCACCACGATCACCCGTTCGCGCACCCTTCCGGTGGCCACCGACGTCACCCAGGAGATCTATCGCACAGCGTGTCGGCTGCTCGACGAGCAGACCCCGCCGGGCGCGGTGCGGCTGATCGGCGTGCGGGTCGAGCAGCTGGGGGAGGAGGGCGCCCAGCAGCTGCTCCTCGACGCGCCGGAACGCGGGTGGCGCGACGCCGACCAGGCGGCGGACCAGGCCCGGGCGAAGTTCGGCGGCGCGGCGGTGCGGCCGGCGACCCTGCTGTCGCGTAACCCGGAAGAGCGAACGCACTACAGACAGTGATCATCCCCGAGGTTCGACCGGATGCGGAGTCCGCCGGGAACTGGCGAGAATGATCGGCATCGTCGGGGACTGCCGACGCCTGGACGAGGAGCGTCGCGTGCGGATGGAACTGGTGGTGGGTGTCGGCGTCGGACTCCTGCTGGTCCTCGCCGGGACCGTGTTCGTCCGGCGGCGGCTGCGGTGGCGGCCGCGCACGCTCGCCGGGAAGTGGGCGGTGCACAACGGCTACGTCTACCGCCGCCGCGACCCGCGGGTGCACCTGTTCGTGCAGGGGCCGCCGTTCGACCGCGGCGACGGGGTGGTGGAGCGTGCGCTGCTGGTCGGCTCGTGTGCCGGGCGGCCGTCGCTGATCACGCACTTCGGCTGGTACCGCGGCAATCCCGGCCGGATCGTCGGGTCGGGCGTGGCGCTGGTGCTCGAGCTGCCCGGTGAGGTGGCGCCGCTGCAGCTCGACGTCCGCCCGGACGGCCCCGAGAACGTCACCGGGGAAGCCGAGTTCGACCAGGTGTACCGCGTCTCGTGCGAGAGCCCCGGTCTCGTGCGCGACGTGCTCACGCCACGGGTGCGGCGCGTGCTGACCAGCGGCGAACGGGTGAACGTCCGCCTCGACGGCACCGCGATGGTCGTCTGGGTCGACGCCGAGCTCCGCAGCGCCCGGCAGCTGGAGACCGTGCACGACCTCGGCACCGAGCTCTACCGGCTGATTCCGGAGTCCGTCTACGCCGTTCCCGAGCCGGCGGACGAGGAGGTCCCCGAGCCGCGCGAGCCCGAACCGGAGCCGGACGGCGTGCGTGCCGTCGACGTGCACGGCCGGGCCGGCGAGGCCAGGCAGTGCGACGGCGAGGTGTCGGTGACCCTGACCGTGGACGCCGCCTGGCCGCGGCTGACCGTGGTCGCCTACGAGTGGATGGCCGACCAGTACCACGCCAGTGAGTTCGACCGGCCGGACCCGAGCGCGTACCGGCTGGTGGACATCATGTTCGCGGTGCGCTCGGCGGACGACAACTTCCGCCGCGCGGTCCTCGCCGACCTCGCCGACTGGCTGCCGATCGACGAGCGGACCCGCCGGTGCGGCATGGTGCTCGAGGCCGACCGGGTCACCGCCCACGCTCCCGGCGAGCTCGGGAACGACACGCTGGTCGCCCGCCTCACCGACGTCGTGCACGAGATCGCCGCGCGGCTGTCCGAGGACACCTACCGCTACCGGCCGGCCTCGCTCGCCGACTCGCTCTAGCAGGTGTAGAGGCTGTTCGGGTGGACGCGTTCGCAGTAGCGGACGTGCAGGTGGTTGTCGTGGTTGGGCCACTCGGTGGTCAGGCCCTCGTCGATCAGCGCCGGGTCGTTGAAGAAGACCAGTCGCACGTGGCCGGGGGACGCGTCGCGGATCGCGCGGACGGGCGCGCGGGTGGCGGCGCGGTCGTAGGTGGCCGACCGCCAGGTGATCCGGCCCGCGGTGCACTGGGCGCTGTCGGTGCGGATCGGCCACACGTCGACGTCCAGGCCGGCGTGGTGGCTGGGAGTGGCCGGGGATCGAGCCGCCGTGCTCGAACCCGGCGTCGCCGAGGGGCACCGGGCCGTTGCCGGTGCCGGCGAACACCCGCACCGCCCGCTCGAGTTGCGCCACGCCGGCGGCGGTCGCCCAGTTCGCGGTGCCGTTACCGTCCGGGTCCTGGTCGCACAGCCCGGCGCCGAGGCAGCCGCAATCCACCTCGGTATCCGCGCCTGTGCCGGGACGCGATCCACCTAAAAATTCCGGTGAGGCGGACTAGCATGGCTGGCCATGGGCGAGATTCCGATGGCGAACGTGGTGCTGCTCGTCGCCGCGGTGGTCGCGCCGACCCTGCTGTTCTGGGTGCTGCTGCGGGTGCCGAGGGCGGTCGACGCGGTCGGCGCGTTCGTGCGGCGCCGTCGCGCGCCGCACGCCGTCGCGCCCCCGATCGAGCGACTCACCGCCGACCTGCGCCGCGTGCACCGCACGCTCGCCGAGTACCCGCCGGGCACCCCCAACGTCCGTCGCCGCGCGACCCGCGAGGCCTACGACGCGCTGCTGATCCAGGCGTGCACCGCCGTCGACGTGCCGCATCGGCTGACCGACCTGCCGGACGGCATGGCCCGGGAGGTGGAGCGGCTCCGCGTGGAGGAGGCCCTCCGCGACGCCGGTCTCACGATCCCCTGACCAGCGCCGGCAGCACCTCGCCGAGCGGGTCGCGCAGCACGATCGCGGCCAGGTGGTCGTAGGGCGTCTCGCTCGCGTTGCAGATGACCACCGCCGCCCCCGCGCGTGCCGCCAGGCCGACCAGGCCCGCGGCCGGCTGGACCGCCAGCGAGCTGCCCACCACGAGCATCAGGTCGCAGGTCTGCGCCGCCTCCTTCGCTCGCGTCAGCACGGCCACGTCCAGCGCCTGCCCGAACGAGATCGTCGCCGACTTCAGGATGCCGCCGCACAGCGCGCACGGCGGGTCCTCCTCGCCGGCCGCCACCCGCGCCAGCGTCGCGCGCATCGGCCGGCGGTCCGCGCACTCCAGGCACACCGTCTCGAACATCGACCCGTGCAGCTCGACCACCCGCTCCGGGCTCGAGCCCGCCTTCTGGTGCAGCCCGTCGATGTTCTGGGTCAGGATCGCGGACAGCCGCCCGGACCGCTCCAGCGCCACCAGCGCCCGGTGTCCCGCGTTCGGCTCCGCCTCCCACACCGGGTGGGCCAGCCGTGCCCGCCACGACCGGCGGCGCACGTCCGGCTCGGCCACGTACGCGTCCAGCGACGACAGCCGCTCGCTGCCGGGATCGCGCGTCCACAGGCCGTTCGGGCCGCGGAAGTCCGGGATGCCGGAGTCGGTCGAGACCCCGGCCCCGGACAGCACGACGATCTCCGACGCCGCCGCGACCGTCGCCACACCGTCGGCCAGCGTGTCCGCCGCCCTCACGAGCACCACGCCAGCAGCTCGTCGGCGGTCTTCGTGTTGATCACCCGTTCGGGTGGCACCGCGCACTCCTCGGCGCGCTCGCAGCCGTAGGGCAGCCAGTCGAGCTGGCCCGGCGCGTGGGCGTCGCTGTCGATCGAGAACACGCAGCCCAGCTCGAGCGCCCGGGTGAGCAGCCGTCGCGGCGGGTCCAGCCGGTCGGGCCGGGAGTTGATCTCCACGGCGACGTTGTTGTCCCGGCAGGCGGCGAACACCGTGGCCGCGTCGAAGTCGGACTCCGGCCGCGGCCGGCCGCGCACCCGCCGGCCGGTGCAGTGGCCGAGGATGTCGACGTGCGGGTTCTCGACCGCGGCGACCATCCGCCGGGTCATCTCCGCCCCCGGCATCCGCAGCTTGGAGTGCACGCTCGCCACCACCACGTCCAGCCGGCCCAGCAGCTCCGGGGTCTGGTCCAGGCCGCCGTCGAGCAGGATGTCGACCTCGATGCCGGTGAGGATCCGGAACGGGGCCAGCTCGGCGTTCAGCTCCGCGACCACGTCGAGCTGGGACTCCAGCCGTTCGGCCGAGAGCCCATTGGCCACGGTCAGCCGTGGGGAGTGGTCGGTCAGCACCATCCAGTCGTGCCCGAGCATGATCGCCGCCTCGGCCATCTCCCGGATCGGGCTGCCGCCGTCGGACCAGTCGGAGTGGGTGTGGCAGTCGCCCCGCAGCTCGGTGCGCATCGCCTCCCCGCCGGCCACCGGCTCGATGCCCGCCGACAGCAGTTTCGTCAGGTAGGCGGGCTGCTCGCCACGCGCGGCCGCCGTGATCACCTCGCCGGTGGTGCGCCCGATGCCGGGCAGCGCGGACAGCGTGCCGGCCCGCAGCCGGGTGTCGAGCTCACCCTCGGCGAGGCCGTCGACCACCGCGGCGGCCCGCCGGAACGCCTGCACCTTGTGGGTCGGCTCGCCCGACCGCTCGAGCAGGAACGCGATCTGCCGCAGGGCGCGCGAGGGGTCCATCACCCCGCCCGAGGAGGCTCGAGCCGGCTCGTGGGACACTCGCAACCCGCCGGGTTTTGCTGATGCATACGACCATGATTCCGGATCGGGTAGTCGCGGAGGCCCGCGGCTCGTATCCTGGGGGGTGACGCCCCCGGAGCGGGGCGCCCGCCGGGTTCGGCGGCCAAGAACCGTGATCGCCCGGCGCTCGCGACCGCTGTGCCGGAGGAGGAACGAATGCCACTCTCCGAGCACGAGCAGCGACTGCTCGACCAGATTGAGCGTGCGCTCTACGCCGAGGACCCCAAGTTCGCATCCACGGTGCGCGGCGCGCGCCTGCGCCGCCCGTCCCGACGCCGGCGCCTGCAGGGCATCGCGCTGTTCGTACTGGGTGTCGCACTGCTGGTTCTGGGTGTGATCCTGCCGCTGAAGCCTGGCGGTGTCCCGGTAGTCAGTTTGCTCGGCTTCCTGGTGATGTTCTTCGGTGCGCTGCTCACGCTCTCCGCCATCCGTCACGGCGGCGGCGAGGCCGAGGAGGGCACCGAGGAAGGAGCGGAGGGCGGCGGCGGAACGCCGAAGGCGCGCCGCAGCTCGTTCTCCCAGCGTATGGAGGACCGCTTCCGCAAGCGGTTCGAAGACGAGCCGTAAGGCCCCGTTCGTCAGCGAACGCCCTGAACGACGCTCCGAGGACATCTCACCGGCGTCGTTCAGGGCACACGCGTCACCGGCGGCGGCGCAGGATCGAGCGCGGGAGCAGGCGGGCGCGCCAGCCGATCGGGTTCGTCCGCCGCAGGCCGGCGATCACCTGGTCGAACGCGGTGGCCAGCTCGGGGTCCGGCCTGCTCCGCCCGCCGTACCAGGAGCGCTCCACCTCGGCGACCACGGTGCGCAGCGCGCGGCGGCCGTCCTGGTCGAGTTCGTGCTGGCTGGCCAGCCGACGCGCGGCGGCCCGGACCGTCTCGGCGCGGTCGGGCTCGACGCCGCGGTCGGTCGACTCCGCCATCAGCTCCGCCCAGGCCGACGACGCCGCGGCCGGCCCGCTGGTGTGGATCTCCTGCCGGCGCCGCAGCCGCACCCGCTCGCGGCCCAGCCCGGGCACGGCCGCGAGCAGCAGGACCCCGACCAGCGCCGCGAGCCACCACGCCACCAGCGCCGCGGCGAACAGCACGGTCACCACCCAGCCGGCGGCGGCGAGGGCCGACAGCGGCCGGCCACGCGGTCGCCGGCGGGCCGCCACGGCGAACCCGGTGGCCACGATCGACAGGGTGACCAGCGCGGCGATCGTCCACCACGTCCAGTTCGGCGAGTCGGCCTGGCCCGGGTCGTTCCCGCCGCCCGCTCCGGCCTGGTCCTGGTCCTCGGGGGTCTGGGTCGGGCCCGCGGGGATGCTCGGCTCGGTGGTCCGCGGCGCGCGGTTGACCGGGTCGTCCTCCGGGACCTGCGAGTCGCTCTCCGCCGAGTAGGGCGGGGTGTAGGTGGTGCCGTCGGCCAGCGGCGTCGGGTCGAACTGCACCCAGCCGGAGCCGGGGAAGAACACCTCGACCCAGGCGTGCGCGTTCTGCGTGGTGATCGTGCGGTAGTCCCCGGACTCGAACCCGGCGGTGTAGCCCATCGCCACCCGGGACGGGATGCCGGCCGCGCGCAGCAGGATCGCCATCGACGACGCGTACTGCTCGCAGAACCCGATCTTGCTCTCGAACAGGAAGTCGACCAGTGCGTCCTCGTCGCTGCCGCTCGCGGTCTGGGTGTCGTACTTGAACCCGTTGACCGGGTCGAAGTACTCCTCGATGGCCCGCACCTGGTCGAACACGCTCGACAGCCCGGAGGTCAACCTGTCGGCGAGCGCCACGACCCGCTCGTCGATGCCGTCGCGGCGGGTGTAGACCGGGGCGAGCTCGTCCGGGGTCGCCGCGCGGGCGCCACGCAGCGCCTCCGCGGAGGGCTGGCTGAGATCGGCCTCCTCGACGTAGGTCGGCAGCTGGCGCCGGCGCTCGCCGTAGATCATGCCGCTGGCGGGGTCGTAGCGCATGTCCCCGGGCAGGTTGCGCAGCTGCCGCGGGGTGCCGAAGGCCGGCGCCCACACGTCCTCGGAGTTCACCGGCTCGATCGTGATCTCGACCGGGTTGCCCGGCCCGAAGCTGGTCTGGCCGGGCGGCAGTGGCAGCGGCCGTTGGTCGGCCGGCACCCCGCGCGGAAGGGTCTCCCGGGGACGCCAGCCGCCGTTCTCGTCGTAGTCGGCGAGGGTCAGCGCCCGCAGGTAGCGCGGTTCGTCGCCGAGGTCGTACACGCGGAACAGCTCCACGTTGCCGTCCCGGTCCAGCATGCCGCGCAGCGACGTGAACGGGTTGAGCCCGAGTCCGCCCGCCCCCGGCCCGCCGGCACCGTTGCCGGGGAGCTGCCCGACCGTCCCGATCCCGGTCACGGTCGCGCCGGCCACCAGCGCGATCGCCACCGCGCCGGAGACCAGCGCGGCCGGCGAGCCGGCGCCGCCGCCGGTGCCCTGCACGGTGGGCCGGTTGCGCCACTGCTGGTGCCGGTGCGCGCCGTCCACCGCGAGCAGCGCGGCGAACGACACCGCGCCGAGCACGAACGCCCACCACGGCAGCATCTCGTCGGCCAGCGAGGCCGGGACCGCGTACACGCACAGCAGCACCAGCCCGCACGCGGCCGGCGTGCCGGCGGACACCGCGAGCGTGTCGACCAGCACCGCGACCATCCCGATCGCGATGACCACCAGGCACAGCACGGCCGAGGACGGCTCGACCGGCGGCACCCCGGTGCGCACCACCTCCACCGAGTTCCGCAGCACCTCGCCGAGCTCGGCGAACGCCTCCGGCCCGGGGAACAGGCCCAGCACCCCGCTGTCGGTGAACAGGGCCACGAGCAGGCACAGTAGGGCGAACATCTGCGCGAGCCCGACCAGCAGGATCGGGGTGCGCACCGCCCGCAGGCCGAGTCCGACCGCGGTGACGATGCTGACCGCGACGCCGGCGTAGCCCCACCACCGCAGGCCCTCGATCACCCCGGCCAGCGCGAGCGAGGCGCAGAGCGTGGTGACCGCGGCGACCACCGGGGTCACGGTCATCGACCACTGCGCCGAGCTGAGCTCCCCGCGCGGGGGAGCGGACGCCGTCACTGACCCACCCCCGCGGTCCGGCTCCCGTGGGTGCGGCACAGCGTCGCCCAGGTCGCCGGCATCGCGGTCGTGGGGTCGGCGACCGTCACGCCCCAGCCGGTGCCGCGCAGCAGCCGCTGCGCGCCCTCGAGGTCGGTGCCGGCGGCCTCGCCGCCCCAGGCGGCGGTGTCCAGCAGGACGGCCAGGCTGCGGGTGCCGCGGCCGCGCTGCGTGATGAGCTGGCCGAGTGCGTCGGGGCTCGTGGTGCCGAGGATCGCGATCAACTCCTGGCCGTGGGCGGGGTCGGTGTGGCAGTCCAGCGCCGGCTGCGGGCTGGGCTGCAGCGACGCCAGCGCGTCGAGGACGGCGTTGTCGTTGTGGCTGCCGTCGCCGGTGTCGCTCACGATCAGCCGGCCGGTCTCGGTGACCAGGCGGATCCGCTGGCCGTAGCGGTGCAGGTGCAGGCAGATGCTCGCGGCGAAGGACACCGCCCACTCCAGCGACGAGGTGGCGCCGGCGCCGCCGTGCGCGACCGCGCGGTGGTCCAGCAGCACCGTGGTGCCGCCGCGCCACGGGCGTTCCTCGACCCGCACCATCATCTCGTCGCGCTTGGCCGTGGAGCGCCAGTGCACCTTGCGCAGGTCGTCGCCCTGGCGGTACGGCCGCACGATCGCGTCGTCCTCGCCCTGGCCGGCCGCGAGCCGCACCGAGCCGTCGTCGCCGGAGCCGAGACCGGAGCCGCCGGGCACGCCGGTCAGTCCCACCACCCTCGGCACCACGACCAGCCGGGAGGTGCCGGCGAGCTCGCGCTCGAACTCGGCCAGCCCGAACGGGTCGGTGACGGTGGCCTTCAGCGGGCCGAGCTGCTGCACGCCGCGCAGCATCGGCGTCACCGCGTACCGCAGCCGGGTGCCGGTGTGCCGCGGCAGGTGCTCGATGACGAACCGGGGCTTGCCGCCGAGCGCGTACGGCACCCCGTCGGACACCAGCAGCCCGCCCGTCGGCAGCCGGCCCGTGCTGTGCACGTGGACCGACACCTCGGCGCGGCCGCCGACCGGCACCCGGATCGGCACGATCTGGCGCTGGGCGCGCAGCCCGACCCGCGCCACGGCGGTCAGGTAGCACACCAGCAGTGGCAGCGCGACGATGAACACCGAGACCCGCAGCAGGTCCCGCTCGTTGAGGATGAGCGAGCACAGCGCGGCCGCCAGGCCCGCGGCCAGCAGACACCTGCCCCGCGTGGTCAGCCCGGCCAGCGCACCGCGTATCGGCCGCGCCATCGGACTACCGGTTCCTGGCCCAGTACGCGTCCTGCCCCGCCTGCGGCACGGGCACCCGCTGCACCAGGCCGCGGACCAACTCGGCGGTCGAGCGGCGGCCGGCCTGCGCCTCGGGGGTCAGCACGAGCCGGTGGGCGAGTACCGGCACGGCGACCGCGTGCACGTCGTCGGGCACCACGAAGTCCCGCCCGGACAGCGCCGCCTGCGCGCGGGCCGCGCGCACCAGGTGCAGCGTCGACCGGGGCGAGGCGCCGATCCGGATCTCCGGTAACCGCCGGGTGGTGGACACCAGCTCCACGCAGTACCGGCGGACGTCGGGGGAGAGGTTGATCGCGCGCACGGTCTCGATCAGGCTGTTGACCTGGCTGGCGTGCGACACCGGCTGCAGCTCGTCGAGCGGGTTGTGCCCGGCGTGCTCGTCGACCATCGCGAGCTCGGCCTGCGGGTCGGGGTAGCCGATCGACACGCGCGCGGTGAACCGGTCCCGCTGCGCCTCGGGCAGCGCGTAGGTGCCCTCCATCTCGATCGGGTTCTGGGTGGCGATCACCATGAACGGCGCCTCGAGCCGGAAGGTGTTGCCGTCGACGGTGACCTGCTCCTCCTCCATGCACTCCAGCAGCGCGGACTGGGTCTTGGGGGAGGCGCGGTTGATCTCGTCGCCCACCACGATGTTGGCGAACACCGGGCCGGGGCGGAACTCGAAGTCGTTGCTCTGCCGGTTGAAGATCGACACCCCGGTGACGTCGCTGGGCAGCAGGTCGGGGGTGAACTGGATGCGGCTGACCGTGCAGTCGATCGAGCGGGCCAGCGCCTTGGCGAGTGAGGTCTTGCCGACACCGGGCACGTCCTCGACCAGCAGGTGGCCCTCGGCCAGCAGGGTGACCAGGGCGATGCGCACCACGTCCGGTTTGCCGACCAGGACCCGCTCGACGTTCGCCGCGATCCGCTGGGCGATCGAGTTCAGCTCGTTCAGGGAGGCGGCGGGCCGGTTGGACCCGTTCGTCCCGTGCTGGGTGTACGGGTCGGTCACCGGCGCGGCGTAGGGGTTGCCGGGCAGCGCCGAGGGCGGGGGGCTGGACGTCACGCGGCCTCCTGTGGTTCTTTCGTCGGCGCAGAGCCTGCTCTGAAGTGTGTCAAACCTGCGAGAAGTACCCCACCCCTGGTCCAGACGCGCGGGACCGGCGGCGGTTCCCTCAATTCTGTACGCCCCTGGGGTCTCTCGTGTTCACTCCGGCGGAATCCCCACATCGCCCCACGGAGCAGTACCCCGCCCGGCCCATGATCACTCAACCCGGGCCCGGCGGTCCTCGCGGGCGCCTCCGGCCACCTCGGACCGTACCCGGATGGGGGAGGCGCACCACCGTCCCCCACCTTTCCCTACGGCCTTCACCTGCGTAAACGCCGGCGTGTCCGGTCGGGAAACGCCGTGTTCGCCGTTGACTGTGGAGAAAAGTGGGGTACGGTGGCGGCAAGTGGGGCGGAAGGGGGCTCCATGGCTGGCCCTCCGGGGCCGGTGGGGAGGTGAGTGGCCGATGTTCCTCGGCACGCACACCCCCAAGTTGGACGACAAGGGGCGGCTCACGCTGCCTGCCAAGTTCCGAGACGCGCTCGCGGGCGGGTTGATGGTCACGAAGGGCCAGGACCACTGCCTGTATGTCTTCCCGAGGGCGGAGTTCGAGGAGATGGCACGCAAGGTGGCCGCGGCGCCCCTGACGAACGAGGCGGTTCGCGCCTACCAGCGGTACCTGTTCGCCGGAACCGACGAGCAGCGTCCCGACGGTCAGGGGCGGATCGCGGTCGCACCGGAGCTGCGGCGTTATGCCGGGCTCACCAAGGAGTGCGTGGTCATCGGTGCGATCACCCGCTTGGAGATCTGGGACGCGCAAGCGTGGCAGACCTACCTGGACGAGCACGAGGACAGCTACTCCCAGGCCGCTGAGGAGGTCCTCCCCGGGGTGTTCTGACCCCGGTCGTCCGGGTGCTTCTCCGGACGGGCGCGGGTGCCGCGAGGCCTCGGTCCGCTCGCTTTCGGCCCTGGCGCACCTTCCCCGGCGCCAGGTTCGACGAGCGGGCGGGGACCTGGCGGCATCCCACGGTCGTCCACGTCGTCCCGGAGCGGGAAAGGGGGTGAGGTACATGGCCGCGCACGTACCCGTGCTGCTGGACCGGGTGCTCGAGCTGTTCGAGCCCGCGCTGGCACGGGAGTCCGCCGTGCTCGTGGACGCCACCCTCGGTCTCGGCGGGCACGCCGACGCGCTGCTCTCGGCCCACCCCGGCCTCACCCTGGTCGGCTTCGACCGCGACCCGAACGCGCTGGACCACGCCGGCGAGCGGCTGGCCCGGCACGGCGACCGGGTGCACCTGGTACACGCCGGCTACGACGAGCTGTCCCGCGAGCTGACGCGTCTCGACCTCGCCCCGCCCGGGTCGGTCGACGGGGTGCTGATGGACCTCGGCGTCTCCTCGATGCAGCTCGACGTCGCCGAGCGCGGCTTCGCCTACGCCCAGGACGCCCCGCTGGACATGCGGATGGACCCGACCGGGGGGCGCACGGCCGCGGAGATCCTCAACACCTACTCGGCCGACGACCTCGCCAGAGTGCTGCGCGACTACGGCGAGGAGCGGTTCGCCCGCCGGATCGCCAACGCCGTGGTGACGGCCCGGGCGGAGGAGCCGTTCACCACCAGCGGCCGGCTGGTCCGGCTGCTGTACGACGCGGTGCCGGCGGCCAGCCGGCGCACCGGCGGCCACCCGGCCAAGCGGACCTTCCAGGCACTGCGCATCGAGGTCAACGACGAGCTGGACTCGTTGCGCCGGACGCTACCGACGGCCTGTGCGGCGCTCAAGGTCGGCGGCCGGATCGTCGTGGAGTCCTACCAGTCGCTGGAGGACCGGCTGGTGAAGCGGGCGCTGACGGCGTTGTCCACCTCGCGCACCCCGCCCGGGCTGCCGGTGGAGCTGCCGGGCCACGGCCCGGAGCTGCGCCTGCTGACCCGCGGCGCGGAACAGGCGGACGAGCAGGAGACGGAGC
>DATABL010000002.1:0-7196 GCA_036259595.1 Actinophytocola sp.
GTGGTCCGAACGCGGCATCCGTTGTCTGCTCAGAGCTCCGGGCCCTTGGCGCGCAGGTCGTCGACCTTGGTCATGGCCTGGCGGAGTTCGGTGAGCCACTCGTCGGCGTGTTCGCCCACCAGGCGGACGGCCCAGGCCAGGGCCTCGGAGCGAGACCTGGCTACGCCGGCGTCCACCAGGGTGTCGAGGATCAGGCGCTCCTCTTGGCGGAGGCGGGTCATGACCGGGACCGACAGGGTGGTGAACAGTTCCTCGGTGTCGCCCAGGCGGGCGCCCCACGCGACCTTGCGGCCGTAGCGGTGCTCGGCCTGCCTGGCGATCTCGATGCGCTCCTCGCGGGTCTCCTCGCGGAAGCGGCTGATCCGGCCCGACTCCGCGGCCGCGCGGGCCGCCTCGTCGTCGAAGTCGCCTTCCAGGGGGTGGAGTTGGCCTACGACGGTGATCTCCTCGCGGTCGACCACCACCAGCGGCGACTCGGTGAACCAGCCCTCGGGCAGGCGACCGGTGAACCAGGCCGACGCGTCGTCCGCCGACGGCAGGTCGGCCTGCTGCCAGCCGCCTCGGCCTCGGCCCTTGCCTCCCGGGCCGCCCCAGCCTCGGCCTGGGCCGCCCCAGCGGTGTCCTCGTGGTCCCATCTGAAACTCCGCTCCGCATCGTCCGAACATCTCAGCCTCCGGGCTGGATTACATGATTACGTCACTACTGAGCTTACGCCGGGCAGGCGGGAGCGCCAGGGTGTTCGCTGGGGGTGGAACGGGGTCAGGAGAGGGCCGACAGGAGGTCGGCCACTTCCGTCACCGGGCGGTCGCAGACGTAGCCGTGGCAGACGTAGGCCGCGGGGAGGCCGTCGACCAGGGGGCGGTCGGTCAGTAGGGGCACCGAGTCGGGCTCGCCGGCGACGATCACCGCGCCGCCGGGGGCGTGGCGGGTCGCGGCTTCGGTCAGGGCGTCGCGGCGGGGGTCGTCGACGGGGCCCACCACGGCGATCTGGAGCGGGCCGGCGGCCACCGCCTCGGCCACCGACAGCCAGTGGCCGGCGAACCGGGGGGCGCGTTCGGCCAGTAGGCCGGCTCGGGTGACGGCCTGTTCGGCGTGTGCGCGGTAGCGGGCCGCGCGGTCCGGACCGACCAGGGCCGACGCCGTGAGCAGGGCGGACGCGGTGGCCGACGCGCCCGACGGGCTGGCGTTGTCGCCCGGGTCGGACGGGCGCCAGACCAACGCGGCGGCGTCGTCGGCGGTGTCGTGGAACGCGCCTTCGGTCTCCTGGTCCGCGAAGTGCGCCAGGGCGGTGTCCAGCAGGGCGGTCGCGGTCTCCAGCCAGCGCGGGTCGGCCGTCGCCTGGTGCAGGGCCAGCAGGCCCTCGGCCAGGCAGCCGTAGTCCTCCAGGACGCCGGCGGCCTCCCCGACGACGCCGTCGCGGGACGCTCGGCGGAGGCGGCCGTCGACCAGGTGCCGCGAGGTCACCAGGTCGGCGGCGGCCACGGCGGCGTCGACCCAGCGGGGCTCGGCGAGCGCGACACCGGCGTGGGCGAGGGCCCCGATGGTCAGGCCGTTCCAGGCGGTGACCACCTTGTCGTCGCGGCCCGGCTGGGGGCGGCGGTCGCGGGCGGTCAGGAGGGCGTCGCGGACCCGGGTCCAGCGGGCGGGGACCTCGGGCTCGCGGAGCATGCGCAGCGTGGAGGTGCCGTGCTCGAATGTCCCGGACTGGGTGACACCCAACAGGTCCGCCGCCCACGCGCCGTCGTCGGCGCCGAGGACCTCGGTGAGCTGGGCTGGGGTCCAGGCGTAGGTGAGGCCCTCCACGCCGTCGGTGTCGGCGTCCAGGGACGCGGCGAAACCGCCCTCGGGGGTGCGTAGGCGGCGGAGGAGGAACTCGGCCACGCCGGTCGCGACCTCGCGGTGCCGGGCCGAGCGGGTGCGGCGCGCCAGGTGGGCGTACAGGCCGAGCAGCAGGGCGTTGTCGTACAGCATCTTCTCGAAGTGGGGGACCACCCAGCCGGCGTCGACGCTGTACCGGGCGAAGCCGCCGTCGAGCTGGTCGTGGATGCCGCCGGCGGCCATCGCGTCGGCGGTGCCGGTGACGATCGACAGGGCCTCGACCGAGCCGGTGCGTTCGTGGTGGCGCAGCAGGAACTCCAGCACCATCGACGGCGGGAACTTCGGTGCGGTGCCGAAACCGCCGTGCCGGCGGTCGTACTCGCCGAGCATCGCCGCGGCCGCGCCGTCCAGGGCCGCGGCGTCCACCGGGGACGCCGGGAGCGCGGCGGTCTGTTTGGCCAGCTCGGCGACGATGCGGGTGCCGGCGTCGCGGACCTCGTCGTCGCGGTTCGACCAGGCGTCGCCCACGGCCTCCAGCAGCTGGCGGAACGACGGGTGGCCGGGGCGCGGCGCGGGCGGGTAGTAGGTGCCGCAGTGGAACGGGGCGCCGTCGGGGGTGAGGAAGCAGGTCATCGGCCAGCCGCCGTGGCCGGTCATCGCCTGGGTGGCGGTCATGTAGACGGCGTCCACGTCGGGGCGTTCCTCGCGGTCCACCTTGACGTTGACGAAGTGCTCGTTCATCACCGCGGCGGTCTCGGGGTCCTCGAACGACTCGTGGGCCATCACGTGACACCAGTGGCAGGCCGCGTAGCCGACGGACAGCAGGATCGGCACGTCCCGCCGCCTCGCCTCGGCGAAGGCCTCGTCCGACCACGGCCACCAGTCGACCGGGTTCTCGGCGTGCTGCAGCAGGTAGGGACTCGTCGCGTGCGCCAACCGGTTCGCCATGCCCTCCAGCCTCCCAGACCGGCGGCGGGCTAGCTCTTCGCGGAGTCGGACTCCCCGTTGGCCTTCTCGGCGGGCTTCTCGGCGGGCTCGGCGGGTTCCTCGGGCTGGTCGAAGCTCTCGGGAACGCGCTTGAGGTGTTTGGTCATCGAGCGCACCAGGAACGCCACCGCCACGAAGAACAGCAGGATGACCAGCAGGCCGACCGGGGAGGACTTGCCGAAGTCCTCCCCGCGGCCGCCCGGCTCCTCGTCCGTGGGCGGCGGTTGGGCGACCAGGGCCACCGTGGTGTCGGCCACGGCGGCCTGGTCGAGCCCTGGCAACGTCATGCACGCACCTTCTCGCTGATGCCGTCGAACAGGTCGTCCTCCGGCAGGGTCGTGTCCACGAGGGACCGCACCAGCTCGTACTCCTCGAACGGCCACACGTCCCGCTGCACCTCCAGCGGCACGGCGAACCACCGGCTGTCCGGGTCGATCTGCGTCGCGTGGGCGAGCAGCGCGGCGTCCCTCTTCTCGAAGTATTCCGCACATTCGATCCGGGTCGTCACGCGGCTCGCGACATCGCCCCGCGAGGAGTCCCACTTCTCCAGCCACTCGGTGTACGGCGACTCCATGCCGCGGCCGAGCAGCGCGTCGTGCATGGCCTGCATCCGCTCCCGGGAGAAGCCGTGCGAGTAGTACAGCTTCAGCGGCGTCCACACCTCACCGGCCTCCGGGTACAGGTCGGGGTCGCCGGCCGCGTCGAAGGCCGCCACCGAGACCTCGTGGCAGCGGATGTGGTCGGGGTGCGGGTAGCCGCCGTTCTCGTCGTAGGTGATCACCACGTGCGGCTTGAACTCGCGCATGACCCGGACCAGCGGCGGCACCGACTCCTCCAGCGGCACCAGGGCGAAGCAGCCCTCCGGCAGCGGCGGCAGCGGGTCGCCCTCCGGGAAGCCGGAGTCGACGAAGCCGAGCCAGCGGTGCGAGATCCCCAGGATCTCCGCGGCCCGGGCCATCTCCTTGCGCCGGTACTCGTTCATGTTCTCCAGCACGTCCGGGCGCTCCATCGCGGGGTTGAGGATGCTCCCGCGCTCACCCCCGGTGCAGGTCACGACCATGACCTCGTGGCCCTCGGCCACGTACCTCGCCATGGTCGCCGCGCCCTTGCTGGACTCGTCGTCCGGGTGCGCGTGCACCGCCATCAGCCTCAGCTTCTCGCCCACGATCCCAGTCCTCTCACCCCGGACAGACCCCGCCGCTCGCTTGTCGGATACTCGACCTGGTTGTACGAACCACACCAGCCGGGTCCATTGTTCCCGGCGGGTCCGACAATCCGGATGGAGGGCAGCGTGAGCGCGCCTACCGGGACGAAGCTGGCGGACCGGTACGGCACCCGACCGCGCACCACCTCGCGCCGGACGTACTGGCTGCTCGGCGCGGTCGCGCTCCTGCTCGGCGGCGTGATCGCCTGGGTCGGCTACGCCAACCTGGGCTCGGCGCCGATCGAGACGCAAGCGTCGACGTTCGAGAACCTGCCGGACAACGCCATGCGGTTCACCTTCGAGATCTCCCGGAACACGCCCGAGCGACCGGCCGTGTGCATCGTGCGGGTCCGGGTGCTCGACGGGAGCGAGGGGGGCCGCAAGGAGGTCCTGGTTCCGCCGGGAGCGGAGTCGACGCGGGTGACGACGGTCATCCGCAGCACGGAGGAGCCGGTCACCGCGGACGTGTTCGGCTGCTCTTACCAGGTTCCGCCATACCTGTCCACGGACGTGCCGCCATCAGAGTGAACTAGGAGAGACGCGCCACTAAAATAGACAAATCGGACATGGCTCACCAGGCTTTCGTGATAGCCTGTCGTATCTGCACGGCCCCGGCGGGGGCCGTGTTTTTCCGTTCCGGGTGAACGCCGCCGCCCGGGAACTACCGGCCCGAATCCGCGGGACCCGGAAGTATTAGCGAGGAGTTGGTGACCGTGAGCGACACCCAGGTGACCTGGCTGACCCAGGAGGCCTACAACCGGCTCAAGCAGGAGCTAGACGAGCTCGTTGACAATCGCCCGGTTATCGCCGCGAAGATCAACGCGAGCCGCGAGGAGGGGGACCTCAAGGAGAACGGGGGCTACCACGCGGCGCGCGAGGAGCAGGGCCAGGCCGAGGCGCGCATCCGCCACCTGCAGGAACTGCTGCGCAACGCGAAGGTCGGCGAGGCGCCGGCGAACGACGGGCTGGCCGAGCCCGGCATGGTGCTCACCATCCGGTACGCGGGCGACGACGAGACGGAGAAGTTCCTGCTGGCGACCCGCGAGGAGGGCGCCGAGGGCAAGCTCGAGGTCTACTCCCCGGAGTCGCCGTTGGGCAAGGCGCTGCTGGGCGCCAAGGAGGGCGACACCCGCTCCTACGAGCTGCCCAACGGCAACACGCAGCAGGTGACCCTGGTCAAGGCCGTCCCCTACGCGGGGTAGCACGACTTACGCGGCGTCGGATGAGGCCCATTTCCATGGGGGGAATGGGCCTCATTTCGTCTGCCGGATCACCCGTTCGAGCAATGGCCGGACCCGTGGCGGAACGGGCGTCGACAACGCGATGGACGTCGACGTGCGGCGCACCCACCGCACGTCGACCACCTCGTCGATGACCCGCTGCAGGTCGGCGTTCGACCGGGCCACCATCCGCACCAGCAGGTCGCCCTCGCCGGTGGTGGCGTGCACCTCGCACACCTCGTCGATCGCGGCGAGCCGCCGCGCGACCTCGGTGCGCCGGCCCTGGGCGATCTCCAGCACGGCGAACGCCGTCAGCCCGTAGCCGATCACGGCCAGGTCCACCTCGGGCGGGAAGCCGCGCAGTGCTCCCCGCTGCTCCAGCCGGTCCATCCTGGCCTGCACGGTGCCGCGGGCGACGCCGAGCCGTCGGGAGCACTCCAGCACACCGAGCCGCGGCTCGTCGGACAGCAACAGCAGCAGCCTGGCATCCAGGGCATCCAGCTCACTCATCCGAACAGAATGCCGCATCACGCGCGCCCGTCCCAGCCCTCAATTGGGCAGATTGTCCAGCGAACGAACCGAGGGTTGCGCAGACTGCCGATCGGGGCCGATCCTGCGGATACCGCAAGCAGGGAGGTGACCCATGACCGGCACCCTCGGTCAGGACAAGCTCGACAAGCCGCTCGACAAGCCGCTCGACGACGTCAGCCTGGATCAGCTGCGCCAGCTCGTCGGGTTGGTGGAGCACGACGAGTCGAAGGACCCGTTCCCGGTCCGCGCGATGGACGCGGTCGTGTTCGCGGTCGGCAACGCCACCCAGACCGCCTGGTTCTACCAGGTCGCGTTCGGCATGCGGCTGGTCGCCTACTCGGGCCCGGAGACCGGCAACCGCGACCACAAGTCGTTCGTACTGAAGTCGGGCTCGGCCCGCTTCGTGATCAACGGCGGCGTCGCTCCGGACAGCCCGCTGCACGACCACCACCGCAAGCACGGCGACGGCGTGGTCGACCTCGCGCTCGAGGTCGCCGACGTCGACCGGTGCGTCGAGCACGCCCGCGCGCAGGGCGCGACGGTCGTGGAGGAGCCCAACGACGTCTCCGACGAGCACGGCACGATCCGTCGCGCGGCCATCGCGACCTACGGCGAGACCCGGCACACGCTGATCGACCGCTCCCGCTACACCGGCCCCTACCTGCCGGGCTACGTGGCCAGGGAGTCGACGATCCCCGCGCGCAAGCGGGTGTTCCAGGCCATCGACCACTGCGTCGGCAACGTCGAGCTCGGCAAGATGGACTACTGGGTCGAGTTCTACAACCGGGTGATGGGCTTCGTGAACATGGCGGAGTTCGTCGGCGACGACATCGCCACCGAGTACTCGGCGCTGATGAGCAAGGTCGTCTCCAACGGCAACCACCGGGTGAAGTTCCCGCTCAACGAGCCGGCGGTGGCGCAGAAGAAGTCGCAGATCGACGAGTACCTGGAGTTCTACGACGGCGCCGGCTGCCAGCACATCGCGCTCGCCACGAACGACATCATCGCCACGGTGAACACCATGCGCGAGGCGGGCGTGGAGTTCCTCGACACCCCGGACTCCTACTACGACGACCCGGAGCTGCGGGCGCGGATCGGCGAGGTGCGGGTGCCGATCGAGGTGCTCAAGGAGCACCGGATCCTGGTGGACCGGGACGAGGACGGCTACCTCCTGCAGATCTTCACCAAGCCGATCGGCGACCGGCCGACGGTGTTCTACGAGCTGATCGAGCGGCACGGCTCGCTGGGCTTCGGCAAGGGCAACTTCAAGGCCCTGTTCGAGGCCATCGAGCGCGAACAGGACCGCCGCGGCAACCTCTGAGCCACTGCCCTGAACGCCACTCCTGGGAAGTTGAATGTCCCAGGAGTGGCGTTCAGGGCTTTCAGGCGTCCAGGAAGGCCGGCACGATGGCCATCAGCAGGTCGACCTTGTGCAC
>DATABL010000003.1:0-6788 GCA_036259595.1 Actinophytocola sp.
CCCCGACGACAGGGACTGCCCCGACCAGCGGGACACGTCGGGGTCGGCGGCGAGCGCGGCGGCGGCCCGGCCGACGAACGTCGGGGACTCGGAGATCACGAAGTGCGGCTGGTCGGCGATGGCGTCCCGCCAGGTGGCCTCGGTGACGCCGAACCCCTCCAGCATCGCCTCCGAGCGGAGCCAGCCGGGGGTCAGCGCGAGCGCCGTGCAGCCGTACGGGCGCAGTTCCTCGGCCTGCGCGAGGGCCATCCGCTGCACGGACGTCTTCACCAGGTCGTAGAAGAACCCCGCGTCGGCCCGGTAGGCGGCGTTGGACTCGGTGGTGCCGTCGGTCATCTCGATCACCAGGCCGCCCGGCCGGCGGATCAGCAGCGGCAGGGCGGCGTGGCTGGTGACGGCGTGGGTCTCGACGCCGAGGCGCAGCATCCGCAGGCCGCCGTCGAGCGGGAGCTCCCAGAGCCTCTTGCCGAAGTCCAGGTAGGGGTCACCACCCCAGACGTCGTTGACCAGCACGTCGAGCCGGCCCCGCTCGGCGTCGATCCGCTCGACGAGGGCGCGTACCTCGTCCGGTTCGAGGTGGTCGACGCGGACCGGGACGCCGACGCCGCCGGCGGCGTCGACCAGCTCCGCGGTCTCCTCGATCGTCTCCGGCCGGTTCAGCTCCGACCGCCGGGTGCGCGTGGTCCGGCCCGTCACGTACACCGTCATGCCGAGCCGGCCCAGCTCCACCGCGATCGCCCGGCCGGCCGCCCGCGTCGCCCCGGCGACCAGCGCCACCTTGTTCTCGTCCATGGCGGTCACCCTGCCGGTCAAACCTGACACCCGCTGACAGATTACGGACGGTGATCGGGTTGGGCCATTTGGGTAGACCGGCGCGCGGGCCGTGATCTACCGGTGAGGTGGCCTTAGTGTCAGGGCTGCATGCGGCCCGGTGGGTGTCAGGAGCGAGGCGGATGGGTCGGTTTCGCGAGGTGCTCGGCGTTCGCGAGTTCCGCGCGCTCTGGGCCGCCGAACTGCTCTCGGTGGCCGGGGACCAGCTCGCCCGGGTCGGGCTCGCGGTGCTCGTCTACGCCCGCACCGGGTCCGCCGGACTGACCGCGCTCACCTACGCGCTCACCTTCCTGCCCGCGCTCGTCGGCGGCGTGCTGCTCGGCTGGCTCGCCGACCGGTTCCCCCGCCGCGAGCTCATGATCGGCGTCGACCTGGCGCGGGCGGTCCTCGCCGGGCTCATGGCGATCCCCGGGCTGCCGATCCCCGTGCTGCTGGTGCTCGTCGTCCTGCTCACGCTCGGTGGCGCACCCGTGAAGGCCGCCCAGCAGGCCCTGCTCCCGGCGATCCTGCGGGGCGACCGGTACGTCGTCGGGCTGTCGCTGCGCACGATCACCAACCAGGGCGCCCAGGTCGCCGGGTTCCTCGGTGGCGGCGCGCTGCTCGTGGCGCTCGACCCGCACGTCGCGCTCGGGCTGAACGCGGTCACCTTCGTGGTCGGCGCGACGGTCCTGCTGTTCGGCGTCGCCCACCGGCCGGCGGCGCGCGCCGCACGGTCGGCCCGGGCGGCCGGCGCCGCCGCGCTGATCTGGCGCGACCCGAGGCTGCGGGCGTTGACCGCGCTGTCCTGGCTGGTCGGCCTGTTCGTCGTGCCGGAGGGTCTGGCCGCGCCGTACGCGACCGGGCTCGGGGTGACCGTCGCCGCGGTCGGCCTGCTGATGGCCGCCGATCCGGTCGGCAGCATCGCCGGCGCGTGGCTGGTGTCCCGGATCCCGCCGCGGCACCGGTCGAGGGCGATCACGGGGTTCGCGGTCGCGTCGGGGTTGCCGCTCGTGGCGTGCCTGGCGGAGCCGCCGCTCGCGGGGGTGGTGGTGCTGTGGGCACTGTCCGGGGCGTGCACGACGGCGTACCTGATCCTGGCGCAGGCGTCGTTCGTCCTCGCGGTGCCCGACGACCGGCGGGGGGCCGCGTCCGGCCTGGTCGGGGCCGGGGTGCTGTCGTCGCAGGGGGTGGCGGTACTCGGCGCGGGCCTGCTCGCGGACGCCGCCGGCCCGGTGACCGCGGTCGTCGCGAGCGGGACGGTGGGGGTCGTGCTGACCGGGCTGGCCGGGCTGCCGTTGCTTCGCGCCCGATCCCGCCGGGCGGATTCGCCCGCGCGAACGGGAGGGCGCGAAGACGACGACATCCGTCATGATGAGATGCTCACCAGTCCTTGTTCATCGCCGGAACCTCCTCCCGGGGCAGTCACCGGACACGGGAACGGAAGGCTCACCAGTCCTTGTTCACCACGGACACCTCCCTCCAACCGAGCCACCCAACGCGAACCCGAGACCCTCACCAGTCCTTGTTCACCACGGACACCTCCCTCCAACCGAGCCACCGAACACGAACCCGACACACTCACCAGTCCTTGTTCACCACGGACACCTCCTCTCGATCGAGCCAGCGAACAACCGGAGCGAAAGGCTCACCAGTCCTTGTTCACGTCGTTCACCTCCTCCGAACGGGGCCAGCGTGGAACAGCTCGACACACGCGTCACCAGTCCTTGTTCACGGCTCGCACCTCCTCCGAGCGAGTCCACCGAAACCGGCTGTGGGGGTGCTGATCAGGTGGTATTGACGGCCCGATCGGCGCGACCAGCATCCCCGCAGGCTGGTCAGCGGTCCAGGTTGCCCTCACGCTGGGACCTGTGGCGGGAGTCCGCCCGGGTCCTCACCCTCATCCTCCTGGTGGAACTCGCCGCGGTCGCGTCGACGGCGTCGTTCGCGCTGACCACGGTGGTCACCGGCGCCGACCTGGTCGCACTCGGCATCATCGTCGGGCTCGGGCTGGTGATGGGAGAGCTGACCCGGCACGTCGAGCGCGTGCGCCGCCGGTTCAACGACACCCCGCACGTCAACCTGACCTCCGTCTGGACCTTCTCCGCCGCCCTGATGCTGCCGCCCGCGCTCACCCCGGCCGTGGTCGCCGCCCTCTACCTGCACCTCTTCTGGCGCAGCTGGTACCGGGTCCGCGGCGTCCGCGCCTACCGGCTGATCTTCACCGCCTCGACCGTCGTGCTGGCGGCGCACACCGGCTGGACGGTCCGCGAGCTGGTCACCCCGAGCGGCACCGGCTGGGACGACCCGCTCATGGTGGTCGCGGTCGCGCTGGCCGTGCTGGCGTACTCGGCGGTGAACTCCGGCCTGGTCGCCACGGCCATCACCCTGCACGAGAAGCGGCTCGACCTGCGCCGGGCGCTCGGCACCGGCAAGGAGAACGCGCTCGAGTACGGCACGCTCGGCCTCGGCGCGATCACCGCGCTGCTGATCAGCTTCAACCCCGGCTGGGCCCTGATGATCGTGCCAGCCCTGCTGGTCCTGCACCGTAGCGTGCTGATGCGCCAGCTCGAGGAGGCCGCCTCGACCGACCAGAAGACCGGCCTGGCCAACGCCACCGCCTGGACCAACCTGGCCTCGGCGGAGATCCAGCGCGCGGTCCGCGAGCACGTGCGGGTCGGCGTGCTGATGGTCGACCTGGACCACTTCAAGGCGGTGAACGACGCCTACGGCCACCTGGTCGGCGACCGGGTCCTGCTGGCCGTCGCCGAGACGCTCACCACGTGCGCCAGACGGTACGACGTGGTCGGCCGGTGGGGTGGCGAGGAGTTCGTGATCCTCTGCCCCGAGGTCACCCCGGAGACCCTGCGCGGGATCGGCGAGCGCATCTGCGAACGGGTGCGGGACCTGCGGGTGCCGGTGTCGGACACGGGCCCCGGCGTGGTCGAGGGCCTGAGCGTGTCGATCGGCGTCGCGCTGTACCCGGAGTTCGGGCCCGACCTGCAGGACGTGCTGCTGGCCGCCGACGACGCCCTGTTCGTGGCCAAGGACTCCGGACGCAACCAGGTCCAGACGATCGTCGCCGCGATCGGGGACCTGGCACCGCCGCGATCCCCCAGCCACGGGTCCTAGTCCGGCTCGTCCGCCTTGCCGGCGGCGTAGGCGGCGCGGGCGCGGCTGAGCTCGCCGCGGTGGTCCTCGGCCCACTTGGCGAGCGGGAGCAGGGCGCGGAGCAGGGACCGGCCCATCGGGGTGAGCTGGTACCAGGTGGAGCCGAACGTGCTCGGCCGCTCGATCTTGAGGACCAGGCCGTCGCGCTGCATGCGGTGCAGGGTGTCGGTGAGCACCTTCTGGCGCAGCGGACGCTCGTGGGTGACCCAGCCGAGCCGCTCCTCGGTGCGGTTGATGTGTTCGAGCAACTTCGAGTACGTCATCGGGCGCGCGGTCAGCGACGCCAGCACGGCGGTCACCCACTGACCGGACAGCGCGCCCATGGCCTCGTGGATGCCGTGCCGGTACGGCAGACTCTCGTCGTTCACGCCCTTACCCCCACCACGTCGAGCCAACAGTGTGCCTGATCGACTTCGTTCCGTGTTCGCCCGGCCACCGTGAAGTACGTTACTCCGAACGAGTGAAGACGCACGCGGAATCCCTGGTCGCGGGTCGCACACCCCCGGGTTGTCCGGCTACGCACCTTGCAGTGCGCCGAGGGCACCGGTGTACGAATCGCACTGGCCGCGGCGGTCCAGTCGCGGGTCGGGGAGCCGGGGCGACGGTGACACCGACAAATCCGAGCCGCGGGTAACCATCCTTGCCCGCGTTGCCGGTGTCACCGTCAACCTGCCCCTCGCGTGCGGCTCGTGCCGCCGCGTCCACTACGCCGCCGGTGATCGCGAAAGAGGGGGATCACCGGCGGCACAGGACGCCCCTAGCCGAGCACCTTCTCCGCGATCAGCTCGAACGAGCGGATCCGCTCGGCGGCGTCGTAGACCATCGTGGTCAGCATCAGCTCGTCGGCGCCGGTGCGGGCCAGCAGGTCGGACAGCCGCCGCCGGACGGTCTCCGGGGAGCCGACGGCCTGGTCGGCGAACCGCTCCTCGGTGAACGCGCGCTCGGCGTCGGTGTACGGGTACGCGGCCGCCTCCTCGGGCGTGACCAGCGCCTCCGGCATCCCGGTCCGCAGCTTGAGGAACGCCAGCGACGCCGGCCCGGACAGGTACCTGGCCCGCTCGTCGGTGTCCGCGCAGACCGCGTTGACCGCGACCTTCGCGTACGGCCGTTCCAGCCAGCGCGACGGCCGGAAGTTCGACCGGTACAGCTCCAGCGCCGGGATCGTGTTCGCCGAGCTGAAGTGGTGCGCGAACGAGAACGGCAGCCCCAGCAGCCCGGCGAGCTGCGCGCTGAACCCGGACGAGCCGAGCAGCCAGATCGCCGGCTCGTTCCCCCGCCCCGGCACCGCGACGATCCGGTCGCCCTCGCCCTCGAAGTAGCCGATCAGGTCGCCGAGCTCCTGCGGGAACCCCTCCGCCGACAGCCCGGCCATCGTCCGCCGCAGGGCGAGCGCGGTGCGCTGGTCGGTGCCCGGCGCCCGCCCGATCCCCAGGTCGATCCGGCCGGGGTGCAGCGCCTCCAACGTCCCGAACTGCTCGGCGACGACCAGCGGCGCGTGGTTGGGCAGCATCACCCCGCCCGACCCGACCCGGATCGTCGAGGTCGCCGCCGCGAGGTGCGCGATCAGCACCGCGGGCGACGAGCTGGCGATGGACGGCATGTTGTGGTGCTCGGCCACCCAGATCCGGCGGTACCCGAGCTCCTCCACCCGCCGGGCGAGCGCGGTGGTGGCGGCCAGCGCCTCGGTCGCGGTGGCGCCCTTGGCCAGCGGGGCGAGGTCCAGGACGGACAGCGGAACGTCGATCACACCCACACCAACCCGCCGTCACCGGCGTTTCTTCCCAGGGTGAAGTCAGCGGACCCGGAACACCGGCCCCCTCGGCGTGAACGGCAGCCGCGCGCCGGCCGGGACCGGGAACGCGTGCTCGCGGCGGACCCGCACCACGTCGCAGACGGCGTCGGTGATCACCAGGATCGGCCCGTCCGCCGGGGCTCCGGGGACCGCACGTGCTCGTCGAACCAGCGGGCGAGCTGGGCGTCCCACGGAAGCGGCGGGTCAGCGCGCGGCGGTAGAACTCGTCGAGGTCGACCCGCCGCGCCCGGTCCGCCGTCCACGGCATCGACCGCCGCTCGGCCTCCGGTTCGGACAGCCAGTCGCCGAGCACGTCGCCGCTGGCACGGCCGAGGGTGGCGAGCTTGCGGGAGCGGCGCCGGTCGGTGGTCAACGTGCGAGCCGGCGGGCAGCTCGTAGGAGCCGATCCGCCGGTCGAGGATCAGCGAGTAGAACGCCTTCTGCACGTCCGGCGACGCCGCGTTCAGCTCGTCCAGGAACAACACGTACGGGCTGTCCCGCGCGATCTGCTCCGGCGGGCAGAACCGGCTGCGGCCGTCGACGATCCTCGGCACGCCGATCAGGTCCTCCGGCGCGAGCCACATGACCGCCCGCCGACGCCCTCGGACGCAGCCGAATTGGGCGGATTGGCCGTCGCCGTGGGGGTTCGGCTGCGGCTAGGGTCTGCGCCCAGCCGGATCATCTGGAGGGTCGCATGTCAGTCCGTCGTGCCGCGGTGGCGTTGTTGGTACCGCTCGTCGCCGCGGGGCTGACCGCGACCGTCACCCCGGCGGCCGCGAGTGCCGGGCGTGGGCCGGAGGCGCTGCACTCGCTGCGCGGGCCGGTCACCGACGAGAACTTCTACTTCGTCATGGCCGACCGGTTCGACAACGGCGACCCCGGCAACGACCGGGGCGGGCTCGGCGACGACCCGCTGGTGTCCGGCTTCGACCCGACCCGCAAGGGCTTCTACAACGGCGGCGACCTGGACGGGCTGCTGCGCCGCATCGACTACATCCGCGGCCTCGGCACCACGTCG
>DATABL010000004.1:0-16107 GCA_036259595.1 Actinophytocola sp.
TACGTCGAGGACTCGGGCGAGGGCCGGTGGACCGTCGAGGAGGCGATCAACCTCGCGGTGCCGGCGCCGGTGATCTCGGCCGCGCTGTTCTCGCGGTTCCGTTCCCGGCAGGACGACTCGCCGGCGATGCGCGCGGTGGCGTCGCTGCGCAACCAGTTCGGCGGGCACGCGGTGCAGCAGGCCGGGCCGTCCTCGGGTTCGGGCTCCACCCAGGGCTAGCGGGTGCGGGTCAGCCACCTCCAGGTCTCCGACTTCCGGTCGTGGGAGCACGCGGACCTGGAGCTGGAGCCGGGCGCGAACGTGCTCGTCGGGCGGAACGGCCAGGGCAAGACGAACCTGGTCGAGGCCGTCGGGTACGCGGCGACGCTCGGCTCGCACCGGGTCGCGGTCGACCTGCCGCTGATCCGGCACGGCTGTCCGCGCGCGATCGTGCGGGTCGCGGTGGTCAACGACGGGCGCGAGCTGACGATCGAGCTGGAGATCACGGCGGGGAAGGCCAACCGGGCACGGGTGAACCGGGCGCCGGTGGCCAGGACCCGTGACGTGCTCGGGATCCTGCGCACTGTGCTGTTCGCGCCGGAGGACCAGGCGCTGGTGCGGGGTGATCCGGGCGAGCGGCGGCGGTTCCTCGACGAGCTGCTGGTGTTGCGCGCACCCCGGTACGCGGGCGTGCGCGCGGACTACGACCGGGTGCTGCGGCAGCGCAACGCCCTGCTCAAGTCGTCCGGGCACGCGCGGCGCGCGGGCTCGCGGGGGGACATCGGCACGCTCGACGTGTGGGACGGGCACCTGGCCCGGCACGGCGCGGAGCTGCTCGGCGCCCGGCTGGACCTGGTGGCCGACCTGGCCGACCACGTCACCGCCGCGTACGCCGGCGTCGCCCCGGAGTCCCGCCCGGCGCACATCGGCTACCGCTCGTCGATCGCCGAGTCGTTCCCGCCGGAGTACGGCACGCCCGGCACGCGTGCGGACCGGGAGGTCCTGCACGACGCGCTGCTCGCCGCGATGGTCGCCGGCCGCGACGCCGAGCTGGAGCGGGGGGTGAGCCTGGTCGGCCCGCACCGCGACGAGCTGGAGCTGGTCCTGGCCGACCTGCCGGCCAAGGGGTACGCGAGCCACGGCGAGTCGTGGTCGTTCGCGCTCGCGCTGCGGCTGGCGTCCTACGAGCTGCTGCGCGCCGACGGCAACGAGCCGGTGCTGGTGCTCGACGACGTGTTCGCCGAGCTGGACCGGCGCCGGCGGCAGCGACTCGCCGAGGTGGCCGGGGCCGCCGAACAGGTCCTGGTGACCGCGGCGGTGGAGGAGGATGTCCCGGACGAGCTCGCCGGCGCGCGCTTCGTCGTCGCGGAGGGGAAGGTGGATCGTCACCATGAGTGAAGAGGGTCGTCCCACAACTGGGGACAAACCTGTGGATAGTGTGGATAACGCGGACGCTCCGCGTCCTGGCGGGCCCGATTCGGCCGGTCTGAACACCCGAAAGGGCGTTGCCGACGATCAAGCCGCGCGTTCCACCACGGACGGTGACTATCCACAGCTCCGCGGGTCGGACCTGGCCAAGGCCGCGCTCCAGGCGGCCAAGGAGGCCTCCGGCGGACCGACGTCGAAGGCCAACAAGCAGGTCAGGCGCGGGTTCGGCACGTCGAGGCGACGGCGCCGATGGTCCGGCGCGGGCGCGGACGAGCGCGACCCGCAGCCGCTCGGCCGCCTCGCCGCCCGGATCGCGACCGACCGCGGCTGGGCCGGTCAGCTGGCCACCGGTCAGCTGTTCGGCAGGTGGGCGGCGATCGTCGGCGAGGACGTCGCCGAGCACGCCCAGCCGGTGTCGCTGCGGGACAAGGAGCTGACGGTCCAGGCGGCGTCCACGGCCTGGGCCACGCAGCTGCGGCTGCTGCAGCGCCAGCTCATCGCGAAGATCGCCGCCGGCGTCGGCGACGGGGTGGTGACGCGGTTGAAGGTGCACGGGCCGTCCGCGCCGAGCTGGCGGCACGGTACCCGGCACGTGCCCGGCCGGGGCCCACGGGACACGTACGGATGACGCCGGCCGGAAGCTGTCAAAGGGGGCTCTCAGGCGTCCGATCCCGTACCAGTCCGCGCGAGCGCGTCTGTGGGGAAACCAGAGGTGTCCTTGCCCCGCTTCTGCGCAAGCGCACCAGTACAATCAACACAGGGGAGTTCCGCCCGTCCTGACGAGGGAGACACCAGGCCCGTGGCAGCCACGAACAATCATGAATACAACGCGTCCTCCATCACCGTTCTGGAGGGGCTCGAGGCCGTCCGCAAGCGGCCCGGCATGTACATCGGCTCCACCGGCGAGCGCGGTCTGCACCACCTGATCCAGGAGGTCGTGGACAACTCCGTCGACGAGGCGATGGCCGGCCACGCGACCCGGGTCGAGGTCACCCTGCTCGCCGACGGCGGCGTCCGGGTGTCCGACGACGGCCGCGGCATCCCGGTCGAGATGCACCCGGTGCACCAGAAGCCGACGGTGGAGATCGTGCACACCGTGCTGCACGCGGGCGGCAAGTTCGACAGCGACAGCTACGCCGTCTCCGGCGGCCTGCACGGCGTGGGCGTGTCGGTGGTGAACGCGCTGTCCACGGCACTGGACGTGGAGATCTGCCGCGACGGCAAGCAGTGGCGCCAGCACTACGAACGGTCCGAGCCGGAACCGCTGGTCGAGGTCGGCCCGTCCGACCGCACCGGGACGACGACGACGTTCTGGGCCGACGCGGGGATCTTCGAGACCACGACGTACAACGCGGAGACCGTGGCGCGGCGCCTGCAGGAGATGGCGTTCCTCAACAAGGGCCTCACGATCGTGCTGCGCGACGAGCGGGTGTCCGACGAGGACGGCGTGGCGGACGCCGAGGGCAAGACCGCGGCCATCAAGGAGCGCACGTACCACTACCCGGGCGGGCTCGAGGACTTCGTCAAGCACATCAACCACACCCGGGACGAGATCCACAAGAACGTGATCTCGTTCGAGGCCAAGGGAGAAGGCCTCGAGGTCGAGGTCGCGATGCAGTGGAACACCGGCTACAGCGAGTCGGTGTACACGTTCGCGAACACGATCAACACGGCCGAGGGCGGGACGCACGAGGAGGGCTTCCGCGCGGCGCTCACCCGGGTGGTGAACGTGTACGCGCGGGAGAAGAAGCTGCTGAAGGAGAAGGACCAGAACCTGACGGGCGACGACGTCCGCGAGGGCCTGGCCGCGATCATCTCGATCAAGCTGGCGGAGCCGCAGTTCGAGGGCCAGACCAAGCAGAAGCTGGGCAACACGGAGGCGAAGACCTTCGTGCAGACCACCTGCAACGAGCGACTGGCCGACTGGCTCGAGCGCAACCCGGCCGACGCGAGGACGATCGTGACGAAGGCGGTGTCCTCCGCGCAGGCCCGGATGGCCGCGCGCAAGGCGAAGGAGTTGGTGCGCCGCAAGGGCGCGCTCGACATCGGCGGCCTGCCCGGCAAGCTGAAGGACTGCCGGTCGACGAACCCGGAGGAGTGCGAGCTCTACATCGTCGAGGGCGACTCCGCCGGCGGCTCGGCCAAGGAGGGCCGGGAGTCGATGTTCCAGGCGATCCTCCCGATCCGCGGCAAGATCATCAATGTGGAGAAGGCCCGGATCGACCGGGTGCTGAAGAACACCGAGGTCCAGAGCCTGATCACCGCGCTCGGCACGGGGATCCAGGAGGACTTCGACCTGTCGAAGCTGCGGTACCACAAGATCGTCCTGATGGCCGACGCCGACGTCGACGGCCAGCACATCAGGACGTTGTTGCTGACCCTGCTGTTCCGGTTCATGAAGCAGCTGGTCGAGCACGGTCACGTGTACCTGGCCCAGCCCCCGCTCTACAAGATCAAGTGGCAGCGCGCCGAGCCCGAGTTCGCCTACAGCGACCGCGAACGCGACGGGCTCCTCAAGGCCGGCCTGGAAGCGGGCAAGAGAATCAACCGCGAGGACGGCATCCAGCGCTACAAGGGCCTCGGCGAGATGAACGCCGACGAGCTGTGGGAGACCACGATGGACCCGGCCCACCGTCTGCTGCTCAAGGTGACCCTGGACGACGCCGCCACCGCGGACGAACTGTTCAGCGTCCTCATGGGCGAGGACGTGGAAGCCCGTCGCTCGTTCATCACACGCAACGCCAAGGACGTCCGCTTCCTGGACGTCTGACCCACTCGCTCCACACGTCCATCCACACTTCGCCCCCAAGACCCCGCGCCGGTGACCTGCGCCAATGCCAAGTTATCCACAACCACGCCACCTGTCCACATGTGGATCACGCCCCCTTCCCCCACCCCCACCAGCCGGTAGACTGGCAAGGCGGGACGCCCCCGGGATCGGGTGGGGGTTGGTCTCCTGCGTGTGTGCGCGAGAAGGCGCGTGTGGGGCGGTCGGGGTCGGGGCTCTTGGTGGGGTGTGGGGGTCGGGTGGCGGGCTCGGGGCCGTGCTGGTCAGCGAGCCTTGCACGTCTGTTCTGACCAGCACAGATAGACTGCGTCGGTTACCAGCGTCTCGTCGATCGCGCTGGTCTGCGGAAGGAAGCTTCACGTCGTGACGGAAACAACCGTGCCGCCAGAGGGAGACCGGGTCGAGCCGGTCGACATCCAGCAGGAGATGCAGCGCTCCTACATCGACTACGCGATGTCGGTCATCGTCAGCCGGGCGCTGCCGGACGTGCGCGACGGGCTCAAGCCGGTGCACCGACGGGTGCTGTACTCGATGTACGACACCGGTCTGCGCCCCGATCGCAGCCACGTCAAGTGTTCGCGCATCGTCGGCGACGTGATGGGCAACTACCACCCGCACGGCGACTCCGCGATCTACGACGCGCTCGTCCGGCTCGCCCAGTCGTGGTCCATGCGGTACCCGCTCATCGACGGTCAGGGCAACTTCGGCTCCCCGGGCAACGACCCGCAGGCCGCCATGCGCTACACCGAGGCCCGGATGGCCCCGCTCGCCATGGCGATGCTGCAGGACATCAACGAGGAGACCGTCGACTTCACCGACAACTACGACGGCAAGACCCAGGAACCCCAGGTCCTGCCGTCGCGCATCCCCAACCTCCTGGTCAACGGCAGCGGCGGCATCGCGGTCGGCATGGCCACCAACATCCCGCCGCACAACCTGCGGGAGGTCGCCGAGGGCGTCTACTGGGCGCTGGACAACTGGGAAGCCTCCGACGACGAGACCCTCGCCGCGATGATGCTCCGCATCAAGGGCCCCGACTTCCCGACCAAGGCCCAGATCCTCGGCACCCAGGGCATCGAGGACGCCTACCGCACCGGCCGCGGCTCCATCCGGATGCGCGCGATCGTCGAGGTCGACGAGGACGCGAAGGGCCGCACGATCCTGGTCGTCACCGAGCTGCCGTACCAGGTCAACCCGGACAACCTGATCGAGAACATCGCGCAGCTCGTCCGCGACGCCAAGGTCACCGGCATCTCCGAGGTCGCCGACGAGTCCAACAAGCGCAACGGCATGCGCATCGTGATCACGCTGCGGCGGGACGCGGTCGCCAAGGTCGTGCTGAACAACCTCTACAAGCACACCCAGCTGCAGCACAACTTCGGTGTCAACATGCTGGCCCTGGTCGACCAGGTGCCGCGCACCCTGCGGCTCGACCAGATGATCCGGCACTACGTCCGCCACCAGGTCGAGGTCATCGTCCGGCGCACCCGCTACCGGCTGCGCAAGGCCGAGGAACGCGCCCACATCCTGCGCGGCTACGTCAAGGCGCTCGACGCGCTCGACGAGGTCATCGCGCTGATCCGCCGCTCGCCGACCGTCGACGAGGCCCGCACCGGCCTGATCGGGCTGCTCGACGTCGACGAGATCCAGGCCAACGCGATCCTCGAGATGCAGCTGCGCCGCCTGGCCGCCCTGGAACGCCAGAAGATCGTCGACGAGCTCGCCGAGATCGAGGGCTACATCGCCGACCTGCAGGACATCCTCGCCAAGCCGGAACGGCAGCGCGCGATCGTCCGCGACGAGCTCAAGGAGATCGTCGACAAGCACGGCGACGACCGGCGCACCAAGATCATCCCCTACGACGGCGACGTGTCGATCGAGGACCTCATCGCGGTCGAGGACGTCGTCGTCACCATCACCCGCACCGGCTACGCCAAGCGCACCAAGACCGACCTCTACCGGGCGCAGAAGCGCGGCGGCAAGGGCGTGCAGGGCGCCGGCCTCAAGCAGGACGACATCGTGGCGCACTTCTTCGTGTGCTCCACCCACGACTGGATCCTGTTCTTCACCAACAAGGGCCGGGTCTACCGGGCCAAGGCCTACGAGCTGCCCGAGGCCAACCGCAACGCCCGCGGCCAGCACGTGGCCAACCTGCTCGCCTTCCAGCCCGACGAGCACATCGCCCAGGTCATCCAGATCAAGGACTACCAGGTCGCGCCGTACCTGGTGCTCGCCACCAGGACCGGCCTGGTGAAGAAGAGCAGGCTCTCCGACTTCGACTCCAACCGCGCCGGCGGTCTGATCGGCGTCAACCTCCGCGAGGACGACGAGCTGGTCGGCGCCGTGCTGTGCGGACCGGAGGACGGGCTGCTGCTGGTGTCCGCCCGCGGCCAGTCCATCCGCTTCCAGGCCTCCGACGAGACCCTGCGGCCGATGGGCCGCGCCACCTCCGGCGTGCTGGGCATGCGGTTCAACGAGGGCGACGAGCTGCTCACCCTCGGCGTGGTCCGCGAGGGCACCTTCATGCTCGTCGCCACCGACGGCGGCTACGCCAAGCGCACGGCGATCGAGGACTACCCCGTCCAGGGCCGCGGCGGGAAGGGTGTGCTCACGATCCAGCACGACACCCGGCGTGGCAGGCTGGTGGGTGCCGCCATCGTCGACGTCGACGACCAGCTGTACGCGATCACCTCCTCCGGCGGGGTCATCCGCACCACGGCCAGGGAGGTCCGCAAGGCCGGGCGGCAGACCAAGGGAGTGCGGTTGATGAACCTGGGTGAGGGAACCACCCTGGTGGCCATCGCCCGCAGCGCCGACGAGTCGGCCATGAACGGCGCGGTGGCGCCGGACCAGGCAGACTCGACGCAGGCAACCGAAACGACCGGCGAAGCAACCGAAACACCCGAAACGGCGTCCACCGAGGCGACGCCGGAGGCCGAGCCACCGCAGTAAGCCGCGACCACAACGGAAGACGCGTAGGGGACCCTCGTGACACCACCTGACAAGTCCGGAAGCACTGGCCAGAACCCGGAGCGCGAGTCGGAACGAACGTCCGGCATCGCCACCGAGGGCCACGCTCAGCCGGCCGAGCAGGCGTCCGAGGGTCCCGCCGAGTCCAACGGCAGCCAGACCACCGACGAGCCGACCGCCCGCACGGTGAGCGCCGCGAACCCCGAGGACCTCGAGCTCAGCCACGGCTCCCCCCCGCCGCCCTGGCAGCGGGTGCCGACCGAGACACCCAAACCGTCCACCCAGCCGACCGGCCAGACCCCGGCGGCCCAGCCGCCGCCGGTCGCCGAACAGCCGGGCCAGCGCACCATGCCGGTCGCCCAGCCGCCCGGCGAGACCACGGTCTCCGTCGAGCGCCCCGCCGTCACCGGCACCGCCGCCGCACGCCTGTTCGCCGAGGGTGCCGGCCTGCCCAGCGCGGGCACCACACCGCAGAACGCCGGCCGCACCACCGTCCACCTGGACGGCGGCAACCCGGCCAGCAGCTCGATGCGGGTCGGCGCGGCCGCCACGCCGAGCGCCCTGCGCCGTCCCGGCCGGGGCCCGCGCCGGGCCAACCTGCAGATCAAGCGGTTCGACCCGTGGTCGGTGCTCAAGCTGTCGCTCGTGCTGTCCGTGGCGCTGTTCTTCGTGTGGCTCGTCGCCGTCGGCGTGCTCTACGCCGTCCTCGACGGCATGGGCGTGTGGGACAAGCTGAACGGCATCTCCAGCGAGATCCTCCAGCCCGCCGACGACGGCGGCTCGGAACCCCTCATCAGCGCCGGCCGCGTGTTCGGCGTCGCGGCCATCATCGGCGCGGTGAACATCGTGCTGTTCAGCGCGCTCGCCACCGTCGGGGCGTTCATCTACAACGTCTCCGCCGACCTGGCCGGTGGGCTCGAGGTCACCCTGGCCGAACGTGAGTGACGGGGGCTGTGTGCGACGGCCGGGACGCGTGCGATAGGCTGCGTCTCGCTGTGAGGGCCTATAGCTCAGGCGGTTAGAGCGCTTCGCTGATAACGAAGAGGTCGGAGGTTCAAGTCCTCCTAGGCCCACGCGACTTTGGGGGACGCGTGTCCGCGGAAAGCGCGGACCGGGGCGTCGCGTCATAACGCTGGGGGGCCGAGCCCCCCAAACCCCCCACGGTGCGAGCTTCTGCTGATCCAGCGTGGTTACGTTGATGGTGGACCAGCATGACGTGAGTGTTCATGGCGCATGAACTTCCCTGGGTCTTCCGCTTTGGATGGTTTGTGTTTGTGGCAGACTTGGGGAGTCGCTGCGGGATCGTGGCGGAATTGGTGCTTGGGTGTTGCCGAAGGAGGCAGTGAACGTGAAGAAGCTTCTCGCTCTGGTGGCTGTTGCTGGTGGCGTGCTGTTCGTGGTGCGTCGCAGCAAGTCGGCCAAGGCGCAGGATGACCTGTGGCGTGAGGCTACTGCTCCGGCCAACAACGCCAAGAAGGCCTGAGGGTCTTCTCGCTGTTCGCGTGTGGTGACTGTGGTTGCCGCACGTCCTGGTGGGCTGACCTGGTGGGCTGCTCGCCCGGGTTGGGGACGTAGCTCAATTGGCAGAGCACTGCCTTTGCAAGGCAGGGGTTAGGGGTTCGATTCCCCTCGTCTCCACGAGGTGTGGTGCCCAGGGGCTCGTGTTCAGCTCTTGGTGGGGCGGGTGCGTCGGTTGGTGACGTAGGCCTCCTGTTCGGCGACTGTCGCCAACTGGTCGACTGGGGCGTCGGACAGCGTTTTCACCAGGTCGGCGCCTGTTACCTGGTGGTGCCGGGGCGCATGACGTAGACGCTTTTTGCCGCCGCCCATGTCGCGGGCCATCCCGCTCGGGTAGGTGTCAAGGCGTGCGCCCTGCACGGCGACCAGCCAGCCGTCTGGCTCCAGTTGGCGACGCAGCCGGACCAGGGCCTCGAAACATGTCCGGGCCTGTCGCCGTGAAGCGGTCTCCGGCCAGGAACAGCTCTATTCGGTAGACGGGTAGTGGTCGTTCATTCGGCGATCCCACCACAGGCTCTGGTGCACGGTGTCATCCACAGGCTGTGCACAGGCATGTCGGCGACGTTCTGGCTGGTCAGGCGGCCTTGTTTCGGTGGTTGTCCACAAGGGTGACGGTCTGGGGACCGGGGGCACTGTGTGTGGTTGACTACCGGGCCTATGAGACGTGCTTCGCTTCTGGTCGGGCCGTTGGTGGTCGTGCTCGCGGGTTGTGGGTCGGGCTCGGGCGAGCGGACGTTGGAGGGACCTGAGATCACGTCGATCACCAGTCAGGGGTCGGCTGGGGTGGAGGTTCCGCCGGTCGCGGAGCCGGCGGCGGATGGGCCTTGTCCTTACCTCGACACGGCTTTTGTGGAGTCGACCAACGGGCAGCGGGTGGGGGGGACGAAGGTCTCGGCGGCGGCTGAGGGCGGGACGCCGGCGTGCTTCTTCTATCGGCCCGATGGGGACGTGCAGGTGACGGTGCAGGTGTACAACGGGGAGCCCGCGGCGGCCAGGGCGTTCGTCGATCGGGCGGCGCCGGTGGACACGTCGAACCCGGCCGAGTTGGACGGCGGGTGGGCGGGCGGGTCGCAGCCCACCGACGAGGGGGCCGTGTACGCGGTCGCCAAGGAGGGGGCGGCGGTCGTGGTCACCACGAATCAGGACCAGACGATCAAGGCCAAGCTGGTGGCGGAGGAAGCGATCGGCGCGCTCGGGCTGTAGCGCGCACGAGCCCGGCCCGCCAAGCGTGTGCCTGGTGGGCCGGACCCGGGCCGCGGTCAGCTCTGCTTGGTTGACGACTCCTTGGTCGGGTGGCCGTTCGGGCTGGCCGAATCCGTCGAGTCCGTCGAGCCCGTGGACTCCGTGGATTCCGTTGACTCCGGGGAGTCGGTCGTCGCGCGGTGGCGTGGTTCGGGGACCGGGGCCGGTTGCGGTGACGCCGTCCTGCTGCGCACCACGTACGCGACACCGGCCGCGACCACGGTGAGCAGCAGCACCTTCGGCCAGCGGCGCTTCTTCGGCGCCTCCGCCAGCTTCATGGCCACCGCCTCCTCCCTGGCCCTCTGCTTCAGCCTGGCCGCCTCGGCCCGCAGTGACGCCTTCAGCTGCTTGGCGTCCGCCCTGGCCTGCTTGGCCGACTTCGCCGCCCGCTTGGCCGGCTTGCTCTTCCTGGCGTCCTTCTGGGCCTGCTTGGCCGCCTTCGCCAGCTCCTTGCGGGTGTGCTTCGCCGTGCGGGCGAGCCGCTTACGCGTCCGGCGCGTGGTTTTCCCGATCTCCTGGCGGGCGAGCTCGGCGCTCTCGGCCAGTGCGTGGGTCAGCTGCTGCGGCGCGACACCGCGCTCCGTCAGCCTCCGATCCGTGGCCTGGGCGGCCCTGGCCGTGGCCTCCGCACCCGCCTGACCAGCGCGCACGGCGCTCCGCCGGACCGCAAGCCAGCCGGAGCCGACGGCCTTGCCGACCGTCTCTCCGGCCCGGGACATGGCCTTCTCATCGTCCATCGTCTGCTCCAAGGTGGCTTTATCGGACAGTTACCATCCTGCCCCTTCCGGAGCGATCCCGCTGCGGATGGCACGATGACCGGGTGGCAGACAGCAATGGATCCCTCGTCGGGGTGAAGGTAACGGCCACCCTGCACACCTCGCGGGGCCCGATCCACATCACCCTCTTCCCTGATCACGCGCCCAAGACCGTCGCGAACTTCGTCGGTCTCGCCGAGGGCAGCAAGCAGTACTCGGAGCGCAACGCCAAGGGCGAGCTCTCCGGCCCGTACTACGACGGCATGATCTTCCACCGGGTCATCGACGGCTTCATGATCCAGACCGGGGACCCGACCGGCACCGGCCGCGGCGGACCCGGCTACACCTTCGTCGACGAGTTCCACCCGGAGCTCCAGTTCAACCGGCCCTACCTGCTCGGCATGGCCAACCCCGGTGTCAAGGACAGCAACGGCTCGCAGTTCTTCATCACGGTGGCGCCGACGACGTGGCTGAACTTCAAGCACACGATCTTCGGCGAGGTGTCCGACCAGGAGTCGCGCAACGTCGTCGACGCCATCGCGCACACCCCGACCGCGCCGCCGGCCGACAAGCCGGTGGAGGACATCGTCGTGGAGCGGGTCACCGTCGAGCGCGCCGAGGGCTGAGTGTCGGCGAACCGGCAGCACGGCCTGCCGGCCTGCGTCCGGCACCCGGACCGGCCGACTGGGCTGCGCTGCGTCCGCTGCGACCGTCCGGCCTGCCCGGACTGCCTGCGTGAGGCGTCGGTCGGCTACCAGTGCGTCGACTGCGTGAACGAGGGCGCGAAGACCGTGCGCGCCCCCCGCACGGTCGGTGGTGCGCGCGCGTCCCGGGGACGCTCGCTGGTCGTGGTGCCGGTGCTGATCGCGGTCAACGTCGCCGCGTTCGTGCTGACCGCCGTGCAGGCGGGCAGCGTCACCGAGAACGACCGCTCGACGGTGTTCCTCGACGGCGCACTGGTGCCCGCGTTCGTCGCCGCCGGGGACTGGTGGCGACTGCTCACCTCCGGCTTCCTGCACTTCGGCAACTACGGCGGCTTCGGGCCGGTGCACCTGCTGTTCAACATGTTCGCCCTGTGGGTGATCGGGCGGGACCTGGAGGTCGCGCTCGGCCGCCTGCGGTTCCTCGCGGTGTACCTGCTGTCGCTGCTCGGCGGGTCGACCGCGGTGATGCTGTTCGGCGACGCCGGCGGCGGGGTGGCGGGCGCGTCCGGCGCGGTCTACGGCCTGTTCGGCGGCATCGCGGTCGTGGTGTTCAAGTCGAAGCTGAACCCGGCGCCGGTGCTCACGCTGATCGCGATCAACGTCTTCCTGAGCATCACGCTGCCCGGGATCTCGCTGCTCGGCCACGTCGGCGGCCTGGTCGCCGGCGCGTTGGCGAGCGCCGCGATGGTCTACGCGCCGGCGAAGCGGCGCACCCAGGTGCAGGTGGCCGCGTGCGTCCTGCTGCTGGTCGCGATGGTGGTCGCGGTCGGCGTGCAGAGCGTCGCGCTGGACTGCACGAGCACGGTGTTCGGCGTCAACTGCTACGGGATCTAGGTCCGCAGCTCGAGCAGGGCGTCGACGACGTCCTCCGGATCGGCGCCGAGGTCGAGCCGGCCCAGTACGACCAGGGCCGGCACCTCGGCGTGGTCGGCGTCCAGTTCGAGCGAGGACGTGTCCCGGCCGAGCCGGCGGGTGCGGACCAGGCGGACGTTCACCTCGGCCCACGTCCAGCTGCGGCTGCCGGTCAGCCCGCGCACGGTGACGCCGGTCGGGTCGGCGGCCAGCCGTGGTCGGGCCACGACGCCGAACAGGCCGGCGGAGGCCAGGAACAGCGCCACGGTCCCGAGCAACACCCGTCCGGGTGGGTCATCGGTGAACACCGCCACCCCGGCCGCCGCCGCGGCCAGAACCCAGGCCAGCACGGTCAACTCGACCTTCGGCGCCCAGGTCCGGGCCGTCCGCGGGGACACTCGAGGTCACGCTCCGAATCCGGGAACGACACTCCGGGTGAGTTATCCACAGGGGTTGTCCACACTGGGGATGACTTACACCCGTGTGGTTCAATCACACTGCGCTGAACGGGTGTATCAACGCCACCGCATGGTCATCAGCAGGCCGCCGATCATCAGCGCGAAGCCGATGGCGAAGTTCCAGTTCCCCAGGTCGGCCATGAAGGGGATGTCCTGGCCGGCGATGTAGTTGACTACCAGCCAGGCCAGACCCAGCAGCATCATGCCGAGCATGACACCCACGTAGATAGGATGTGACGGGCCGGCCGCCTTCACCTTCACCGGGGTGCGGCGGTCGGCCGGGGCCGTGTAGACCGCCTTCTTGCGGACCTTGGACTTGGGCATCTCGTCCTCACCTGACGTGTAGCTTTGGTCGCAACCGTGTTCGGTGTCGAACACCGCCATATGCCAACACGTTAACGTAGCCGAGTAGGTCGGCGAACCAACAGGTCGGGGGCCGAAAGGAGCGCGCTGTGGGGAGTGTGGAGCACCTGGGCCGCGGCGCGGGCCGGATCTCCGGAGATCTGGGCGATCTGGTGCCGTCGCCGAGGCCTCGTGCACGGCCGGCGAAGCGCGACCGGACCCAGACCGTCGTCCGCGGCTTCGGTGAGGCGCTGATCACCCTCGGCATGGTCGTGCTGCTGTTCGTGGTCTACGAGGTCTACGTCACCGACCTGATCTCGGCCGGCAAGCAGCGGGAGGCCGCCGCGGAGCTCGACGACCGCTGGAGCGACCCGACCATCGGCGGCGGGGAACGCCAGGACCACTACGGCGACTTCGCCGAGGGCCAGGGCTTCGCCAAGATGTACGTCCCGAAGTTCGGGGCCGACTTCCACTTCACGGTCGTCGAGGGCACGACGGCGGCGAGCCTCGAGATCGGGCCGGGGCACTACACCGACACCGCCTACCCGGGGGAGCCGGGCAACTTCTCGGTGGCCGGGCACCGGGTCGGCAAGGGCGCACCGTTCAACGACATCAACCTGATCGAGTCGTGCGACGCGATCGTGGTGGAGACCCGGTTCAGCTGGTTCACCTACCGCATGGTGCCGCTCGAGGAGGAGAAGGCGGGCTGGGCCGAGGGCAAGGGCAAGGACCCGCGCTGCGAGGGCGTCGCCCCGCTGGGCGGTGCGTACGAGGGCCTGGTCGGCCAGCGGATCGTGCTGCCGACCAACGGTGGCGTGATCGCCCCGGTCCCGGGCAACCCCGAAGCCAGCCCGAGTGCCGGCGAGATGGCCGCGATGATGACGCTGACCACCTGCCACCCCCGCTTCTCCGACAAGGAGCGGCTGATCGTGCACGCGGTGCTCACCGAGGAGTTGGACAAGGATCCGAACAAGCCCGACCTGCGGCCGGCGGCGCTGGAGGAGACCGGCTGATGTACAGCTGGATCTGGCGGCACCTGCCCGGTCCGATCGCGGTCCGGGTGGCGCTCGCGGTCGTGCTGGCCGCCGGCGTGATCGCGTTGCTGCTGTTCGTGGTGTTCCCGTGGCTGGAGCCGTTGCTGCCGTTCAACAACGTCACGACCGAGTAGCCAAGACTCTTCCCGCCAGGCCTACCGCGAGGACGCCGAGTCCGGTCAGCACCGACGCGAGCGGGAGCGTGCCGGCCAGCAGCAGGCAGCCGGCGAGGCCGGCGGCGTTGAACGCCCGCGGCCAGCGCCGGTCGGCCGCGGGCTGGGTCCAGGCCGAGGCGTTGGCGATCGCGTAGTAGACGAGCACGCCGAACGACGAGAAGCCGATGACCTCACGGAGGTCGGCCACCAGCACGACCACGACCACGACCGCCGCGACGGTGACCTCCGCGTGGTGCGGCACCGCGAAGCGCGGGTGCACGGCGGCGAGCCAGTTCGGCAGGTCACGGTTGCGGGCCATCGCGAGGGTGGTCCGCCCGATCCCGGCGATGAGCGCCAGCAGCGCGCCGAGGCTGGCGGCCGCCGCGCCGACGGCGACGACCGGCGCGAGGGCGCCGTGCCCGGCGGCGCGGAGCAGGTCGGTCAGCGGCGCGGTCGAGCCGGCGAGGTCGACGGGGCCGAGCACGCCGAGCAGGACGGCGGCGACGGCGAGGTAGAGCACGAGCGCGCCGGCGAGCGCGGCGAGCACGGCCCGGGGGATGGTGCGGGCCGGATCGCGGACCTCCTCGCCGAGGGTGGCGATCCTGGCGTAGCCGGCGAAGGCGAAGAACAGCAGCCCGGCGGCCTGGAGCAACCCGCCGGCCGACCATCCACTGTCGACATCCACAGTGGACATGTCAGGAATGGACAGTCCGATCGTCAGCAGCAGCGCGGAAAGCACGACCGCCAGCAGGACCCGGGTAACGAGTGCGGTCCGGGTGATACCGCGGTAGTTCACCGCCGCGAGCACGACGACGGCCACCGCGGCGACCGGCCGGTGGTACTCCGGCACGACGTAGCTCGCGAACGTCAGCGCCATCGCCGCGCAGCTCGCGGTCTTGCCGACCACGAACCCCCAGCCGGCGGTGAACCCCCACCACGCCCCCAGCCGCTCCCGCCCGTACAGGTAGGTGCCGCCCGACGACGGGTAGGCCGCGGCCAGCTGCGCGGAGGCGACGGCGTTGCAGTAGGCGACGAACCCGGCGAGCAGCAGCGCGACCGGCAGCGCGGCCCCCGCACTCGCGGCCGCGGGCGCGAACACGGCGAACACGCCGGCGCCGAGCATGGACCCGAGCCCGATGGCGGTGGCGTCGAACGCCCCGAGCCGGCGAGTGAGCTCCACGCGGTCCCTCCGGGGAAGTAGTGTGGTCGGTCATGCGAGTACTCGTGGTCGACAACTACGACAGCTTCGTCTACAACCTGGTCCAGTATCTGGCCCAGCTCGGCGCGGACTGCGTGGTGCGCCGCAACGACGACGCGTCGCTGACCGGGCCGGACGCGCTCACCGGCGTCGACGGGGTGCTGGTCAGCCCCGGCCCGAGCACGCCGGAGCGGGCGGGGGCGAGCATCGAGCTCGTGCGGCGCTGCGCGGCCGAGTCGGTGCCGGTCCTCGGCGTGTGCCTCGGCCACCAGGCCATCGGCGTCGCATGGGGCGCGACCGTGGACCGGGCCCCGGAACTGCTGCACGGCAAGACGAGCGTGGTGCACCACGACGGCGCTGGCGTGCTCGCCGGCCTGCCGGAACCGTTCACCGCGACCAGGTACCACTCGCTGACCGTGCTCCCGGAGACCATCCCGGCCGAGTTCGAGGTCACCGGCCGCACCGAGGGCGGCGTGGTGATGGCGATGCGGCACCGGAACCTGCCGGTCGAGGGCGTCCAGTTCCACCCGGAGTCCGTCCTCACCGAGGGCGGCCACCGCATGCTGGCGAACTGGATGGCCGCCAGCGGCCACCCGGTACCGGACGTCACGGTCACCGACCTGACCCTGCAGATGCGCGCCCTCGCCAGCGCCGCGACCATCCCCTGACGTGGGCCCGATGGCC
>DATABL010000005.1:0-23099 GCA_036259595.1 Actinophytocola sp.
CAGCGAGTCCGACGAGTAGATCGGCGCGGTGCAGCCCTCGACGTAGTGCACGTAGGCGCCCTCGTCGACGATGATCAGCGTCCGCTCGAACTGGCCCATGTTCTCGGTGTTGATCCGGAAGTAGGCCTGCAGCGGGATCTCCACGTGCACGCCCTTCGGCACGTAGATGAACGAGCCGCCGGACCACACGGAACCGTTGAGCGCGGAGAACTTGTTGTCACCGTGCGGGATGACCGAGCCGTAGTACTCCTCGAACAGCTCCGGGTGCTCCTTGAGCGCGGTGTCGGTGTCGAGGAAGAGCACGCCCTGCTTCTCGAGCTCCTCGTTGATCTTGTGGTAGACCACCTCGGACTCGTACTGCGCGGCGACACCGGACACCAGGCGGGCCTTCTCGGCCTCCGGGATGCCCAGCTTGTCGTAGGTGTTCTTGATGTCCTCGGGCAGGTCCTCCCAGGAGGCGGCCTGCTTCTCGGTGGAGCGCACGAAGTACTTGATGGCGTCGAAGTCGATGCCGGACAGGTCCGCGCCCCAGTTCGGCATGGGCTTGCGGTCGAACAGCCGCAGCGCCTTCAGGCGGGACTCGAGCATCCACTCGGGCTCGCCCTTCTTGGCGGAGATGTCCCTGACGACGGCCTCGGACAGGCCGCGCTGCGCACTGGCACCGGCGACGTCGGAGTCGGCCCAGCCGAACTGGTACTTGCCCAGCGTGGCGAGTGTCTCCTCCTGGGTCAGCGGCGGCGAGCCCGTGCGCTCCGGGGCGGAAGTCATGAAGGCGTCCCTTCGGTCGTGGTGGTGCGTGCCTGATCGGCGTGTTCGGAGCCGCCGAGCGGTACGTGTGTGGTGCACGCGGCGTCACCGCGCGCGATGGTCGAGAGCCGCTGCACGTGCGTGCCGAGGAGGTCGGCGAAGATCTCCGTCTCGACCTCGCACAGCTGGGGGAACTCCGCCGCGACGTGGGCCACCGGGCAGTGGTGCTGACACAGCTGCTCCCCTGTCCCGACCCGCCGCGTCGAGGCAGCGTATCCCTCTCGCGTGAGTGCGGCCGCGAGGGCCTTCGCCCGCTCGGCCAGCTCCGTCTTGTCGGTCACCGACGAACGGTGCGGGTCGACCAGGGAGGCCACCCGACGCTCGGCGAACTCCCGGACGGCGGACTCGCCCCCGCCCTCGGCGACGAACCGGATCGCCGCGATGGCGAGGTCGTCGTAGGCGTGGCCGAACCTGGCCCGTCCGGTCTCGGTGAGCAGCCACAGCTTGGCTGGTCGCCCGCGGCCCCGCTGACCGCGCCGGGGCGCGTCGCGGAACTCCGCCTCACCGTTGGCGACGAGGGTGTCGAGATGCCGACGTACGGCCGCCGGGCTGAGCCCGAGGGTCTCGGCGACCGCGGCCGCCGTGATCGGGCCCTCCTGCAGCAGCAACCGCGCCACACCATGCCTGGTGCGGCCCTCGGTGAGCTGCTGCTCGTTTTTCACAACACCAGTGTGTCCTATTTCGGCGTGCACGGCAAAGTCGCGTCCGTGCGAGGTGAGCGGGCTCACCCCCGACCGGGGTCGATACGCTTCCCCGGTGGTGGCGGGAGACACGGTGGGTGCGGACGTGGCCGGGCGGGCGCCCGAGGCGGCCGGCCCGCTGAACGTCCGCGAGCGGCGTCAGCTCGACGTGATCCGGCGGTTCGGCACGGTCGGCGCGCTGCTGCTGGCCGTCGGCTCGCTGGGCGCGGGCGCGGCGCCGGTGTTCAACCCGGTGTGGCGGATCCCGGTGTTCGGCATGTTCAGCCGGATGACCACGGTGTCGCTGACGATCGCGTTCACCGGCGTGTTCATGATCGTGCTCGCGTGGCTGGGCCTGGGCCGGCTGACGCTGCCGGGGCGGGCGCGGATGGTGTCGCTGCCGCAGATCGCCAGGACGCTGATGATGTGGACCACACCGCTGGTGTTCACGGTCCCGATGTTCTCCAAGGACGTCTACAGCTACCTGGCGCAGAGCGAGATCGCCGCGCGCGGGCTCGATCCGTACACCGTCGGCCCGGCCGAGGGGCTGGGCATCGACGACGACCTGACCCGGGGCGTGCCCACGATGTGGCGGGACACCCCGTCGCCGTACGGGCCGCTGTTCCTCACCGTGGGCAAGGCCATCAACTGGGTCACCGGCAACCACGTGGTGCTGGGCGTCGCGTTCCACCGGCTGCTCGCGCTGGTCGGGTTCGCGATGATCGTGTGGGCGCTGCCCCGGCTGGCCCGGCGCTTCGGCATCAACCCGGTGAGCGCGCTGTGGCTGGGCGCGGCCAACCCGCTGGTGCTGTTCCACCTGGTCGTCGGCATCCACAACGAGTCGCTGGCGATCGGCCTGATGCTGGTCGGCATCGAGCTGGCGCTGCGCCGGATGCCCCGCACCCGGCCGGGCGGGCCGTTCCCGCCCTGGCAACCGGGCGAGCTGCTCTGGTACGGCGTCGGGGCGGCGGTGATCACGCTGGGCGCCGCGGTGAAGATCCCCGCCGCGCTGGCGCTCGGCTTCCTCGGCGTGATGATCGCCCGGCGGCTGGGCGGGCGGTGGAAACACGTGTTCGGCGTGGCCGGCGGGCTGGCGGTGGTCTTCCTCACGGTGCTCACGGCCGCGTCGCTGGGCAGCGGGCTCGGGTACGGCTGGGTGTCGACGCTGAACACGGCGAGCGCGGTCAAGTCGTGGATGGCGCCGATGACCGCGCTCGGCTTCGGCGCCGGCGGGCTCGGCATCCTGCTGGGGCTGGGCAACCACATCGACGCGGCGATCACGGTCAGCCGGATGGTCGGCACGCTGCTCGGGCCGCTGCTGGCCGCGAAGCTGCTGCTGGACAGCCTCCGGTGGCGGCTGCGTCCGATGATCGGGCTGGGTGCCGCGCTGGGTGCCGTGCTGGTGTTCGGGGCGACCGTGCAGCCGTGGTACCTGCTGTGGGCGGCCCTGCCGCTGGCGGTGGCGGCCGGTGACACCCGGTTCCGCACGATGGCGACGCTGATCAGCGCCGGGTTCGCGGTGGCGCTGCCGCCGACGGGCAGCACGTTCGACGGCCGCGCCTACCAGCTCCCGTACGCCTACGTGGGGGCGCTGATCGTCGTCGGGCTGGCGTTGCTGCTGGTCCGGCGGCACATCCCGGGCCGGCCGCCACGCCTGTCGGACCCGGCCGGTGGCGGCGCCGTCCGCACCGGCCGGGCCACGTCATAGCCTTACCCCGTGAGCGCGAGCACCCCCGTCCCGGCCGTGGACGTCTCGGGACTGGTCAAGCGCTTCGGCCCGACCACCGCGGTGAACGGGCTGAGCCTGCGGCTGGAGCCGGGCACGGTGCTGGCGCTGCTCGGCCCGAACGGCGCGGGCAAGACCACGACCGTGGAGATCTGCGAGGGCTTCCTGCGCCGCGACGCCGGCTCGGTCCGCGTGCTCGGCCTCGACCCGGCGACGAGCGGCGACCGCCTGCGCCCGCGCGTCGGCGTGATGCCGCAGGGCGGCGGGGCCTACCCGGGGGTGCGCGCGGAGGAGATGCTGGCGCTGGTGGCGGCCTGCGCGGCGAACCCGCTCTCGCCGGCGTGGCTGCTGGACGTGCTGGGTCTGACGTCGGCGCGCCGCACGCCGTACAAGCGGCTGTCCGGCGGCCAGCAGCAGCGGTTGTCGCTGGCGTGCGCGCTGGTGGGCCGCCCGGAGCTGGTCTTCCTGGACGAGCCGACGGCCGGGCTGGATCCGCAGGCCAGGCGCCTGGTGTGGGAGCTGGTGGCCGCGCTGCGGGCGGACGGAGTGAGCGTCCTGCTCACCACGCACGTGATGGAGGAGGCCGAGGGGCTGGCCGACCACGTGGTGATCATCGACCGGGGCCGGGTGGTGGCCGAGGGCACCCCGCGGCAGCTGACCGCCGAACGCCCGGACGCGGCGCGGCTGCGGTTCCGGGCCCGGCCGGGGATGGACACGAGCGAGCTGTGCGCGACGCTGCCCGACGGTTGCCGGATCAGCGAGCCGTCGCCGGGGGCGTACCAGCTGTCGGGGCGGGTGGACCCGCAGGTGGTGTCGGCGGTGACGGCCTGGTGCGCGCGGCAGGGCGTGCTGGCCGAGGAACTGCACGTCGGCCGGCGGAGCCTGGAGGACGTGTTCCTGGAGCTGACGGGACGGGAGCTGCGGTGACCACCTTCCCAGCGGGGACGTTCGCGCCCGCGCCCGGCCGCGGGCGGGTGGGCCGGATGCTGGCCACGCACGTCCGGACCGAGGCGGTGCTGACGCTGCGCAACAGCGAGCAGATCCTGCTCACGCTGCTGATCCCGCTGGCGCTGCTGGTGGGGCTCACGCTGCTGACGATCTTCTCGCTGCCCGAGCCGCGGGTCGACTCGGTGGCGCCGCGGATCTTCGCGCTGGCGGTGATGTCGTCGGCGTTCACCGGCCAGGCGATCGCGCTCGGCTTCGACCGGCGCTACGGAGTGGTGAAGCGGCTGGCCGCGACGGCGCTGCCGCGCTGGCTGCTGCTGGCGGGGCGCACGAGTGCCGCGTTCGTGGTGGTGGCCGTGCAGCTGGTGGTGCTCGGCGCGGTGGCCGCCGCGCTCGGCTGGTCCCCGTCCGCGGCCGGCGTCGGCTGGGCGGTGCTGCTGGTGGTGTTGGGGACGCTGGCGTTCGGCGCGCTCGGCGTCCTGCTGGGCGGCGCGCTCAAGGCCGAGATCGTGCTGGCCCTGGCGAACCTGGTGTGGTTCGTGCTGCTGCTCGCCGGCGGGATCGTGGTCCCGGCGAGCTCGATGCCCGGCCCGCTGGCCGACATCGTGCCGCTCCTCCCGTCCGGCGCCCTGGCCGACGGGCTGCACGCCGCCCTCGCCGACGGCGTCACCCCGCACTGGAGCGTGTTCGTCACCCTCCTGGCCTGGGCCACCGCCGCCACCGCCCTGGCCACCCGCACGACCAAACTCTCCTGACACCCGCGACCACCCGCGCGGCCCGGCTTCCATACGATCGTGCGGTGTCGCTCGCATCGCTGAAGGCCCGGATCGACCGGCTGCCCACCCCCAGCTACCGGCTCCAGGTCGGCGTCGCGATCGCGGTGGTCGCCACCCAGGCGCTCATCGCCATGACCGGGGCCATCGTCCGGGTCACCGGCTCCGGGCTCGGCTGCCCGACCTGGCCGCAGTGTCACGCCGGCAGCATGGTGCCGGTGGAGCACCCCGAGTTCGCCCTGCTCAACCAGTGGATCGAGTTCGGCAACCGCCTGTTCACCGCCCTCGTCGGGCTCGTCGCCGGCGCCGCGCTGGTCGTCGCCTACCTGCACCGGCCCCGCGACAGGCGCTACCTGCGCCTGGCGATCGCCATGCCCGTCGGCGTGGTGATCCAGGCCGCCATCGGCGGGATCACCGTCCGGATGGACCTGCTGTGGTGGACCGTCGCCGTCCACCTGCTGGCCTCCACGGTCATGGTCTGGCTCGCCACGCTCCTGGTGCACGCCGTGCCCCGGGACGACCACGAGCCCGCCGGCCGCGGTCCCCGGCTGCTGTACGTGCCGGCCGCCCTGCTCGCCGGCGTGCTCGTCACCGGCACCATGGTGACCGGCGCGGGCCCGCACGGCGGCGACCCGGAGACCCCGCGGTTCGACCTGCCGGTGGAGACGCTCGCGCACGTGCACGCGGCCATGCTCTACACGTTCCTCGGCTCGCTGGTGCTGGTCGGCTTCTGGCTCCGCGGCACCGCGAACCCGCCGTGGCGGCGCTACCAGGTCCTGCTGGCCGTGGTGGTCGCGCAGGGCACGATCGGCTTCGTCCAGTTCTGGACCGGTGTCCCCGAGCTGCTGGTGTCCCTGCACGTCCTGGGCGCGATGTGCGTCATCATCGCCACCGCGTCGCTGTGGTGCGGGGTCCGCGTCGCCCGGCCGTTGCTGGCGAAAGCGGCTCAGACGACCTAACGTTGGCGGGGAACCTACGGCTACGTAACCGTAGGCACGTTGACAGGCCGCGTCCCGGCCGAGTTACGAGGTCTCCGAACCATCACCTCCACGCTGTCGCCCACACGCGAGAAACCGTCCGGACCCAAGCCGCTGATCGGCCGCCGGCGCTCCCTGCCGGAGACGTTCCTCGTCAAGCTCTTCATCCTCATCCCCTTCACCGCTCTCGTCGCCGCCGTGCCGCTGGCCTGGGGCTGGGGCCTCGGCTGGACCGACCTCGGCATCGCCGCCGGGTTCTACCTGGTCTCCGCGCTCGGCGTGACCGTCGGCTACCACCGCTACTTCACCCACGGCGCGTTCAAGGCCAACCGGCCGCTGCGCATCGCGCTCGCCGTCGCCGGCGGACTCGCCGCCCAGGGCTCGGTCGTCGACTGGGTCGCCGACCACCGGCGTCACCACGCCTTCTCCGACCGCGAGGGCGACCCGCACTCCCCCTGGCTGTTCGGCACCGGCGCCCGTGCCCTGGCCAAGGGCTTCTGGCACGCGCACATGGGCTGGCTGTTCGAGCGCGACGTCACCAACGCCGAGCGCTTCGCCCCCGACCTGCTCGCCGACCGGGGCATCCGGACGGTGGACCGGCTGTTCGTCCCGCTGACGCTGGTCAGCCTGGTGCTGCCGGGCGTGCTCGGCGGGCTCATCACGATGTCCTGGTGGGGTGCGGTCACCGCGTTCTTCTGGGCCGGCCTCGTGCGCATCGCGTTCCTGCACCACGTGACCTGGTCGGTGAACTCGATCTGCCACATGGTGGGTTCGCGCCCGTTCGTCAGCCGCGACAAGGCGGCGAACTTCTGGCCGCTGGCGATCCTGTCCATGGGCGAGTCGTGGCACAACTCCCACCACGCCGACCCGACCGGCGCCCGGCACGGCGTCCTGCGCGGCCAGCTCGACATCTCCGCGCGGGTGATCTGGATCTTCGAGAGGCTCGGCTGGGCGACCAACGTGCGCTGGCCGAAGCCGGAACGGCTCGCCGCGAAGCGGACCGCCACCGCGCGCTAGGGTCCGGGGAGGCTCCCTGGATCACGCGGAGGAACAGACGTGGGTGAAGCGGTCGTGGTGCGCGCCAACGGTGGACCGGAGGTGCTCGAGCTCGCGCGGGTCGAGCCGCGGGCGCCGGGTGCCGGCGAGCTGCTGGTGGACGTGCGCGCCGCCGGCGTGAACTACATCGACACGTATCAGCGGCGCGGGATCTACCCGGTCGACCTGCCGTTCACGCTGGGCAAGGAGGGCGCGGGCGAGGTCGTCGCGGTCGGCGAGGGCGTCACCGGCTTCGCCGTCGGCGACCACGTCGCCTGGGCCGAGGCGCCCGGGTCCTATGCACAGCAGACGGTCGTGTCGGCCGCCATGGCGTTCCCGGTGCCCGAGGGCGTCGCGGACGAGACGGCGGCGGCCGCCATGCTGCAGGGCCTCACCGCGCACTACCTGGTCACCTCCACCTACGCGGTCAAGCCGGGCGACACGGTGCTGGTGCACGCCGCGGCCGGCGGGGTGGGGCTGCTGCTCACGCAGGTCGCGAAGGCGCGCGGCGGCAGGGTGATCGGCACGGTGTCCACCGCCGAGAAGGAGGAGCTCGCCCGGGAGGCGGGCGCCGACGAGGTGATCCGCTACACCGAGACCGACTTCGCCGAGGAGGTCGCCCGGATCACCGGCGGCGCGGGCGTCGCGGCGGTCTACGACGGGGTCGGCAGGGACACCTTCGACCGGAGCATGGCCTGCCTCGCGCCGCGCGGGATGCTGGCCCTGTTCGGCGCGTCCAGCGGCCCGGTGCCGCCGGTCGACCCGCAGCGGCTGAACGCGGGCGGCTCGCTGTTCCTCACCCGCCCCACGCTCGCGCACCACCTCGCGACGCCGGAGGAGTTCCGCTGGCGCTGCGACGAGCTGTTCGCGGCCATCTCGGCCGACCGGCTCGGCGTACGCATCGGCGGCCGCTACCCCCTCGCCGACGCCCGCCGCGCCCACGAGGACCTCGAGGGCCGGCGGCCCACCGGGAAGCTGCTGCTCATCCCGGGCTGACCCGCCGGCCTCCGGTACGTCAGGGCGCGGTGACCTGGACCGCGTCGATCACGAACACCAGGGTCTCGTCCTGCAGCTCGTTGCCGGAGCCGGCGTAGGCCATCTCCGGCGGCGCGACGATGAGACGCCGGCCGCCCTGGCGCATGCCGACCAGACCCTGGTTCCAGGCCTCGATCAGGCCGGTCCCGATTGTCTCGATCGGCAGCGGCTGCTGGCCGAACGAGGCCTCGATCTCCTCGCCGGTCGACCACGCGGTCAACGCGTAGTGCGCCTGCATCGAGCCGCCCTGGGCCGCCTCGGGGCCGTTACCCGGCGCGAGGTCCTCGACGATCAGCTTGGTGGGCGCAGCGCAGTCCCCGGGGACGGTGACCGTCGGCTTCTCCCCCGGCGCGCCCTCGACCGTGATGTCCGCGGCCGTGCACTCGGGCTGGTTCGACGCGGAGGTGGTCTCGGGCGGCGCGGAGGTGGTCTCCGGCGGTGCGGAGAACGTCTGGGTGTCGCCTGGCGGCTCGTCGGACGCCTGGTCCTGGCTGACGCAGCCGCTGACGGTCAGCGCTGCCGCCGCCACGACGATGAGGAACCTGCTCACGTTGCGCATGGTTCGGGAGCTTACGGTAACCGGTTCGGGTCACCCTTTTCGCCTATATCTCCGGGGACAACAGCGCGGTAGAGTTACTGGCCGCAGTCGATCATATACCTACCGCGTTCGACCGATGGGACGCGGTTCTCGAGGAGGTGATGCTCGTTGACCGCGGAAGGCAAAGGCCTCCGCAAGAACCCGATTCAAGAGATCTTCTGGACTAGAACCGGCCTCCTACTCCTGATCTTGTTGGTGACATCGGGCCTGACCATGATCGCGTCGAGCGTCATGGCTCCCGGGACGGGGAAGAACCTGGTCACAGCCGTGGCCACCGGCACCCTCGTCTCCGCGATCGTCGGCTTCGGCCAGACCCTGATCACCGCGACCGCGGCCCAGCGGGCCATGCTCACGCCGATTGTCGAGGAAAGCCGCCAGGCACTGCGTGACCTGTCCGCCGAGTACCGGTCGATGAACCGGGAATTCTTCCCCACGCACGTGTTCGAGCCGACCGCCGAACCCAGTCCCGTGTTCAACCGGTTGATGATGCAGGACCTGCAGAACACGCGGCAGTACCTGTTCCGCGGTTTCTCCGGGCGGCACGCGGCCGCCCGGCTCCTGTTGTCGCGGGCGGAGTGGGAGTTCCGGGCGGTGGTGTCCGACCCGGGGAACCTGTCCGGAATAAGCGGTAGGGCGCGTTACCTGATCCGCCAGTCCGCGGCCGACGTCGACCACGACACGATCAACGCCCGGCTGCTCGACGAGATCCGAATCGGCCTGGTGGGCCTGTACCTGGCGCGGAGCAGGTGCACCCGGATGGAGGTGACGGTGATCTCCGACCCGCCGGTCGACCGGTTGGAGATCTTCGACGAGAGCGTCTGGGTGACGCTCTACAGCGACGCCAGAACGACCAGCCAGTACCCGCGCACGCTGCGGTTCACCGAGGGGTCGTTCATCTATGCCATGGAACGGGCGGAGTTCGTGCGCATCTCCGCGTCACGCCACGCCCAACACCTGGTGATCACGCCGAACACGACGCGCGAGGACTTCATCGTGCAGTTCGAGAAGGTCACCGGGACCACTCTCACCGAGGAGCAGTTCCTGGAGTTGAACGCCGAGTTCTACAACTTTCTCCGGGAGTTCTCCGCGACCGCAGAATTGGGGAGCTGATAGCCGTGCCCCTACGGGTTTCCGCCCTGGGCGAACTGGCCGAGCAGTTGTGCGACGCCGAGTTCGACCTGGCCCAGCAGTGGGACCGCGTCGACAAGTGGTTCGCGACCTGGGCGGAGCAGCCGGGTCTGCGGATGAACCTGCGACACCACCTGCTCGAACTGCCCAACGACCAGGCCGAGGCCGTCATCGAGCGGTCCCGCGAGACGACCACGCACTTCGCGTGGTGCCTGCGCGACCGCCCCGACGAGCCGTTCACCTTCTGGCTGCACGAGTACAAGCAACAGCGGGACTGGCGGCAGGGCTACGCCGACTCCGTGCACAATCACCGCTACCACTTCTGTACGACGATCCTGCGCGGCGGCTACCTGCACGAACGCTACGCCGCGACGATCAACCCGGGGACCGAGCTGATCAACTCGGCGGAGTTGTTGCGGAGCACGCCGTGCCCGGTCGGGGCGTCCGGCTCCCTGCTGGCGTCGGACTTCCACCGGATTCCCCGGGCGGCGGAGAGCACGATGACGTTCCTGGTGAAGTCGCGCCAGATCACGCCGTGGAGCCTGTCCTACGACCCGGAGACCCAGGAGAGCCACCGGCACGTGCCGGTGGAGACGCGCCTGGAACACCTGGCCAAGCGACTGTGACCAAGCGACTGTGACCCATCCGGTATGAGCTGAAAGGAGCCATCGGAGGCAGACACACACCGCCCGTGGCGTTTACCATCTCTTCACAACCCGCGCCCTCGAGCCCGGTTGTTGGGGAGGCTCGCCATGCACACCGAGGACGCCGCGGCGGTCCGTACCGTCACGCCTGCCGTGCCGGCGGCCGCACTCGCGATCGTCGACGCCCAGGTGCGCAACCTGTGCGCGCGCTACGCCAAGCGACTGCCGTTCCACGGCTGGCACCACGTGAGCTTCGTCCGCTCGAAGGCGGTGCGGTTCGCCGGCGCCAACGGCGCCGAGGTGAGCGTGGTCGAGACGGCCGCGCTGGTACACGACGTGAACTACCTCGTGCGCCGCAACTCCCCGGCGGCGGCCGGCGGCCGGCTGCGCCAGGACGTGCTCGCCGACGCCGGCGTGGCCGAGGAGACCGCGGCGTGGATCGAACGCATAGTCGTCGAGGCGGAGATGGCCAACCGAGGCCCGGACATCTCGGTGGAAGCCCAGGCCCTGTCCGACGCGGACACCCTGTTCAAGGCCCTACCGGTGACCCCGGTGATGCTCTCGCACCGGTACCTGGCCGAGAACGGCATCACCCTGCGCGAACTGGCCGACAAGATCGTCGGCGAACAGCAGGACAAACACGACGAGGGCTACTACTTCTACAACGCCGAGGCGGCGGCCACGTACTCCCGCTGGGCGGCGACGAACCTCATGCTGTGGCAACACATCCGCGAATCCCTCGACGACCACGACGTGACGGAACTACTGGCCGCCGTCAACGCCCACGCCTCAGCGTCCTAGCCCGTCCGTAACCAGACCGAGATTTCCCCGAACCTCAACGACGGGCCCGGCGCGATCAAGGCAGAAGCGTGAAGCTCGCACAGTGTCGCGGACGCACCACGGAGAAGTGCCGCCGATCAATGGTCGCGACATCAGTGATCCGCGGCCGCTCCGCCAACGCGATCACCGATGCGTCCGCACCTCCGAGGCCTGTTTTCGTCAAGTCGGCGTACTTGCGCACGAGTTCAGCCATCCGCGGCAGATCCCGTTCGCTCAATGTCGCGAGGACCAGGTGCCCGGTCGTGAGAGATTCGAGGAACGCCGCTTCAACGTCCGGGCCCTGATCACGGGCCAGGAAGTAACAGACCTCGCTCACGACGAGTGGCGAGACCAGAAAAATGACCAGCACCAATCCACGGGGGCCGCGGCCTGGGTGTCGACGGTTCTTCGGCACCCAGCGCCCGAACGACCTGAAGAGCACTGTGTACGGCGTCCTCGGGCAGAGTGTCGACGAGCCGACGCAATTCGTCGCGTTCCTGCGTGCTGGCCATACGCGGAGCGTACGGGCAGGTCAGAACGGTAGGCCGAGGACCGGCAGGGACAGGGCCGAGTCGACCGCCAGGGCCACGAACACCAGGGTCAGGTACGTGTTCGACAGGTGGAACAGCTTCATCGGCCGGCCCGGCTCGCCGCGGCGGACCGCCGCGTACAGGCGGTGGGCGACCCAGAGGAACCAGACCCCGACCCCGATTGCGAACGCCGTGTAGACCCAGCCCGTGGCGGGCACGAGGAGCAGCGTCCACAGCACCATCACCCACGAGTAGGTGACGATCTGCCGGGCGACCCGCTGCGCCGTCGTCACCACCGGCAGCATCGGCACACCGGCCCGCGCGTAGTCCTCCTTGAACCGCATCGCCAATGCCCAGAAGTGGGGCGGCGTCCAGAAGAAGATCACGCCGAACATCACCAGCGCCGGCCACTCGATCCCGCCGGTCACCGCCGACCAACCGATCACCACCGGCATGCACCCGGCCGCCCCGCCCCACACGATGTTCTGCGCGGTCCGCCGCTTCAGAACCATTGTGTAGACCAGCACGTAGAACAGGATGGCGGCCACCGACAGGCACGCCGCCAACAGGTTCGTCGTCGGCCACAGCCAGGCGAACGACAGCACGCCCAGCACGATCCCGAACACCAGCGCACGACGAGGAGGCACCTGGTGCCGAGGCAGCGGCCGCGACGACGTCCGCTTCATCACCGCGTCGATGTCGGCGTCGGCGACACAGTTGAGCGCGTTCGCGGACGCCGCGGCCATCGTGCCGCCGAACAGCGTGGCGAACACCAGCCACGGCGACGGGATCCCCCGCTCGGCGAGCATCATCGCCGGCACGGTGGTCACGAGCAGCAGCTCGATGATCCGCGGCTTGGTCAACGCGACGTACGCCAGCAGCACGTCCCTGCGACGGCGCTTCCCACCAGCGGCACTCTGGTCCGCACCGTGGACGGCGCTCACCGGCGGCATGTGGCTCCCCATGGTCAGTTCGGCAACGCCTCGCATGGTAGCCGCGTGACCATGGACGGCCGTGGTCGGGTGGTTTGACTAGGCTGTCCCTGACGAGGGACGACGAGGGGACGACGCCCGGTGGATCATGGCGACACGCGGGCTGCTCGCACGTTTGAAACGCCGAGAAAATGGGAGCCTGACTCCGTGTCCATCAGTACTGACGAACTCACCCGCCTGACCACGCAGCGCGTCCCGGACGACTGGACCGATCTCGACAAACGTGCCGTCGACACGATCCGCGTCCTCGCCGCGGACGCCGTCCAGAACCGCGGCAGCGGCCATCCCGGCACCGCGATGAGCTTGGCCCCGCTGGCCTACGCGCTCTACCAGCGTGTCATGCGCCACGACCCGAGCGACCCGGACTGGATCGGCCGCGACCGCTTCGTCCTGTCCGCCGGCCACTCCAGCCTCACCCTCTACCTCCAGCTGTTCCTGTCCGGCTACGGCCTGGAGATCGACGACATCGAGGCGCTCCGCAAGTGGGGCTCGCTCACCCCGGGCCACCCGGAGCACGGCCACACCAAGGGCGTCGAGATCACCACCGGGCCGCTCGGCCAGGGCATCGCCTCCGCGGTCGGCATGGCCATGGCCAACCGCCGCGAGCGCGGCCTGTTCGACCCGGACGCGGCCCCGGGCGAAAGCGTCTTCGACCACCACGTCTACGTCATCGCCTCCGACGGCGACATCGAGGAGGGCGTCTCGTCCGAGGCCTCCTCCATCGCGGGGCGCCAGGAGCTGGGCAACCTCATCGTCTTCTACGACGACAACGAGATCTCCATCGAGGACGACACCAACATCGCCCTCTCCGAGGACACCGCGGCCCGCTACGAGGCCTACGGCTGGCACGTCCAGGTCGTCGAGGGCGGCGAGGACGTCACCGCGATCCTCGCCGCCATCGAGGCCGCCAAGGCCGAGACCACGCGTCCGTCGTTCATCCTGCTGCGCACGGTCATCGGCTTCCCGGCGCCCAACAAGATGAACACCGGCAAGGCACACGGCGCCGCCCTCGGCGACGACGAGGTCGCCGAGGTCAAGAAGATCCTCGGCTTCGACCCCGGGCGGAACTTCGTCGTCGAGGACAAGGTGCTCGAGCACACCCGGATGGTCGTCGAGCGCGGCCGGCAGGCGCACGCCGCCTGGCAGGTGGAGTTCGACGCCTGGTCCCGCGCCAACCCGGAGCGCAAGGCCCTGCTCGACCGGGCCACCGCGTACCGCCTGCCGGACGGCTGGGCCGACGCGCTGCCGAGCTGGGAGCCGGCCGAGAAGGGCCCGGCCACCCGCAAGGCGTCCGGCGAGGTGCTCAGCGCCCTGGCCGACGTGCTGCCCGAGCTGTGGGGTGGCTCCGCGGACCTGGCGGAGTCCAACAACACGACCATGAAGGGCGCCGACTCGTTCGGCCCGGTCAGCGCGTCGACCAAGGAGTTCACCGCGCAGCCGTACGGCCGCACGCTGCACTTCGGGGTCCGCGAGCACGCGATGGGCTCGATCCTCAACGGCATCGTGCTGCACGGCCCCACCCGCCCGTACGGGGCGACGTTCCTGGTGTTCAGCGACTACATGCGCCCGGCGGTCCGACTGGCCGCGCTGCAGGGCCTGCCGGTCACCTACGTCTGGACGCACGACTCCATCGGCCTCGGCGAGGACGGCCCGACCCACCAGCCGATCGAGCACCTGGCCGCGCTGCGTGCCATCCCCGACCTGGTGATCGTCCGCCCAGGTGACGCCAACGAGACCGCGGCCGCCTGGCGGGCCACGCTGGAGCAGTCCACCCATCCCGTCGGCATGGCGCTGACCAGGCAGAACCTGCCGGTGCTCGAGGGCACCCGGGAGCTGGCGGCCGAGGGGGTCAAGCGGGGCGGCTACGTGCTTGCCGACGCGACCGGCGGGGTACCCCAGGTGGTGCTCATCGCCACCGGTTCCGAGCTGCAGATGGCGGTCGAGGCACGGAAGATCCTCGAGGCGGACGGCGTTGCAACGAGGGTGGTGTCGATGCCGTCGGTGGAGTGGTTCGACGCACAGGACCAGGCCTACCGCGACGACGTGATCCCGCCCACCGTGCGCGCCCGGGTCGCCGTCGAGGCCGGGATCGCGCAGCCGTGGCACCGGTTCGTCGGCGACGCCGGCGAGGTCGTCTCCATCGAGCACTTCGGTGCGTCGGCCGACTACCAGACCCTCTTCGAGAAGTTCGGCTTCACCTCGGAGGCGGTCGTGTCGGCGGCGCGCCGCACCCTCAAGCGATAGGACTGAAGTCATGACCGACAAGCTCGCCCAGCTCTCCGACGCCGGCGTGTCCATCTGGCTGGACGACGTCTCCCGGCGCCGGCTCAACTCCGGCAACCTGTCCGGGCTGATCCGCGACAAGCACGTGGTCGGCGTCACCAGCAACCCGACGATCTTCGCCAAGGCGGTGTCCGAGGCGGCCGACTACGACGAGCAGGTCCGCGAGCTCGCCGCCCGCGGCGCCTCGCTGGACGCCGCCGTGCGCGAGATCACCACCACCGACATCCGCAACGCCTGCGACCTGTTCCGCGACGTGTGGCAGGCCACCGGCGGCGTCGACGGCCGCGTGTCGATCGAGGTCGACCCCCGGCTGGCGCACGACACCGACAAGACGGTCGCCGAGGCGCTCGACCTGTGGAAGACCGTCGACCGGCCGAACCTGCTGGTGAAGATCCCCGCCACGACGGCCGGCCTGCCCGCGATCACCCGCACGCTCGCCGAGGGCGTCAGCGTCAACGTCACGCTGATCTTCTCGGTCGAGCGCTACCGCGAGGTGATGGCGGCGTTCCTCGCCGGCCTGGAGCAGGCCAAGGCCAACGGGCACGACGTGTCCAAGCTCGTCTCGGTCGCCTCGTTCTTCGTGTCCCGTGTGGACAGCGAGGTCGACAAGCGGCTCGACGCGCTCGGCACCGACGAGGCGAAGGCGTTGCGCGGCAAGGCCGCCGTGGCCAACGCGCGGCTGGCCTACGCGGCGTTCCAGGAGTTCTTCACCGGCGACCGGTGGGACGCGCTGGTGGCCGACGGCGCCAAGGCGCAGCGGCCGCTGTGGGCGTCGACCGGGGTCAAGAACCCCGACTACTCCCCCACGCTCTATGTCGACGAGCTGGTCGTCGCCGACACCGTGAACACCATGCCCGAGGCCACGCTGCACGCGGTCGCCGAGCACAGCGAGCTGCGCGGCGACACGGTCACCGGCACCGCGGCCGACGCGCAGCGGGTGTTCGACGACCTGGCGGCCGTGGGCATCGACATCACCGACGTGTTCCTCGTGCTCGAGAACGAGGGCGTCGACAAGTTCGAGAAGTCATGGGAAGAGCTGCTCGACACCGTCGGCGGGCAGCTGAAGGCCGCGAGCTCGACAGGGAGCTGAGACAAGCAGATGACCGTGGAGAAGCCGGAGGGGCAACCGGGGTCCACCCAGGAACGGCTGCTCGCCGAGACCACACCGCTGATCGAGCAGCTGGTCGCGGACAAGGTCGCCTCCCGGCTGATGGCGGGGGACGCCACGCTGTGGGGGCCGGAGGCCGAACCCGAGGCGTCGATCCGGCTGGCCTGGACCAGGCTGCACGAGACGTCCGTGCCGCTGCTCGGGGAGATCTCGGAGCTGCGCGGCCAGCTGCACGCCGAGGGCGTCAACCGGGTGGTCCTCGCCGGCATGGGCGGCTCGTCGCTCGCCCCCGAGGTGATCACGAACACCGCGGGCCGGCCGCTGGTCGTGCTCGACACCACCGACCCGGGCCAGGTCGCCGACGCGCTCGAGGGTGACCTGACCAGCACCGTGCTGGTGGTGTCGTCCAAGTCCGGGTCCACCGTGGAGACCGACAGCCACCGGCGGATCTTCACCGAGGCGTTCGCCGCGGAGGGGATCGACGCCGCGTCGCGGATCGTCGTGGTCACCGACCCGGGCTCGCCGCTGGCGGCGGAGGCCGAGGAAGCCGGCTACCGCAAGGTGTTCCTCGCCGACCCGCACGTCGGCGGGCGGTACTCGGCGCTGACCGCGTTCGGGCTGGTGCCGGCCGGGCTGGCCGGCGCGGACCTGCGGACGCTGCTCGGCGACGCCGCCGACACCGCGGAGGACCTCGCCAAGGACAGCGCGGACAACCCGGCGGTGCTGCTGGCCGCCGTGCTCGGCGCGGCCCACGTACGCGGCGCGGAGAAGGTCGTGCTGGCCGACACGGGCTCGGGCGTCAAGGGCTTCGGCGACTGGGCCGAGCAGCTCATCGCCGAGTCCACCGGGAAGAACGGCACCGGCCTGCTGCCCGTGGTCGTCGAGGGCCCGGACAGCCCCGGCTTCGCCGACGCGCGCCAGGACGCCACCCGGGTCGCCATCGGCGGCACCGAGGACACCACGATGCTGGCCACGTCCGGCTCCCTGGGCGGGCTGTTCCTGCTGTGGGAGTTCGCCACCGCGATCGTGGGCCGGCTGCTCGCCATCAACCCGTTCGACCAGCCGGACGTGGAGGCGGCGAAGAAGGCGGCCCGCTCGCTGCTCGACTCCCCGACCGACGACGGCGGAGCGCCGGCGTTCACGGACGGCCCGGTCGAGGTGTACGCCTCCGCGGGCCTGCTGACCGAAGGCACCGTGACGCTCGGCGAGGCGCTGCGCGCCCTGCTGGACGCCACCCCGGAGTTCGGCTACCTCGCGGTCCAGGCCTACCTCGACCGGATCGCCGACGCGTCGGCGTTCGTGCTCCGCTCGGAACTGGCCCGGCGCACCGGCGTGCAGACCACGTTCGGGTGGGGGCCGCGGTTCCTGCACTCCACCGGGCAGTACCACAAGGGCGGCCACCAGAACGGCGCGTTCCTGCAGATCACCGGCGCGGTGACCGACGACCTGCAGGTGCCCGGCCGGCCGTACACACTCGGCACGCTGCAGCGCGCGCAGGCCCTCGGCGACGGGCAGGTACTCGCCGACCACGGGCGCCCGGTGCTGCGGCTGCACTTCACCGACCGGGCCGCCGGACTGGCCCACCTGGTCAAAGCCGTTCAGGAGGTTGGCGCTTGACTCGCACCTTCCAGAACCCGCTGCGCGACGAGCGGGACAAGAGGCTGCCCACGATCGCGGGCCCGTGCGGGCTGGTGATCTTCGGCGTCACCGGTGACCTGTCGCGCAAGAAGCTGATGCCGGCGATCTACGACCTGGCGAACCGGGGCCTGCTGCCGCCGGGCTTCTCGCTGGTCGGGTTCGCCCGCCGCGACTGGGCCGACGAGGACTTCGGCAAGGTCGTGCACGACGCGGTCAAGAAGCACGCGCGCACGCCGTTCAGGGAGTCGGTCTGGGACCGGCTGGCCGAGGGCTGCCGGTTCGTGCAGGGCTCGTTCGGCGACGACAACGCGTTCGACAACCTGGCGAAGTGCATCGCGGACCTGGACGAGGTCCGCGGCACGGCCGGCAACCACGCGTTCTACCTGTCGATCCCGCCGGCCGCGTTCCCGGTGGTGATCAAGCAGCTGGCCCGCACCGGGCTCGCCGACCAGCACCCGGACCAGTGGCGCCGGGTGGTCATCGAGAAGCCGTTCGGGCACGACCTGGCCAGCGCCAAGGAGCTCAACGAGATCGTCAACGACGTCTTCCCCGAGGAGTCGGTGTTCCGCATCGACCACTACCTCGGCAAGGAGACCGTGCAGAACATCCTGGCGCTGCGGTTCGCCAACCAGCTGTTCGAGCCGATCTGGAACGGCAACTACGTCGACCACGTCCAGATCACCATGGCCGAGGACATCGGCCTGGGCGGCCGCGCCGGCTACTACGACGGCATCGGCGCCGCCCGCGACGTCATCCAGAACCACCTGCTCCAGCTGCTCGCGCTGGTCGCGATGGAGGAGCCGGTCTCGTTCGACCCGCAGGCGGTGCGCGCGGAGAAGGCCAAGGTCCTCGCCGCGACCACGCCGGTCCAGCCGTTCGCCGAGACCACCGCGCGCGGCCAGTACACCGGCGGCTGGCAGGGCGGGCAGAAGGTGCCCGGCCTGCTGCAGGAGGAGGGCTTCGCGAAGGACTCGATCACCGAGACCTTCGCCGCGATCACCCTCGCGGTCGAGACGCGCCGCTGGGCCGGGGTGCCGTTCTACCTGCGCACCGGCAAGCGGCTGGGTCGTAAGGTCACCGAGATCGCGGTGGTGTTCAAGCGCGCGCCGCACCTGCCGTTCGACGACACCGTCACCGAGGAGCTCGGCCAGAACGCGCTGGTGTTCCGGGTGCAGCCGGACGAGGGCGTGACCATGCGGTTCGGCTCCAAGGTCCCCGGCTCCACGATGGAGGTGCGGGACGTGTCGATGGACTTCAGCTACGGGCACTCGTTCACCGAGTCCTCGCCGGAGGCCTACGAGCGGCTGATCCTGGACATGCTGCTCGGCGAGCCGTCGCTGTTCCCGATGAACGACGAGGTCGAGCGGTCGTGGGAGATCCTCGACCCGATCATCAAGGCGTGGCGCTCGTCGGGCAAGCCGGAGCCCTACCGGGCGGGCACCTGGGGCCCCGACTCGGCGACGACGATGCTGACCCGCAGCGGCCGACACTGGAGGCGCCCGTGATCATCGACCTGCCCGCCACCACGACGTCCCAGGTGAACAGCAAGCTCGTGCAGCTGCGGGAGCAGGGCGGGGCGAACACGATCGGCCGGGTGCTGACGCTGGTGATCGTCACCGACGACAGCGAGCGGACCGAGGACGTCATCGACGCGGCCAACCACGCGAGCCGGGAGCACCCGTGCCGGGTGATCGTGGTGGCGCGTGGCGCGAAGAAGGCGTCCGCCCGGCTGGACGCGCAGATCCGGGTCGGCGGCGACGCGGGCGCGAGCGAGGTCGTGGTGCTGCGGCTCTACGGCGCGCTGGCGAACGAGGGCGCCTCGGTGGTGGTGCCGCTGCTGCTGCCGGACGCGCCGGTGGTGGCGTGGTGGCCGTTCGAGGCGCCGCCGGTGCCGGCCGAGGACCCGATCGGCCGGCTCGCCACCCGCCGGATCACCGACGCGGCGGCGGCGCGGAACCCGAACCGGTCGCTGGAGGCGCGGGCGAAGTCGTACGCGAACGGCGACACCGACCTGGCGTGGACCAGGCTGACGCTGTGGCGCGCGGTGCTGGCCTCGGCGCTGGACCTGCCGCCCTACGAGCGGGTCACCGGCGCGACGGTGAGCGGCGAGGGCGACTCGCCGTCGGCCGACCTGCTGGCCGCGTGGCTGGCGGCGCGGCTGCGGCTGCCGGTGCGGCGGGTGAAGTCGCGGTCCGGGCCGGGGATCGTCAAGGTGGAGCTGGAGCGCCGGTCGGGCCCGGTGGAGCTGAGCCGGCCGGACGGGTCGGTCGGCGAGCTGAACCAGCCGGGCCAGCCCGCGCGGCGGGTGGCGCTGCAGCGGCGGCAGGTGCGGGACTGCCTGGCCGAGGAGCTGCGCCGGCTCGACCCGGACGAGATCTACGAGTCCGCGCTCAGGGCGCTGAGCAAGATCGACCGCCGGGCCCGCTCGGCGACGAGCGCGAAGACGTCCGCGAAGACGTCCGCGAAGACGTCCGCGAAGCCTTCCCCGAAGGCCGCTCCGAAGGCCGCCGCCGCGCGAAAGAAGCCGGCGCCGAAGGCCGCCGCCGCGAAGGCCGAGGCTCGTTCGTGAGACACGTGCTCGTCCACCGGGACCCGGAGCTGCTGGCCGCGGCCACGGCGGCCCGGCTGGTGACCGCGCTGGTCGACGCGCAGGCCGCGCGCGGGACGGCGTCGGTCGTGCTGACCGGGGGCCGCACCGGCGGTGCGGTGCTCGAGCAGGTGCGGGTGTCCCCGGCGCGGGACGCGGTGGACTGGTCGCGGGTGGACGTCTACTGGGGCGACGAGCGCTTCCTGCCGGCCGGCGACCCGGAGCGCAACGAGACGCAGGCCCGCGCGGCGCTGCTGGACCACGTGCCGGTCGACCCGGCCCGGGTGTACGCGATGGCCCCGTCGGACGGCGAGTTCGGCGACGATCCGGAGGCGGCCGCCGCCGCGTACGCCGGCCTGCTCGACCCGGTGCCGGCGTTCGACGTGTGCCTGCTCGGCGTCGGCGAGGAGGGCCACACGGCGTCGATCTTCCCGGACTCCCCCGCGGTGCGTGAGACCGAGCGGACGGCGGTGGCGGTGCGCGACTGCCCGAAGCCGCCGCCGGTGCGGGTGAGCCTGACGCTGCCGGCGATCCGCCGGTCGGCGCAGGTGTGGCTGATGACGACCGGCGCGGGCAAGGCGGACGCCGTGGCGGCGGCGCTGGGCGGTGCCGGTGAGGTGGCGCTGCCGGCGGCCGGGGCGCGGGGCCGCGAGCGCACGCTCTGGCTGCTCGACCGGGCCGCGGCCGCCGCTCACCAGGCGTGACCGCCGGCCGGTGACCGGCAACTGGTGATTTGCTCCAGCACAGTTATGTGTAATGAAACGTCCCGTCCGGACGATACCTCTGTCTTTACTTGACACGGGGCAACTCCGGAGGGAGGCCGACCATGTCGCCACGGCAACAGGAACAACCGGCCGAGCAACGCCAGACCGTGTCCGTCGGGGCCGAGCTGCCGCGCCAGCGGGCGAGCTCACCCGAGCCTGCCAGGTCCGCCGCGGGCTCGCCAGTCGATCACCCACGCACCGAGCAAGGAGGGTCCGTGCTGGTCGCACAGCCATTGATCCCGCCACTGGGGTCGGACGAGTTCCGGCTTCTCCCCCGTCCGCGCCTGGTCGCGCGCGCGTTGCCGCGCTGGGTCACGGCGTTGCGGGCGAACCAGCGGGCCAAGAACGTCGCGTTCGACGTGTTCGCCGTCGTGCTGGCGGTGCTGGACGTGTGGCTGGTGATACCGGAACAGGCACCCGGTTACTCACTGTGGCTGTCGGGGGTGGCGGTGGCGGCGATGGTGCTGCGCCGGCACGTGCCGTTCGTCGCCGTGCTGGTGACGGTGCCGGGGTTCCTGACCGGCTGGTCACAGCTGGCCGCGATGATCGCGCTGGGGACGCTGGCGCGGCGGCGAGGGTGGAACTGGCAGCTGGTGGCGGGGTCGGTGCTGGTGTTCGGGTGCTACTTCATCCGGTGGCCGCTGACCGAGTTCTTCGCGCTGACCTGGCGGGAGCACGCGCTGCACGTGATCTGGGGCGTGATCGTGGCGGGGATGCCGGTGGCCATCGGCCTGCTGATCTCCGCGAGGCAGGAACTGTCCCGCCGAATCCGCGAGCTGGCGAGCTCACGGGAGCGCGAAAAGGCGCTGTACGCCGAGACCGTCCGAGCCGCCGAACGCACCAAGCTGGCCCGCGAGATGCACGACGTGGTCTCCCACCAGGTGACTCTCATCGCCATGCAGGCCGGCGCGCTCCAGGTCGCGGCCCCCGACGAGCCGTCGAGAGCGTCCGCGACCACGATCCGCGAACTGTCGACCCAGACCCTGGAGGAGCTCCGCACCCTCGTGGGCGTCCTCCGCTCCGGCGACGCCGCCGACAGCACGCAACCAGGCCTGCCCGAGCTGACCGCCCTGATCCGCAACTTCCGCGACGACGCCGTCCCGGTGGCCCTGGACGTCAAGGCCGAGCCGTCCCGCCTGCCCCGCCCGGTGTCCCAGGCCGTGTACCGCACGGTCCAGGAGGCCCTCACGAACGTCCGCAAACACGCCTCCGGCGCCCGAGCCTCGGTCCGGGTCACGGAAGCCCGCGACACCCTGGTCGTGGAGGTCCGCAACGGCCGAGCCGGCAAACGCCAGCCCTCGCTCCCGTCCGGCGGCCACGGCCTCATCGGCCTCCGCGAACGAGCCGGCCTGCTGGGCGGCACGTTCTCCGCCGGACCCACCTCCGAAGGCGGCTTCCGCGTCTCCGCCACCTACCCCATCGCCGGCTGACCCCGCGAGCCGCGGCCGCGGTGGCTTCAGGCGGTGGACCAGTCCCGGGTGCAGAGGACCAGACGGTAGCCGTCCGGGTCCTGGAGCGTCACGCCCCAGGTGTCCCAGTACGCGTTGTGGGCGGGAACCTGCTTGCCGCCGTGCCGTTCGATGCGTTCCACCAGGGACACCGGCACCGGTTCGCCGAGGTAGACCACGAGCAGGTCGTCGGGGGTCGGCTGGGGGTCGGTCGGAGCCGCGGGGTCGTTGACGAGTTCGAGATGCCAGCCGGCGCCCGGCCAGCCGACCATCAGCAGGGAATGGTGGCCGGGCGTGCCGTCCGCCGTCTCCTGGTACAGGACGTCCAGGCCGAGGCCAGAGACCCAGAACCGCTTCGCCGCGTCCAGATCACGTGACGGACGGGCGATGCGCACTTGGGCCGTGGCGTTCGCCGGCATCCTGCTACCTCCTGTTCCAGGGACCTGCCACGCACAGGGCATTTGCTCGGCGGAGTCTAACGAGCGACCACGCTCGCCTCTGGCGTCGGTCCCAGGGCCGATGCGGATCGCAGACCGGCCCCGAGCACGGCGAAGGCCGCCCGCGGCGTATCGCGGGCGGCCT
>DATABL010000006.1:0-5613 GCA_036259595.1 Actinophytocola sp.
CGGTGACGTCGGCTTCGATCTGATCGGGCTGAACGGGATCGGCGGGTGGTTGATCTTCATCGGCTTCGGAATCAAGGCGGGGTTCCCGCTCCTCCACAACTGGATCACCGACGCCTATCCCGAGGCGACGGTGACGGGGACCGTGTTCCTGAGCGCGTTCACCACCAAGGTCGCGGTGTACTCGCTCGCCCGCGCATTTCCCGGCACCGAGCTCCTCGTGTACGTCGGCGTCGCGATGACCTGCTTCCCGATCTTCTACGCGGTCATCGAGAACAACCTGCGCCGCGTGCTCGCCTACAGCATGATCAACCAGTTGGGGTTCATGGTCGCCGGGGTCGGCATCGGCGGCGCGCTCGGCGTCAACGGCGCGAGCGCGCACGCCGTCGCGGACATGGTGTTCAAGGGCCTGCTGATGATGAGTATGGGCGCGGTGCTGCTGCGCACCGGCACGGCGAAGGGCTCCGAGCTCGGCGGACTCTACAAGTCGATGCCGCAGACCACGGTTCTGTGCATGGTCGGCGCCGCGTCGATCTCGGCGTTCCCGCTGTTCTCCGGGTTCGCGACCAAGTCGATCATCCTCGAGGCGGTCGCGGGCGAGCACCGGACCGTGGTCTGGCTGCTGCTGCTGTTCGCCTCCGCCGGCGTGTTCCACCACGCCGGCATCAAGATCCCGTACTTCGCGTTCTTCGCCCACGACCGGGGGTTCCGGGTGCGCGAGGCGCCGCTGAACATGCGCGTGGCGATGGCGCTCGGCGCGCTGGTGTGCGTCGGAATCGGGGTGGCGCCCGGCCTGCTGTACGACATCCTGCCGCACGCCATGGACTACGAGCCCTACACGACCCCGCACGTGGTCAACCAGCTGCAGCTGCTCCTGCTCGCGTCGCTGGCCTTCACCGTGCTGGTCCGCACCGGGCTGTACCCGCCCGAGGTCCGCTCGGTGAACCTGGACACCGACGTGCTCTACCGGCGCGTCCTGCCCGCCGGCTGGCACGCGCTGTCCCGCCGGACGACCCGGCTCCACGACCGGTGGGGCCCGCCGCTGCGCCGGCACGCGGGACGACTGTGGGCGCTCGGCACCGCCCCGTTGCGGCCGGAGGGGCGGCTCGCCACGTCCTGGTCGACGCACCTGATGGTGTGGTGGGTCGCCCTCCTGCTCGGCGCCGTGCTCCTGCTGACCCTGCTCCGGTGACCTCCACGCTCAGGCGAGCACACAAACCCTGATCGACTCCCTTGCGGTTGCCTGACAGTCGGTGTCGGCGACCCCAACCGCGCGCGCTCGCGGGCAACAATCTTCTCAGCAGGTACCCCTCCGGCGCAGGGAGCGCTATGCGCGGCACGACGAAAGTCGGGACGGACTGGGATGGCCGCCGGGACCAGGTGGCGACGCTGGTCGCACTCGAGGTGCTGCTGTTGTGGCCGCGGGGCGTCGACCCCGCACCGGTGACGGCCGAGGAGGCCGGCCGGTGGCCGGTGTTCGTCCTGGTCGTCGGGGAGCGCCCGCGTGCGGAGATCCCGTCGGCCGAGCCGCTGTTCGACCTGCTGGACTCACCACGCCTGGGCGGCGAGATGGCGCTGGTCACCGGGCTGTGCCGGTGGTCGATCGTCGACCCGAGGAACGCCCTGCTCAAGGTCGCCGTGCGGGCCCACGCGCCGGAGCGGTTCGAGCTGGACGTGCTGGTCCCGGCCCGCCGCGTGCTCGGCGTCCTCGACGTGGTGGCCCGCGGCGCGACGATCGGCGTCACCACCAGTCGTCATGTGGGCAAACTCACCGGCCGCGTGGACATCCGGCAGGCACTGCACGAGCTCGTGCTCATCGGCTGCGAGCCGTCGACGGAGCTGGCGACGATGGCCGATCTGCTGCGCCGGACGGGTCCCGCGGACTGATCTGGCTCGGTGAGGTCGTCGGCGCCGCGCTGGACGTGGTGACCGTCGGGGTCGGCTCGGGCTCGGTGTCCACGCTCGGCGGTGCCGGCGGCTGCTGGATCGAGGTCTCCTCCAGCGGCTGCGGCTCGTCCTGACTGCCCACCCCGCACCCGGCCACCCCGAGCGCGGCCAGCACGGCGAGTGCTCCACGAACACGGCTCATTCCGTCACCTCCGGCAGTTCCACCACGAAGCGTGCCCCACCGCCCGGCCGGTCCTCCACCCACACCCGGCCGTCGTGGCGGCGCACGTGCTGCGCGACCAGCGCGAGCCCGAGCCCCACGCCGCCGCTGTCGGACGTCCCGCACCGCGCGGGCGACCCGCGGGCGAACCGTTCGAACACGTGCTCGCGGGCGCCGGCCGGGACGCCGGGGCCGGCGTCGTCGACCTCGATCCGCGCGTGCCCGTCGCGGCGCAGCACACCGAGCCGGACCAGCCCGCCGCCGTGCCGCCCGGCGTTGTCCAGCAGGTTCGCCACCGCCCGCTCCAGCCGCCGCCGGTCGGCGAACACCCAGGCGTGGTCGGCGATGGTCAGCGCGTCCGGCGGGACCTGCCCGTGCTGTCCGGCGATGGCCGTCACCAGCGACGTGAGGTTGACCAGCTCGAAGGTGGAGCGGTCGGTGTCGTGGTCGCCGCGGGAGATCTCCAGCAGGTCGTCGACCATCCGCCGGAACCGCCGCAGGTCGGTGTCGAGCAGGTCGACCGCGTGCCGGCTGCCGGCGGGCAGGTCGGCGCTGCGCCGCTGGAGGACCGACATGGCGTTGAGCATCGTGGTGAGCGGGGAGCGCAGCTCGTGACTCACGTCACCGGCGAACCGGGTGTCACGCGCCACCCGCTGCTGGAGCCGGTCGGCGGTGTCGTTGAACGCCTCGGCCAGCGGGACCAGGTCGGGGTCGCCGGTGGGCGGCAGCCGGACGTCGAGGTCGCCGCGGGCGGTGCGGGCTGCGGTGTCGGTGAGGCGGCGCAGGGGGCGCAGGGCGTGGGTGGTGGCCCAGCGGCCGAGCAGGGCGCCGGCCAGCCCGCTGGCGATGGTGCCGGCCACCAGGAGCCAGCTCAGGAAGCGGAAGGTACGGTCGAGTTCGCGCATCGGGGAGACCTCGACGTAGGTGGCGTCCAGGTCGGGCAGCGGGAGGCCGACGGCCAGGACGGGCACCCCGCCGAGCACGGTCCGCTGGTGGGCCGGGGTGCCGCGCTGCACCAGGTCGAGGAAGCCGGTGGGCAGGCGCGTGGGGTCGACCAGGTTGCCGCCGCTGATCCACTCGCCGTCGTCGACCAGCAGCACGCCGGACTCGACCTCCGCGCCGAGCCCGGTGAGCAGCTCCTCCAGCCCGGCGGATTCCCGGCGCAGCGCGTCCGCGAGCAGGCGGGCGTTGCCGCCGGCCTGGCGGATGGCGCTGTGTTGGCGCTGGTCGAGCATGTAACCGGTGGACAGCAGCCAGGTGGCGATCGCGAGGGTGCCCGCGACCACGAGCGTCACCAGGCTGAACCACGCCATGACGCGTGTGCGCAGCGGGAGACGGCTCATGTGGCGGTCGTACCCCACGGCGGGTGTTCCGGCGTGATCACCGAGCCGAATGTCAGACAGTCGTCAGGTCGACCGGCGCGAACAGCACGGAGGATGACCTTGAGCAAATCGATTAGGAGCGTGAGCCCAGTTCCATGTACCGCTACGAGCAGCACTGCCCGGTCGCCCGCGCGGCCGAGGTGATGACCGAGCCGTGGACCCTGCTGATCCTCCGGGAGCTGCTGTACGGCAGCGAGCGCCGCGCCGACATCGCGCGCGGCCTGCCCAAGATCTCCAACTCGCTGCTGGGCGCCAGGCTGCGCACACTTGAGGCCAACGGCCTGGTCACCCACGAGCCCGGGGCGAAGGGCGAGAAGCGGTACCACCTCACCCAGGCCGGCCAGGAGCTGCGCCCGGTCGTCGAGCAGCTCGGCCGGTGGGGCCAGCGCTGGCTGAACCGCCCCCGGCTCGCCGACCTCGACCCCGAGCTGCTGGTGTTCGACATCTGCCGGGAGATCGACCGGGCGCGGCTCCCGACCGACCCGCTGACGGTCGACGTGGACTTCGCCGACGCCCCGCCCCCTCGTCGGTGGAGCCTGGTCCTGTCGACCGCCGAGGTGGCGGTCCGCGAGGGCGCGCCGAAGTCGCCGGCCACGGTGCAGCTCAACTGCACCCTCGGTGCGCTGGCGAACGTGTGGCTGGGCAACCTGAGCTGGCTGGAGGCGGTGCGCGACCACGCGATCGTGCTCGCCGGCGACAGCGCCGCGGTCCGTTCGCTGATCGACTGCCTGGGGGCGAGCCGCTACGCGGGTGCGGACGAGAGGTGACAGGGTCGCCGGGGACGCGGGTACTCGCGCGGACGCGGCTGTCCACGGCCGACCCGGAGTTCCTGGCGGGGGTGCGCCGTTGGCTGGAGCCGTCGCTGCGCGGCTGCACCCCGGGTGCGATCCGCGAGGCCGCGGTGGTGCTGGGTGAGTTGCTCGGCAACGCGTTCCGCTACGCCCAGCCGCCGTTCGCGGTGGAGGTGTCGTTGCCGAGCCCCGGCACCGCGGTCCGCGTGGAGGTCCACGACGCGACCCCGGCGGCGGCCGCCGGCTGGCCTCTGGGCCGCGGACTCCTGATCGTCCGCCGCCTGTGTCCTGACTGGGGCGTGGAACGCGATGTCGACGGCAAGGCCGTGTGGGCGGAGTTACCGGTCCTGGTCGCGCCGGTCTAGGTCCACGAACTCGCGGCCGGTGTCGTCGTTCGGGTGGCCGTAGGAGGTGAGGAAGTAGTTGGGTCCGCGTCGCTGCACGTCACCGGGTTCGAGGAAGTCGGCCGCGAGGTCGTCCCGCACGAAGAACGCGTTCGCGCCCGCCAGCTCGCAGTGCACCAGCCGGTACCCCTTCTCCGTGCCCAGCGCGACGAGCGCGCCCAGTGAGGCCCCGAAGAACTGCGTCCCACTCCACTCGGGAGTGTCCAACGGCTGCACCAGCCGTTCGTCCGGCGAGAGCCCGGAGTTGTACTCGACCACGACGACTCGCGGCCGGCGGTCGAGCGCCCGCCAGACCCAGTAGTCCCCACCGTCGATGTCGATCGAGACGATGTCGGGCTCTGCTGGAACGTGTGCCGCGTCGAACAACTCGTTGACGCGGTCCGGAGTGACGGTCGCGTGCAGGGTGGTGACGTTGGTGTTCCACCGGTACTTCTGGTGCAGCAGGTGGTTGAAGGAGGGATCGGCCTCCATGAACAGCCCTCGCCACCCGGCGACGTCCGCGAGCGCGACGCAGTTCCCCTCCCGCCCCGACTCCACCCCGAACTCGACGAAGAACCGTTCCGTGGCCCCGACGCGCCGCAGGATCTCGGCGAGCACCCCGTCCTCGCCGTTCTGCGAGAAGACCCGGTACTCGTACCCGGTGAGGGCGAGTTCCTCCGGTGCCCCACCGGGTTTGACGTCGACCTGCCGGATCCGCCGCACGTACTCCGGCAGCGCCGCGTAGACCCCGGCCGCCCGCCGGTAGTCCGATTCGTTGAACACACGGCCGATCTTATGCACCCGTTCGGAGTCGGCTGTGGCGAAGTGGCGCCCTGTTCCTGTCCGCGGCGCTGGCCGTGACCCTGGTGCAGGTGACCCTGCCGCCGGTGGCCTCGGCCCAGACCGGCCCGTCGGTGCCGCTGCCACCGGTGAGCTCGGTCGGCGGCAGCCAG
>DATABL010000007.1:0-7220 GCA_036259595.1 Actinophytocola sp.
TCGGGCAGCTCGCCGGTGGTGGCCGAGTTCGGCAGCAGCGCCTGGCTCAGGTCGTTGTAGGTGATGGTCGGGGCGAGCGCGTCGACCCGGTCGTCGGTGCCGGCGAGCAGCAGCGACAGCGCGCCGCCGTAGGAGCCGCCGGTGACGCAGACCCGCGGGTCGCCCTCGGCGTCGGTGACCACCTCCGGCTGCTCGGCGAGCCAGCTGACCAGCGCGCTCGCGTCGGCGACCTCGGCGTCGGGGGAGTTCAGCGCGATCTCGCCCGAGCTGGTGCCGAACCCGCGCGCGGAGTAGGCGAGCACGACGAACCCGCGCTGGGCGAGCTCGCGGGCCTCGCCGTCGACGCTGTCCTTGCTGCCGCCGAACCCGTGCGCGACGATGATCGCCGGCGCCGGCGTCCGCTCGGGCAGGTAGAGCGTCGAGTCGAGGCTGACGTCCTCGGCCGCGCCGGTGAGGGTCTGCTCGCGCGTGCGGACCTCGGCGGGTTCGTCACCGCTGTTGAGCCAGACGACGCCGCCCGCGGCGACGACCACGACGGCCAGCCCGAGCAGGAGCCATCGCAGCAGGGATCGGGAGATTCGGGGCACGACATGACCGTATCCGCCGGTTCCTGAGAGTAGCTGAGAGCCCCGACCGTTCGTCCCGGTTCGTCCCGTCCGTCCCTAATGTGATCTAGGACAAGTCCGCTCGACTGGTGTGTTCCCGCGTGGCACGCGACAATGGTCGACAGTTGTGGAGGGGAGTATTCCTTCGCGCCGGTGTCGTCAACACGGATCTTTCAGGTGTGGGTCCCGGCGTCGGCGGCCAGCGGTCCGCTGGCGGGAGAGACCTCCGGTCGTAGTGCCGTTGGACCGGAGGTTCACTGGATGAACGTGCCCGTATGGATCTGGCTCGCCACCGTGGCGGGGTTGATCGTGTTGCTTGCCATCGACCTGGTGATCGTGGACCGCAAGCCGCACGAGGTCACGGTCGGCGAGGCCGCCAGGTGGGTGATCTTCTACATCACCTGCGCCGTGCTGTTCGGCGTCGGGATCCTGATGTTCTCGGGGGGCACCTATGCCGGTGAGTACTTCGCCGGCTACATCACCGAGTACTCGTTGTCGGTGGACAACCTGTTCATCTTCCTGGTGATCATGTCGGCGTTCAAGGTGCCGCCGATCCACCAGCACAAGGTGCTGCTCATCGGCATCGTGATGGCGCTGGTGCTGCGCGGCATCTTCATCGCCGTCGGCGCCGCCGCGATCTCGCAGTTCAGCTGGGTGTTCTACGTGTTCGGCGCGTTCCTCGTCTACACCGCGATCAAGCTCTCCAAGTCCAACATCGGCAAGGAGAACGAGGACGAGGAGTACGAGGAGAACCGGGTCACCAAGTGGGCCCGCAAGCTCTTCCCGGTCACCGACGACTACCACGACGGCAAGATCTTCACCCGGATCGACGCCAAGCGGTACGCGACGCCGATGTTCATCGTGATGATCGCGATCGGCTCGGCCGACCTGATGTTCGCCGTCGACTCGATCCCGGCGATCTTCGGCCTGACCAAGGAGCCGTTCCTGGTCTTCGCCGCGAACGCGTTCGCGCTGATGGGCCTGCGGCAGCTGTACTTCCTGCTCGGCGGCCTGCTCAAGCGGCTGGTGTACCTGTCGATCGGCCTGGCGGTCATCCTCGGCTTCATCGGCGTGAAGATGATCCTCGAGGCCCTGCACACCAACACGCTGCCGTTCATCAACGGCGGCGAGCACCTGAACGTGCCGACGGTGGGCATCGAGGTGTCGTTGTCGGTGATCATCGGCGTGCTGATCATCACCGCGGTGGCGAGCCTGCTGAAGACCCGCAAGGACGGCCAACGCGAGACCGCCACGGGGTCCGGCGCGGGCGCACCCGCGCCGCACGGCACGCCGACCACGATGGGCGCCCCGGCCGAGCCCGAGGCCAACCCGGCGGCCGACGAGCCCCAGTCCGAAGCGAGGTCCGAGGCCGCCGACCGGCGCAAGTAGCTACTGCAAGGTGTAGTTGAGGGAGTCGCACACCCGGGCCAGGGGCAGGTCCAGGCCCGGGTGGTCCAGCGGCAGCAGCACCTCGGGCTGGGCGGGCAGGGCGTCGCCGGCCGGTGGGTCCCACAGGCAGACCGCGGGGTCGCCGGAGTCCATCGACGAGCGGTACCAGAGCCCGTCCAGCCCACCGAAGGCGGTGCGGATCGCGCGGGCCCACGCCTGGGAGACGTCCTTGGCGCCGCTGCTGATCTCCTGCGAGGCGCCGGCGCGGGTGGGCCAGAGGCCGGTCAGGTCGAGCAGCCGCAGCGTGCGTTCGGGGCGGACGATCACCAGGTGCGGCCGCCGGGTGGTCCGGTCCACGACGGAGGTCTGCTGGAACACTTCGGCGACGCTGGTGCGCACGGACAGGCCGAAGTAGAGCACGCCGTGGTCGGGACTGTCCTGGCGTGTCCCGTCCGAAGCGGGCGGGTGCGGGTCGAAACGGGCGTGGGGGAGCGGCCCGGTGGTGCGGAAGGTGTTCCAGCGCTGCTGGTGCCGCCCGCCCGCCGTGAACACCCGGACGATCCGGGTCCCGGGACGCACGGCGACGACGTCCTCGTCCGGACGCAGAAGTGCCCGCAACTCGTCGGGAGCCGGCGGCTGGGGAAGCCGTGACATGCGAAGCGGTGTCTCCTGGATCGCCGGCGTGGTCGGTGGGCGGATGAGATCAGGCGGGTGTGCCCACGGTCGCCACCAACTCGGCCACTCGGGCCGGATCGCCGGAGGCGAGGAGCCAGTCGCGCGGGGTGGTGGGTTCGCCGGCGATCGGGAGGTCCGGTTGGGGGGTGGTCATGAAGGCGGCCACCACCAGCGGGGGTTGGTCCGCGGGCACCGCGGCCAGCACGGCCGGCAGGCCCGGTAGCACGCCGGTGTTCGTGAACTGCCAGGCCGGAAGGCGCCAGCCGCCGCGGTCCTTCCAGCCCGCCAGGCGGCCGTCGGCGAGGCGGTGGCGAATCCGGCTCGAGTCGACGCCCACGCGCTCGGCCGCGGCCAGCACCGTCAGGGCCGTGTCGCGCAGGACCGCCTGCGCCGCGACCGCCCGGGCCCGCGAGTCGCGCTCGCCCGGCGCGCGGGGCGACAGGTCCAGGCCCACGTCCGCGAGCACCGCCCGCTGGCCGGCGTCGAAGTAGTCGGCCGGGTCCGGGTCGGCCGGTGCGAGCCGGCTGGCCGCGTCCTCGACCAGCGCGAGGAACTCGTCGGACTCCACGCGCAGGCCGGCCCGCGCCAGGGCGCCGCGCAGTGAGACAGACATGCGCTCAGAATAGCACGGGCGTGCGTATTCGTGCGCCTTGACACCTTCGCGGCGACACCCTTAGCGTTCCGGTAATCGATTTCTCAGACGCCCGGCTCGGCGACGAGGGATGCATGGACGACGGTGTCAGCACGCTGGTCGAGATGATCGGCATCAGCAAGTCCTACGGCGGCGTGCGCGCCTGCCGCGAGGTCGACCTCACGGTGCGCGCCGGCGAGGTGCACGCCCTGCTCGGCGAGAACGGCGCCGGCAAGTCGACCCTGATGAAGGTGCTGTCCGGCGACGTCACCGACCACACCGGGGAGATCCGGATCGCCGGTACACCCCGGCGGTTCAGCGCGCCGGTCGACGCCCAGCGCGCGGGGATCGCCATGATCCACCAGGAGCTCGACCTGGTCCCCGGCCTCTCGGTGGCCGAGAACATCTTCCTCGGCCGGGAACCCCGTACCCGATTGCGGACCGTCGACCGCCGGGCCATGAACACGATTACCCGAGGTCTGCTCACCCGCTGCGGTGTCCGCCTCGACCCCCGGCGCCCGGTCGGCGAGCTGCGCACCGGCGAGCAGCAGCTGGTCACGATCGCCAAGGCGCTCTCCCTGGACGCCAGGGTGCTGATCATGGACGAGCCGACCTCGGCGCTCTCTTCGGTCGAGGTCGAGCAGATGTTCACCGTCATCACCGAACTGCGCCGCGAGGGCGCGGGCATCGTCTACATCTCCCACCGCATGGACGAGATCGGCCGCATCGCCGACCGCGCCACGGTGCTGCGCAACGGCGCGGTCGTCGAGGAGTTCGACGCCCGCGACCTCACCGCCGAGAAGGCCGCCGAGGCCATGGTCGGGCGGCCGGTTCAGGCCATGTTCCGCACCCGCGCGGTCGAGCCGGGCGAGGAGGTGCTGCGGGTCACCGACCTCGCGGTCACCCCGCGCCGCGAGCACTCCGGCCGCCGCGAGCCCGACGGAATCTCGGTGAGCGTGCGCCGCGGCGAGATCGTCGGCATCGGCGGGCTGCTGGGCTCCGGGCGCACCGAGTTCCTCGAGACGCTGTTCGGCGCCGGCCCACGGGGATCGATGCGCGGCGAGATCCTGTTCCGCGGCCGTCCGCACCGCCCGCGCGGGCCCCGGCGGTCGCTGGCCGCCGGCATGGCGTTCGTGCCGGAGGACCGGCGGGTCGCGGGGCTCGCGCTCGACCACTCGGTACTGGCCAACACCGTGCTGTCCATCGTGGACCGGATCGCCACGGCGGGAGTCGTGCCGAGGGCCAGGGAGACCGGCGCGGTGCGCAAGGTCGTCGGCGACCTGCGGGTGAAGCTCGGCTCGGTCACCGACCCGGTCGGCACGCTCTCCGGCGGCAACCAGCAGAAGGTCGTGTTCGGCCGGATGCTGCTCACCGAGCCGGTGCTGCTGCTGCTCGACGAGCCGACCCGCGGCGTGGACGTCGGCGCGAAGGCGGAGATCTACGCCCTGCTCGGGCAGGCCGCGGAACAGGGGATCGGGGTGCTGCTGGCCTCCTCGGAGCTGGCCGAGCTGGTCGGCGTGTGCGACCGGGTGATCGTGCTCTCCGGCGGCCGCGCCGTGCGCGAGCTGGACACCAGCCACGCCGGCGAGGCCGACCTGCTCGCCGCGTCGATGGGCGAGGGCAACACGGCGATGGCGGTCGAGGCAGGAGCGGGAGCGAAGGAGCGGGCGCCGGCTGGACTGAGGAGCGCGCGCAGGCGCGCCAGCGCCGAGCACGCGACGAGGGAAGACGGTGCCTGAGCGGGATGAGCGGAGCGACCAAAGGAATCGGAGAGGTGTCGTGAGTCTGTCCACACAGGACGAGGGGACGAAGACCGGTGGTCGCCGGGACGTCGTCGCCGCGTTGTTCCGGTTCCAGAGCCTGTTCGGGCTGGTCGCGGTGTTCCTGGTGGCCGTGATCTTCTCCCCGCGGCACGACGGCGAGCTGCTGTTCCTCGACAGCGACAACCTGTTCAACGTCGTCCGCGCGGTGTCCGAGATCGGGATCACGAACGTCATGCCGACGGCCATGATCCCGATCTCGGAGACCGCGCGGACGACGTTGAACAGGTTGTCGCTGTTGAGGAACAGCAGCTCGCCGTCGTGCCGAGGGGAGAAGATCACGGCCACCAGGAACACCGCGACCAGCCCGAACAGGCTCTGGAACCGGAACAACGCGGCGACGACGGCGAGCTGCTGTTCCTCGACAGCGACAACCTGTTCAACGTCGTCCGCGCGGTGTCCGAGATCGGGATCATGGCCGTCGGCATGACGTTCGTGATCCTGGTCGGCGGGATCGACCTGTCGGTCGGCGCGGTGCTCGGCCTGGCCGCGGTCGGCTCGGCCGTGCTCATGGTCGAGAGCGACTTCGGCGTGGCCGCGGCGGTCGTGATCGTGCTCCTGATCGGGATCGGGTTCGGCTTCCTGCAAGGGGTCGCGTCCGCCGTGTTCGGCATCCAGGCGTTCATCGTCACGCTCGCCGGGATGCAGGTCGCCCGCGGGTTCGCCCGCATGTGGTCCGGCGGGCAGGGCGTGCCGATCGCCTACGGGGACGGACCGGGCCAGGCGCCGGTGACGTTCTCGCTGCTCGGCGAGCGCACGTTCAACGGACTGGTGCCCATCCCGGCGCTGATCTTCGCGGTGGTCGCGGTGGTCGCGATCGTGTTCCTGCGGACCAGCGCGTTCTCCCGGCACGTCTACGCCATCGGCGGCAACGAGAAGGCCGCGCGGCTGTCCGGCGTGCCGGTCACCCGGGTCAAGGTAATCGTATTCTGCATCGCCGGCGGGCTCGCCGCGCTCGCCGGGATCGTGCACGCCGGACAGCTCAACCAGGGCAGCCCCAACGACGGGTTCGGCTACGAGCTCGACGCGATCGCCGCCGTCGTGATCGGCGGCACCAGCCTGATGGGCGGCCACGGCTCGGTCACCGGCACCGTCGCCGGCGCACTGCTGCTGGGCGTGCTCAACAACCTCCTCGGCCTGCACGGTGTCGACCCGAACGTCCAGCTGCTCGTGAAGGGCCTCGTCATCGTCGTCGCCGCCGGTCTGCAACGGCTGCGACCCACCACATAGGAAAGGAAAGAACATGGCCCGACGTCGTGCCGTGGCGACCGTGCTCACCATGGCCGCCGCGCTCACCCTGTCCGTCGCATGTGGAACGACCAGTGAGAACAGCGGCCAGAACCAGCAGGCCGGCGGCCCGAGCGAGAAGTGCGAGGGCCCGGACGGCGAGTACACGATCGGCATGAGCCAGGCCAACCGGGCCGAGCCGTACCGCGAGCGGATGGACGACGACATCCGCGCCGCCGCCGAGGACGTGCCGCAGTTCACCGTCGAGTTCGCGGACGCCCAGCAGGACAACGCGAAGCAGGTGTCCGATGTGGAGAACTTCCTCACTCGGCAGATCGACCTGCTGATCATCAGCCCGAACGAGGCCACGCCGCTGACCTCGGTGGTGGCCAAGGCCTACAACCGGGGCATCCCGGTGATCGTGCTCGACCGCAAGGTCGACGGGGACGCCTACACCACCTGGATCGGCGCGGACAACGTCGAGATCGGCCGCACCGCCGGCGAGTACGTCGCGGAGACGCTGCTGCCCAACGGCGGCAAGGTCGGTGAGCTGCGCGGTCTGGCCGGCTCGACCCCGGCCAAGGAGCGCGGCGACGGGTTCCGCGAGGGCATCGAGGGCTCGGGCGTCGAGATCGTGGCCAGCGCCGACGGCGACTGGCTGCGGGCGAAGGGCCAGTCCCAGGCCGACGCGATGTTCAAGGCCAACCCGGACATCCAGGTGGTGTACGCGCACAACGACCCGATGGCCGAGGGCGCGTACCTGGCGGCCAAGGCGGCCGGCAAGGAGAAGTCGATGAAGTTCATCGGCATCGACGGCCTGCCGATCCCCTCCGGCGGGCTCAAGGCGGTCGAGCAGGGCCGGCTGTCGGCGAC
>DATABL010000008.1:0-2774 GCA_036259595.1 Actinophytocola sp.
ACGAGGAACATCGTGGTGCCGTACATGACCATCACGTCGCCCGGCTCGCGGACCCCGACGCTGGTGGCCTCGGCCCAGGCGTCGACCGTGCCGGCGGTGACCGGGAGCCCCACCGGCAGCCCGGTCGCGGCGGCGGCCTCGGCGGTGACCGTGCCGACGACCTCGGTGGGCCAGGCCAGCTCGGGCAACGCCAGCCCCGGCGCCACGACGTCGGCCCAGTCGGCGGCCCAGTCGAGGCGGTGCTGGTCGTACATCGGGTCGCACTGGCTGGCCGAGTGGTGGTCGAGCACGTACCGGCCGGTGAGCCGGTGCACGAGGTACGAGCTGGCCATGAACAGGAACTCGGTGCGCTCGTACACGTCCGGCTCGTGCCGGGCGAGCCAGCGGAGCTTCGGGCCGACCGCCTGGCTGGAGAGCGGGGTGCCGCCGCGTCGCAGGATCTCCTCGGCACCCAGCTCCTCGGTCAGCTCGGCGATCTCCGTGCCGGCGCGCGTGTCGACGCCGTAGAGGATCGCCGGGCGCAGCGGCCGGCCCGAACCGTCCGCGGGCAGCAGGCACGGGCCGATCCCGCTCACCGCGAGCCCGGCCAACCTGCCGTCGCCGACGGCCCCGACCAGCTCCCGGGTGATCGCCAGGAAGTCCGCCCACCACACGGTCTCCGCGTCGTGCTCGACCCAGCCGGGATGCGGGGTGGACGTGCGGTGCTCGCGGCTCGCCCTGGCCAGCACCTCACCCGACCCGGTGACGAGCACACCCTTCGAGCTGGACGTGCCGATGTCGACGCCCAGGTACAGGTCAGCCACGGGTGAACTCGTCCAGGGTGATGTCGAGCAGGTCGCACACCGCGCGCAGCTCGGCGCGCCGGTCGCCGGGCACCGCGTGGATGTGGTTGGCGCCGAAGCGGGACAGGAACACCTCGGCGGGCGCGTCGAGCCGGGCGAAGGCGTGCGGCCACTCCGGGGTGGACATCTCCATCAGCTCTGTGGTCGTGGCCTCGTCGTAGTTCTCGAACTCGCCGAGCATGAGCTGCAGCCGGTAGCGGCCGTCGTCGCGGGTCAGCCGGGCGAGGGTCATCTCACCGGGGGCCGCCACGTGCTGCACGGACGCGCCGCCGGCGGGGAAGAAGAACACCTCCGGGTAGAGGTGGACCTTGGCGAGGTTCTCGACCGGGTCGTCGCTGCGGGCGGCGTACCAGGTGGCGTGCTGGCCGGAGTTGCACAGGTCCCAGATGTCGCGGTCGCCGTGGTAGTGCCGGACGTCGGCGAACAGCACCGGCGTGTTCGCCACGTGCTTGAGGATCTGCATGGTCAGCGCGCCGTCCATGTCGGCCTCGGTGGCGCAGACGTGCGGCTCCTTGGGGCCGTTCCAGTCGTAGGGGTCGTTGAGGAACGCCTCGGCGATGTCCATGGTGGCGAAGTACTGGGTGAGCTCGGGCTGGCCCTTGATGCCGGTGAAGTCGAGGTTCCACTCGTCGATGAGCTCACGCATGGCCAGGTAGGAGCCGATCTGGCGTTCCAGGAGCTCCTCGGTGAGCTTGTCGCCGTCGTAGTGCACGGTGGTGTGCTGCTCCAGCCACTGCCGGGCCTTGGCCTTCTCCCCCCGGTCGGCGGCCTCGGCGCGGCGGACGATCTCCCACTGGTCGATCTCCTCGACGTCGACGCCGAACTGCCGCTGCCACTGGTCGGTGTTGGCGACGGCGGTGTTCATGCCCATCGGGCGGCCGCCGATCCGGCCGAACGTCTGCCCGCGCAGCGCCGCGACCGCGCTCGCCGCGGTGGCGCGCACCCCGATCCGCTCGACGAGCGCCTCGTCCCGAGGGTCGCCCCACAGCCGGGTGTGCGCGCGGCCGATCTGGTCGAGGGCGCCACCGGCGGCGAGCATGCCGACCATGCCCGGCTGCACCGGGTCGATGTTGGCGAGCAGCAGCAGCGGACCGGTGAGCTGGCCGGCGGCGAGCATGGTGAAGTGCGGGAACGCCCAGACGCAGTAGTGCAGCACGGTGAGGTCGACGCCGGCGGCCTGGACCTGCCTGGCCAGCGAGGTGGCGAGGGTGTTCGACGAGACGGCCTCGCTCGCCCGGACGACCTCGTGCCCGGCGGCCTCCAGGCTCGCCACGAGCTTGTCCTCGTTGGCGCGGATGAAGTCGGCGATGCCGCCGTGGACGTAGTCGCGCCCGTCCGAAATGTTGATCACGCCGATGCGGGCCACGCCGTTCCTCCTGATGCTCCCGAGCTGCTGGAGTAATCGTTTTCTCAAAAGCTATTCTGAGGGCTCGGGCGGTGTCAATAGGCCCCGGTAGGGTCTGGAAGCCCAGAGCAGGAAGCGAGGCCAGGTGGCAACGATCAGCGACGTCGCGTCCCTCGCCGGCGTCTCCACGGCGACGGTGTCCAGGGCGTTGAACGGCAAGTCCACAGTGGATCCGGAGTTGGCGGCGCGGGTGCTGGCCGCCGCGCGGGAGCTGGGCTACCAGCCGAACGGCCCCGCCCGCAACCTCCGCCGGCAGGAGGCCGCGGTCATCGCGCTGATCATCAGCGACGTGGAGAACCCGTTCTTCACCGCGATCGCCCGCGGGGTCGAGGACGTGGCGCACACCGTCGGGTATTCGGTGGTGCTGTGCAACGCCGACGAGAACACCGACAAGGAGCGCCGGTACGTCGACGTGGCGATCCAGGAGCGGGTGGCCGGCGTGATCATGTCGCCCACGTCGACCGCCACGAACGTGGACCTGCTGATCAACCGCGGCACGCCGCTGGTCGCGGTCGACCGCCCGCTGC
>DATABL010000009.1:0-7387 GCA_036259595.1 Actinophytocola sp.
CTCGTCCAGGGGGCGGGGCGGGGCAGGTGGACCGGGGGGCCACCAGGGGGTGAACAGGCCGTTGGGACGGAGCCGAGGGGGGCCGCCGGCCGACGTGCGCCGGGGGTGGGGCCGCGGCGCGCGGGGGGCGCCGGCCGGCGGCGGGAACTCGCCATGGCCGGGGCGGCCGGGCGAGGAGAACAGCCCGTCGGCGGGCGAGAGCGGCTCGCCGGCGGGAGTGAACGGGGTCCGGGGACGGGCGATGTCGGCCGGCGGCCGGCCGGGTCGGGCCGGAGCGCGACGCGGGAGCGGCATCCGCTCACCGTCCGGCGTCTCGGCGGAGGTCCCGGCTGTCCCGGGGCCAGCCGAGGTGCCGGGGCCGGCGGAGGTCCCGGCGGTCCCCGACCCAGCGGAAGTTCCAGAACCAGCAGAGACCTCGGAGCCGGCGGAGGTCCCGGCGGTCCCCGACCCAGCAGAGGTTCCAGGACCAGCAGAGGCCTCGGGGCCAGCGGAGGTCCCGGCGGTTCCGGGGCCAGCGGAAGTTCCAGAACCAGCAGAGACCTCGGAGGTCTCGGAGGCCGCGGAAGCCGCGGAAGCCTCGGCGGTACCGGAGGTCGCTGAAGTCGGTGGGGTCTCGGGGTTGGCGGAGTTCCCGGCCATCCCAGCGGCCCCGGCGGTCCCGGCGGTCGGGGCGGCCCCAATGGCCCCGGAGGTTCCAAAGTCCGTGGGGGGCTCGGGGGTCGTGGGGTTGGCGGAGGTCGTGGGGGTTCCGGGGGCCTCGGAAGCCTCGGCGGGCGTGCCCGGGGCGGGGGCGGGGCGCGTTTCCTCCTTGGGTTCGGGCTGGGTCGGGGGCGGCTCGTCGCTGAGGCGTTTGGCGATGTCGGTGCCGTTGGTCAGTGGGGTGCGGCGGGGCAGGGGGCTCGGCTTGCCGCCGTTGGTGCTCCCGTTGACCCCGTTCGTGCCGTTGGTGCCGTTGGTCGGCCTGGGTGTGGTGCCGTTGACCGCTCCCGCGCGCCCGTTCACCGCCGGTGAGAACGGGACCAGGCCACTCGACGGCGACCCGAACGGCGATCCCGCGGACCGGGTCGCCCTGTCCGGCTCGTCCGACGCCGGTGGGGTCACCAGCTCCGCCGGGACGGTGACGGTGGCCCGTACTCCGGTGACGTCGTGGCCGCCGTTGAGCCGGACCTCGATGCCGTGCCGGCTCGCCAAGCGGCCGATCACGAACAGGCCCATCCGGCGCGAGGTGGTCACGTCGATCGAGGCCGTGTCGGCCAGCTTCGCGTTCGCCTCGTCCAGTTCGGCCTGGTTCATCCCGATGCCCTCGTCGAGCACGGCGATGCACACCGAGCCGTCCTCGAACGAGTGGCTCGCGATCGTGACGTTGGTGTCCGGCGCGGAGAACACGGTCGCGTTGTCCAGCAGCTCCGCGGTCAGCCGCACCAGGTCGCCCACCGCGTAGCCGACGACCAGCACGCTCGGCGGCGGCAGCATGACCACCCGCTGGTACTGCTCGATCTCCGACACCGCCGCGCGCAGCAGGTCGGCCAGGGTCGCCGGCCGCTGGTTGCGCCGGCTGACGTCGCTGCCGGACAGCACCATCAGGTTCTCGTTGTTGCGCCGCATCCGGGTCGCCAGGTGGTCCAGCTGGAACAGCGTGGCGAGCTGGTCGGCGTCCTCCTCGTCACGCTCCAGCCGCTCCAGCAGGTGCAGCTGCCGCTGGACCAGGCCCTGGCTGCGCCGCGACAGGTTGACGAACACGCTCGAGTACTGCGCCCGCAGGCCGGCCTGCTCGGTGGCCAGCCGCAGCGCCTGCCGCTGCACGGCGTCGAACGCGCGGGCGACCTGGCCGACCTCGTCCATGGAGGTGACCGGCACCGGCTCGAGGGTGATCGACTCCGCGTCCTCGCCGCGGTCGCGGATCCGCGCGACGGCCGCCGGCAGCCCCTGCTCGGCGACGTCCAGCGCACCGCGCCGCAACGCGCTCAGCGAGGCCAACAAGTGCCGGCCGACCACGAACATCACCGCGATCGCGACGACGAGCGCGACGAGCAGGATCACCGAGGCGAGCCCGGCACCGTCGCTCGCCTCGTCCTGCAGGGCGGCGGAGCGGTCGCGCAACCGGGTGCCGAGCACGTCGGCGACCTCGGCGACACCGCTCGCGGTCACCTCCGACGCCGCGTTCCACTCCGGGGCGGTGGTGGGGATCCGGGTGCCGGGCGGGCTGGCCACGATCGTGCCGACCAGGTTGGTGCGCCCGGTGACCACCTGCTGGTCGACGACCCGTTCGAAGGCCTGGACGTGCTGTTCGCCGGCCGCCGCGCGGAAGTCGGCGGTGGAGTCCTCGAACCGGGCGAGCGAGGCCCGCAGCGCCTCGAGGTCCGGGCCGACGATGCCGCCGCGGACGATGCCGACGCCGACCAGCGCGTGCTGGAACCGCACCTGCTCGCGGATGGACTCCAGGTCGTGCAGCGCGGAGGACGCGGACACCAGCCCGGGGTCGAGCGCCTCGGCGGACAGGGCGCGGTCGAACCGCAGCAGCGCGTCGACGATGTCGGTGTAGCGGTCGAGCGCGGTGGAGGCGTCGATCAGGGAGCCGCTCACCTGCTCCCGCACCCCGCGCAGCTCCCCCAGCCAGGTCCGCACGTCGGCGTGGCGGGCGGCGGTGACGCCCTCGTCGAAGGTGACCCGGCCGGTGGCGCGGGTGAAGGCGGCCCGCGCGCCGTTCACGACGGCACGCTCGTCGCGCAGCTCGGTGTCGATGTCGCCGGCGCGGGCGGCGAGCAGCACCGCGCCGGTCGCGCGCTCCCGCTGCAGCGCCGCGACGAGGGAGCGCAGTTCCTCGTTCACCACGACCAGCCGGTCCACCCGGCGGTAGGAGTTCGCGCGGTCGACCTGGTCGGCGATCTGCATCGCGCCGAGCACGATCGCGAAGACGACCGGCACCAGGGTGACGGCCGCGAGCTTGACCGGCAGGTTCCAGTCGCGCCAGTTGGCGAGCACGCTGCCCAGCGTCGCCAGGCGCGATTCGGTCCGTGTCAGGTTGTCTGTCAAGACGGCGCCTCATTTCATAATGAGGAATAATGAACCCGAAAAGCGCACCACAAAACCGGCGCCCAGCCACCGGAAATGCAGGGACGGCGCGCTCAATTCGACGGCAGCACTCGCTCCTTCCTCTAAACCGCGACCGCGCCGAGTTGTCCCAGCGGGCCACGACAGCGAGAACTGAGCAACGATCGTACATGAACCACCGGTCAATGAAAGTGCGCCGACAAACGCTGGCTGACCTGCGACGACACGGTCCCGACCGGTCATTTCGGGGTGAGCCGGCCGATGGTTCGGCCCAGTGGATCACAGCCGTTCTACTGTGTGTCTGAAACACGCCGACTTGATAACCCGATCGGGTTGTCTTGGCTCGTGACCATCGTGTGATGCGGTCACGAGCGGCCTGGTCGGCGGCCCACACCGGACGAGATGCCCGGGCCCGGCACCGACGCCAAGGCCCCTCAACTGCGGAAAGTGGTCGCCGCGCGTCTACCCGAGACCGTGCCCCGACCTGGCAGAAGACAGCTCGATGGGCTGATGAGGCTCCTCCGTCGCCCGTGCGGGCACCACGAACGGTGAGCACCGGCCGGCTGCGTGCAACTTTCGCAACGCAACGTCACCCACCAATTCACCAGTAGGTGTGAATCTGTTCGTCATGTTCCCACCGTCGCGTAAGATGTCGACTACTCCGAAGGTTTGACGCGGTCCGGGATCGTCGACGTATAGTCCACCGGCCGTCTCCACGAGGACCCATCATGGACCCATTGGGAATTGGACACAGCATGCCCGTGCTCGACGGATATGTTCGACGGAGGAACACATGACTCAGGTGGTTCAGCCCCCGATCACGTCGTCCCGGCCCGCGCCGGGCAACGACTTCGGTGGAATCACCAGGCAGAGCACGGCGCCGCGTGGCGGACCGGCCGGACAAAGCGAACCGGACTTCGCCGCCATCCAGGAAAGCCCCGAGTTCGCCACCCTGCGCCGCCGTTTCCGGCGTTTCGTGTTCCCGGTGAGCGCGTTGTTCTTCCTGTGGTACCTGACCTACGTCCTGCTCGCCGCGTTCGCCCGCGACTTCATGGGCCACCGGCTGGTCGGCTCGGTCAACGTGGGCCTGGTGCTCGGGCTGCTGCAGTTCGTCTCGACACTCGCGATCACCTTCGGCTACGTGCGCTACGCCCGCCGGCGGCTCGACCCGCAGGTCGCCGCGATCCGAGCGGGGGTCGGCCGATGAGCGGCGCCACCGGGAGCCCGCTGCTCAACATGACGGTGTTCGCCGGGTTCGTCGCGATCACGCTGTTCGTGGTGTACCGGGTCAGCCATCGCACCACGTCCACCTCGGACTACTACGCCGCCGGCAGCGCGTTCACCGGCTCGCAGAACGGCATCGCGCTCACCGGTGACTACCTGTCGGCGGCCTCGTTCCTCGGCATCGCGGGCGCGATCGCGGTGCACGGCTACGACGGGTTCCTGTACTCGATCGGCTTTCTGGTGGCGTGGCTGGTCGCGCTGCTGCTGGTCGCGGAACTGGTGCGCAACACCGGCCGGTTCACGATGGGCGACGTGCTCGCCTACCGGATGCGCCAGCGTCCGGTGCGGGCCGCGGCGGCCACGTCGACGCTGGTGATCTCGTTCTTCTACATGCTCGCGCAGATGGCCGGCGCGGGCGGGCTGATCGCGCTGCTGCTGGACGTGCACGGCAAGGGCGGCCAGGCGCTCGTGATCTGCGTCGTCGGTCTCATCATGATCTTCTACGTGCTGGTCGGCGGGATGAAGGGCACCACCTGGGTGCAGATCATCAAGGCCACGCTGCTCGTGCTGTGCGTGGTGCTGATGACCGTGTTCCTGCTCGGCAAGTTCGGCTTCAGCATCTCGGCGCTGCTCGACGAGGCCGCCGCGAACAACGCGAACGGCCGGCAGGTGCTCGAACCGGGCGCGCAGTACGCGACCACGACGAGCCAGCTCGACTTCATCTCGCTGTCGCTGGCCCTGATCCTGGGCGCGGCCGGCCTGCCGCACGTGCTGATGCGGTTCTACACGGTGCCGAACGCGCGGCAGGCGCGCCGCTCGGTGGTGTGGGCGGTCGGCGCGATGGCGGTGTTCTACCTGGCCACGCTGGTGATCGGCTACGGCGCGTCGGCGCTGGTCGGCTCGGACCGGATCCTGGCCTCCACCGGACGGGAGAACTCGGCGGCGCCGCTGCTGGCCTTCGAGATCGGCGGCACGTTCCTGCTCGGGATCGTCTCGGCGGTGGCGTTCGCGACGATCCTCGCGGTGGTCGCCGGACTGACGATCACCGCGTCGGCGTCGTTCGCGCACGACGTCTACGCGAACATCGTCCGCGGCGGCAAGGCGGAGCCGGCCGCGGAGGTGCGGGTCGCGCGCCTGACCGCGGTGGCGATCGGCGTGCTCGCGATGATCGGCGGCATCCTGGCGAACGGGCAGAACGTGGCGTTCCTGGTGGCGCTGGCGTTCGCGTTCGCGGCGTCGGCGAACCTGTCGACGCTGCTGTACTCGCTGTTCTGGAAGCGGTTCAACACCCGGGGCACGCTGTGGGCGATGTACGGCGGGCTGGGGTCGTGCCTGCTGCTGGTGTTCGTCTCGCCGGTGGTGTCGGGGGCGCCGACGTCGATCTTCCCGGGCGTGGACTTCCAGCTGTTCCCGCTGACCAACCCGGGCCTGGTCTCGATCCCGATCTCGTTCCTCGCCGGCTACCTGGGGACGGTGCTGAGCAGGGAGAAGGCGGACCCGGCCAAGCAGGCGGAGATGGAGGTCCGCTCGCTGACCGGGATCGGCGCGTGATCGTCGTGGTGCGGCGCACCCGCCGCGACGCCCTCGACGACGTGCTGGACGTGTTCGCCGAGCCGAGGCGGGTGGCCCGGCACCGCCTCGCTAGAGCGGAACGCCGTCGCGCACCTTCCGCGACACTCGCCGCTCGACGACGAACGAGACGAACGGGACGACGCCGGAGAGCATGACGAGGATCGTGCCCTTCATCGTCCAGCGGGCCTTGATGGCCAGGTCCACGGCGGCCACCAGGTAGACGATGTAGAGGAAGCCGTGCACCGGCCCGACGACCGCGGTGAACTGGTCCTGGTCGAAGCCGTACTCCATGATCATGGAGAAGCACAGCGCCAACAGCCCGACACCGACGATGTAGGCCATCACGCGGTAGCGGGCGAGGGCGCCCCGGACGCCGGCGGCACCGGTGGCCTGCACCGGGTGCTCCTCGTCGGTGGTGACCGGGGGTTCGGGGGAGGTCATCGGGACTCCTGCTGGTCCAGCTGGTTGAGCTGGGCGAGGTAGCGGTTGTACTCGGCCAGCTCCGGGTCGTCGTCATCCTGCCCGATCGGGCGGGGGGCGGGCGTCCAGGGTTCCGGCGACGGCGTGGCCTCGACGGCCGGCGCGGTCTCGTCCGGCTGCCGGCGCAGCGCGCGCAACCGCCAGAACATGAAGGCCGGGAACAGCCCGAAGAGCGGCCACTGCAGCACGTACCCCAGGTTCTGCCAGCTCCCGGTGGCCGAGGAGAACCGCTGCCACTGCCACCACGCCAGCCCGACGCACCCGACCAGCGCCACCACACACACCACGACGATGCCCAGCCGGCGAGCCATCAGTCCGCCATTCACACCACCGACGCTAACACCCTCGTCCGACCGGTCACGCAGCCGGCAAGATCAACGACGCGACGGCCGTGGGCTCGGGGATCGGCAGGCCCTCCTCGCGCATCCCGTCCAGACGGAAGGCGATGGTCTCGCCCATGAGCCGCACGCACTCGTCGTAGTCGTTCAGAGGGTAGCGCGGGCGTAGTCGTCGGCCAGGCCGAAGACCTTTTGGCCGTAGGACACGGAGTTGTTGTACGAGAACACCGCGGCCCACCAGTCCGCCGGGACCGCCAGGTCACGGTCGTTCGCGCACAGGTAGCGGGCGGCGGCGAGGGCGGCGTCGTCGATCTGTTGCGGGTCGCCGCGGCCGTCGAGGTTGGCGTCGGCGGCCCAGTGGCGCCAGGTCGACGGGATGAACTGCATCGGGCCGACCGCGCGGTCGACCTGGGCGTCCCCGTCGAACCGGCCGCCGTCGGTGTCGGAGATCGTGCGGATGCCGGGGGAACCGTCGAGGGGCACGCCGATGATCGGGGTCGAGGGGCGGCCGTCGGCGCGCAGGACCGCGCCGCCGTAGCGGCCGTGGTCGGACTCGATGCGGCCGATGCCGGCGAGGGTCGCCCAGGACAGGTGGCAGCCGGGGTCCTCGGTGCGCAGGACCAGCTCGGCGTTGCCGTACGCCATCAGGGCGCGCGCGGGGATCTCCGACGGGCCGGCCAGGCGGGACGCCCACGCGCGCAGCGGGTCCTCGCCGGCGGAGG
>DATABL010000010.1:0-2492 GCA_036259595.1 Actinophytocola sp.
CAGCGTGACCGGGGTGCCCCACGGCATCAGCCAGCCGAGGTAGGTCACGAACTGCCCCCGCAGGCCGATGTTGACCGTGCCGCCGACGTGCCCGGCGGCGAACGCCGTGCCGGTGCGCAGGTCCACGACCCACTCACCGGCGTCGATCCGGCGGCGCAGCTCGGACGGGTCGGCCTCCGCGGGCGGGGACAGGTCGATCTCGGCCGGCCCGGCGAGGTTGGCCGGGTCCATGTGGGCGTAGTAGGCGGGGAACGCATCGAGCCCGGCGAGCAGCTCGCGGACGTAGTCCTGCTCGTCCGAGGTCAGCGCCGGGTTGGACGCCTTCTCGGCGCCGATCGTGCTGGAGTGGCCTGCGGACTGGGTGGCGGAGCAGAAGCTGCCGAAACCGTGTGTCGGGTAGATCGCGGTCTCGTCGGGCAGCTCGGCGGCCAGCCGCCGGGCCGAGCGCCACTGGGCGTGCACCAGGCTGTCGGTGTGGTCCGGGCCGAGCAGGTCGGGGCGACCGGTCGAGCCGTAGAGCAGCGACCCGCCGGTGAACACCGCGACCGGCTCACCGCCGGCCTCTTCCAGCGCGAAGGACAGGTGGGTGTGGGTGTGGCCGGGGGTGTGCAGCGCGCGGACGCGCATCCGGCCGACCTCGACGAGGTCACCGTCGTGCAGCCCGACGCGGTCGAACGCGACCGGATCATCGGCGTTGAGCAGGTACAGCGCACCCGTGGCGCGGGCGAGCTGGTAGCCCCCGGTGACGTAGTCGTTGTGGATGTGCGACTCGAAGACGTGAGTGATCCGCACACCGGCGTTCGCGGCCACCGCCCGCACGCGCTCGTGGTCGCGCTGCGGGTCGACGACGAGGGCGACCTCGCCGTCGTGGGCGAGGTAGCTGCGGTCGCCGAGGCCGGGCGTCTCGACGGTCAGGACGGTGATCATCGTGATGGTCTCCTCTCTACCCCGAGGGGTAGTGCACCCGCGCAACCGCAGCTACTGACCTGGAATTCCCTAATGTACGTACATTAGGGCGGGTTGTCTGGCCGTTGCTGCGGCTCCGCAACCGTGGTGTAGTGGTCGGCGTGTCTCCTGCCAGCTCGCCGGTCGATCGCACGTTCGTCGTGTGCCTGATCGCCACCGACCAGCTGTCGGTCGACGACCGCCGCTGTCACCCGGGTCGCTGAGCGGAGCCGTCCGTCCGGGTCCGCTCCCGTCGTCCACCCTTCCGACGCACCCGGAGCCGATCCGTCGTGAACCCCGTTCCGTCGCCGCACCCTGCGCCCGCACCCGTCGAGCCGCCCTCGCCCGCCGAGCCGCATCCCGGCGGCGACGGCGGTCCCGAGCGTGGCGGGTTGCTCGAGCGCATCGCCGACGCCGTGCGCGAAGCGCGCCGCGCGGGCGTCCCCTTCTGAGCGCGGGGTCAGCACGGCCGGTGCGCTGCGCTCGTCACAGCAACGCGAGCAGGCTCTGGACACCGACGAACCCGCCGACGAGGAGCAGCAGCGCCGCGAACGCGCGGTGCAACGACGCCGCCGACATCCGGTCCGCGATCAGCTTCCCGCCCAGCGCGCCGAGCACCGCGACGGCCACGAACGGACCGACCACCGCCCAGTCGACCTCGAGGTGCCCCACCCGGGCGGTCAGCGAGCTGATCGCGTTGTAGGTCAGCACCAGCAGCGAGGTGGCGATCGCCGCGGGCATCGCCATGCCGAGCACGACCGTCAGCGCCGGCACGACCAGGAACCCGCCCCCGACGCCGAGGAATCCGGTCAGGAAGCCGACGGCCGCCCCGCTGCCGAGCACCTTCGCCGCCCGGATGGCGGCGGCCCGGCGCGGCGGTGCGGTCTTCAGGACGGTGGTCTCGCAGGTGTCCGCCGTGGCCGAGGCCTTCGCGTCGCTTGCCGAGCGACTCCTGACCAGCATCAGCACCGCGATGGCGAGGGTCAGCGCCGCGAACGACAGCAGCAGCACCGGCTGCGGAACGGTCCGGTTCAGCACCGCGCCGGCCCACCCCGTCGGGAGGCCGATGGCCCCGAACTGCGTCCCGGTCCGCCAGTTGATCACGCGGTCGCGCAGCCGGCTCAGCACCCCGACCGCCGAGATGACGCCGACGATCACGATGCTGCCGGTCGTGGCGGCACGGGCGTCCTGGCCGAGCGCGTAGACGAGAGCGGGCACGGCGAGCACGCCGCCGCCCCCGCCGAGAGTGCCTGTCACCAGCCCGACGAGCAGGCCCAGTGCACCGGCCAGTACCCCGGTCATGCCACGGCCGCGGCAGGCGTGGTCATCGGCGGGGGTCCTTCCGGTCGGGGAAGCCGAGGAGATCGAGGTGGTAGCCGTCCTTGTCCGCGAAGTCGGCCCGCAGTACGAAGCGGTCGCCGCGCACCAGCGTGTGACGCCACTCGACCGGACGTCCCTTGGCGGTGCCCAGCCGGCGGATCGCGAACGCGGCGGTGGACGGGCTGCCACCGAGCAGCCGGTACTCGGCCGGGGTGGGCAGGGTCGGC
>DATABL010000011.1:0-21322 GCA_036259595.1 Actinophytocola sp.
CGCCGACGCGGCGCCCCCGCTCAGTCCCACACGAGGTGCGACGGAATCGGGATGTTCCTGGTCGTCGTCCACTCGGTCAGTCCCTTCATGACGATCCCGTCACGGATCGTCAGACGGCACTGTTCGGTACTGCTCGTCGTCGGGTCCCACTCGAACTCGATGTTGCGCCGCTGGGTGGTCAGGACCCGGAACACGCCGAACTGGTCGAGCCGCTCGGATCCCCCGATCGGCTCGCAGAAGTTGATCGACAGCCGCTCACGGATCCACTCGTGGATCGCCGGCAGGTTCGGCCGTTGCCCGTTCGACTTGTGGTCGGCGATCGTCGCGTCGAGACTCTCCCGCGCGAGCAGGCACAGCCCCAGCGTGACGACCGACGGAGCGGTGATCTCGCCGTCGGCGTTGAGGTGGACGGCGTAGCTGGTCAGCTCCTCGTCCTCCAGGCCGCCGCCCTGCTTGAAGTTCGCCGCGACGGCCACCTTGAAGTTCGCGTCGTCGACGATCTTCGACGCGGCGGCGACCACGGTGCTGCCGATCCGCTCCCCCTTGTCCTGCGGCAACTTCTCGGTCGCCAGGGAGACGAGGTCGTGGACACCGGCCGCGATGTCCGAACCCACGGCCATGCCGAACCCCTCGGCCAGCTTCAGGCCGACCGTGCGCAGGAACGTGACCGCGCCCGGAGCCACGCCCAGACACGAGGTGGCGGGGAGACCGAACGCGGCCACCCCGGCCGAACGGAGCAACGTACGTCGCGCGATTGCCATCGGCCCTCCAGGTGATCGAACCGTGGATCGCCGAAGCACACCGATGCGTTTCAGATCTTCTTGACCACCCGGGCCGGGTTGCCGACCGCGACGACGTTCGGCGGCAGGTCCTTCGGCACCACCGAGCCCGCGCCGACGACCGTGTTCTCGCCGATCGTGACGCCGGGGCAGACGATCACGCCACCGCCGAGCCACACGTTGTCGCCGATGGTGATCGGTTCGCCGGACTCCCACTTCGCGCGCCGCAGTTCGGGGTCGATCGGGTGGGTGGGCGTCAGCAGCTGCACGTTCGGTCCGATTTGGACGTCGGCGCCGATCGTGATGCGCGCGACGTCGGCGAAGACGCAGCCGTAGTTGACGAACGTGCGGGGGCCGATGGAGATCTGGTAGCCGTAGTCGAGCCGCAGCGGTGCCCGCACGTCCACGTCCCCGGCGACCTCGCCGAGCAGCGCGACCAGGTCCTCGTGTCGGCCGGAGGCGTTGAACCGGTCGCTCAACTCGGTCGCGCGCGCCAGGTCGGCGGCGATCTCGGGGTCGTCTGCGAGGTACAGCTCGCCGGCCAGCATGCGTTCCTTGTGGCTTGGCACGCCGCCATTCTAGGTGGACTCGCGGACCACCAGGGTCGGATCGAAGATCATCGAGATGGTCGGGCGGGCCGGCTCCTCGATGTGCGCGAGCAGCAGCCGGGCCAGCTCCGCGCCCATGTCCTCGACCGGCTGGCGCACCGTGGTGAGGGCGGGCCGGCAGGAGCGGGCCGGGCTGGAGTCGTCGAACCCGACCAGCGCGACGTCGTCCGGCACGCGCCTGCCCTCGCGGTGCAGGACGCCGAGGGCGCCCTGGGCCATCAGGTCGTTGGCGACGAACACGCCGTCGAGGTCGGGGTGCGCGGCGAGCAGGCGGGACATCGCGGCCTCGCCACTCTCGTGGGTGAAGTTGCCCGGCTCGTTCGGGGCGGGCCGCGCGAGCTCGTCGCGGAATCCGTCCAGCCGGTCCCGGCTGGCCGGCACGTCCAACGGTCCCGAGATCGTGGCGAGACGTGTGCACCCGCGGGCGAGGAGGTGCCGGGCCGCGAGCGCGGCGCCGGCGCGGTGCGCGAGGTCGACGTAGCTGATCGCGACCGGCGGGGTCGGCCGGGCGAAGAGGACCGCGGGGATGCCGGCCCGGACGCACATCGCGGGCAGCGGATCCTCGGCGAGTGTCGACACCAGCAGCGCGCCGTCCGCGCCGCCCTGGCGGAGGTGGGCGATGACGTCGGTGCGCGCGTCGGGGGTGTCGGCGAGCATGAGCAGCGGGTGGCTGCCGTGCCGGCGCAGGACGTCGACGACGCCGGCGACCACGCGCCCGAAGAAGGGGTCGCCGAACACGTGCTCCGCCGGCTCCCCCGCGCCGGACACGACCAGCGCCACGGCCCCGGTGCGCCGGGTGACCAGCGAGCGGGCGGCGCGGTTGGGGGCGTACCCGGTCTCCTCGATCGCGCGCCGGACGACCTTCTGGATCTCGGTGTCCACGTTGCGGATGCCGTTGATCACGCGGGACACCGTCGCCCGCGACACGCCGGCGACCCGCGCCACGTCCTCCAGCGTGGGCGCACTGTCACTCATGGCCGCCATCGTACGGGAGAGCGCTCTCCAGTATGCGAAGGGCAGCATCCCGTGCGAGATCACCCACCACATCTCCTGCGGCGTCGCGTTCTCCGTAGCCGACCAGGTCGCCAACGACGGACACCTGGGGTCAAGCAAGTACCGGGCCGGCATCCGCGCAACCGGCCTACGGATGAACACCTAAAGAGGGGACACAGCCTTTTGCGGGAGGACGCAAAGATCATCTCGGAGCCAAATGGACAAGGAGAGGAAATCGCATTCCTACTTGACGGCGTCAAATACCTGGAACTTTCTCAGAATGGGTTCGGGGCACTCGTTGGATGGCTCATAGAAACCGAGCGGGTGAAGCGATTCGCGGATCGCCTCGAACGACATTTGGTCAAGGTGACAACCGTCCCCCCGGGGCCAACAACCCAATGTGTCGTATGAGCCCTGGACGTTCGCCGATCAACAGGAGGTTCAACGCGACATCAACGGCTACCTTGAAGAGCATGACATCCCGCCGCAACCCATCGGTTTCAGGTGGTTTGTCCCCCTTCCTGACGAGCAAATGGCAAAGGACCAACTCTGGCAAACCGTGACCGGTGAACTACTTCGATTTGGTCCCGTCGAAATTTCTGCCGACGACGAGATTTTCGCACTGCGCAAAGTGTTGACCCAGCTGTACGGGGCGTGAAGGACTTCGCAGAACGTCGAGAGGAGCCGAACGTCCGACTCGCGCCACGGAATCGGGGACTCGCGGGGTTACTGGGCGTTCTGGAGGGCGCCTTCGGGCCGTGGGCGGGGCTTGGCGCGGGGGTCGGCTCCGGAAGTGAGGAGGGCTTCCACGGGGAGGGTGGCGGCGCCGACCGCTACCGCGTCGGGGCCCAGGCGGCAGAGGTCGATCGACGTGTGGTCGTAGGCGTGGCGTAGGGCGTGGGCCGCTGTGGCGCGGCGGATGTCGGGGAGTAGGCGGGTGCCGAGGGCGAGACCCGCCCAGCCGCCCAGGACTATGCGTTCCGGGTTGAAGAGGTTGATCAGGTTCGCTATGCCGGCGCCCAGGTAGCCGACGGTCTCCTCCAGGACGGTGGCGGCGGTGGCGGACCGGTCGGCCGCCGCCAGCAGGAAGTCCAGTTGGGCCTGCTCGTCCGGGCGCGGTACGGCCCGGCCGCCGCGGGCTCTGCGGTAGCGGTCGAGGATGCCCTCCGCCCCTACGTACGCCTCCAGGCAACCCAACGCACCACAACGGCAGGTTCGGCCGCCGAACACGAGGCTGGTGTGACCCCACTCCCCCGCGCTGCTGGTCGAACCCCGGTACGTGGTGCCGTCGGTGATCACGGTCGCGCCCACACCCGAGCCGATCAGGGCGATCACGGCGTGGCGCGCCCCGCGCCCCGCGCCGAACCACATCTCCGCCTGGCCCTGGGTCTTCGCACCGTTCTCGACGAACAGGGGGGCCGTGACGCCGCTGTCGCCCAGCAGCTCGGCTACCGCTATGCCGTCCCAGCCGATGGCCTGCGCGTGCACCCGGACCGTCTCGCCCTGCTCGACCGTGCCGGGCACGCCTACGCCCACGCCGAGCAGGCTCGACTCCGGCACGCCCGCCTGGTCGAGCAGCTCCGCCAGCCCGGCCGCGATCAGTGGGCCGACCAGCGCCGGGTCCGGCCTGGGCGGTGGCAGCGGGCGGGCGTGCGCCGCCAACCTCGTCATCGCCAGGTCGAACAGCTCCATCGTCACGCCGGTCTCGCCGACGTCCACGCCGACCACGTGGCCGTAGTCGGGATTCACCCGCAGCAGCACCCGCGGGCGCCCGCCGTCCGACTCGACCAGGCCGGCCTCGACCACCAACCGGTCCTCGACCATCTCGCCGACCACGTTGCTCACCGTGGCCGCCGACAGGCCCGTCCGCTGCCCGAGTTCGTAGCGGCTCAGCGGACCCTCGAAGAACAGTGTCGACAGTAGGGTCGACCGGTTGCGCCTACGCAGGTCACGCACGGTGGCGCGCTTCGACTCCATCGGACACGTCCCTCCTCCACACCCGCGTCAGCCTAACCAGCGCCCACGATAGTTCGGCGCACGGCTTAGTTCACAACTTAAAATTAGGCTAATTTCGTTACCTGGACGTTATTGACGTGACGCCGCTCACCCCGGTTCACTCGACGGCGACCGAAAGGTGATTCCGGTCGTTTCCCTTGTCCCCGAGGAGGATCCGATGCGACTCAGGCGCACCGCCGCGTTGGTCGCCGCGCTCACCATGACCCTGTCCGGCCTGGCCGCATGCGGCAGCGGCGAGAGCGGCCAACAGGGCAACGCGGCCGGCGTGCTCAACGTCGGCATGCCGAACGGACCCCAGACCGAGAACCACAACCCGTTCCTCCCCTCCTCCGCGGGCGCCTCGCTCGGCTACCGCTGGATGATCTACGAGCCGCTGGTGATGACCAGCCAGATCAAGCCCGACGAGGAGGGCAAACCCTGGCTCGCCACCGAGTGGACCTGGTCGGACAACTACCACGCGCTCGAGCTCACCATCCGCGACGGCGTGACGTGGGCCGACGGCAAGCCGATGACCGCGAACGACGTCGCCTACACGTTCACGCTGCTGAAGAACACCCCCGCGCTGAACATCAACGCGATCCCGTTCTCCGACATCACCGCGACCGGCAACAAGGTCAGCCTCACGTTCGAGACCTCCCAGTTCGTCAACCAGGTCGACGTGCTCAGCTCGATCGTGGTCCCCGAGCACCTGTGGTCGGCCATGGACGACCCGGCGACCGACACCGTCAAGGACCCGGTCGGCACCGGCCCGTACGAGCTGAAGACCTTCACCCCGCAGACCGTCACCCTGACCCGCCGCGACGAGTACTGGCAGGACCTGCCCGAGGTCCGGGAGCTGCGCTACACCTCCTACAACGACAACAACGCCCAGACCACCGCGCTCGCCAACGGCTCCTCGGAGTGGGCGTTCACGTTCATCTCCAACTACGAGGCCGTCTACGTCAACTCCGACCCCGAGCACCACAAGCTCTGGTTCCCGTCGACGCTGGCCGTGCACGGCCTGTTCATCAACACCGAGAACAAGCCGTTCGACGACCCCGTGCTGCGCCGCGCGATGAGCAAGGTGATCGACCGGGGCGACATCTTCCAACAGGCCGAGGCCGGCTACTTCTACCCCGAGGTCACCAACGTCACCGGCATCCCCACCCCCGCCGGCGAGTCGTTCATCGCCGAGGAGTTCGCCGGCCAGACCTACGAGGTCGACGTCGAGGGCGCCAAGCGGGAGCTGACCGACGCCGGCTACCGCTACGACGGCGACACCCTGCTGGACAAGACCGGCAAGCCCGTCGAGATCACGCTGTCCAACCCGTCCGGCTGGTCGGACTACATCACCACGCTGGAGATCATCAAGGACAACCTCTCCCAGCTCGGCATCGCCGCCACCGTCGAGAAGGCCAACGCCGACGCGTGGACCACCAACGTCGACACCGGCCAGTTCGAGGCCGCCATGCACTGGACCAACTCCGGCTCGACGCCGTTCGACATCTACCAGTCCATGATGGACGGCGCGCTCTACAAGCCGGTCGGCACCGCGGGTGTCAACGGCAACTGGGGCCGCTTCCGCGACGACGAGGCCACCGCCGCGCTCAGCTCCTACGCCAACGCCGACAGCGACGCCGCCCGGACCGAGGCCATGCACGAGCTGCAGCGGATCTTCGTCGAGCAGCAGCCGGTGCTGGTCACCGGCGCCGCCAACGCCGGCGCGGAGTACAGCACGCGGAACTGGGTCGGCTGGCCCGACGAGGACAACCAGTACGCCCCGCCCCAGCCCACGCTGCTGAACTCGCTCGACGTCGTGCTGCACCTGAAGCCCGCCGAGTGACGGGGATGACCGCGAGCGCGAAGCCCACCGCCCCCGGTGCCACCGACGTGGTGCTGGAGGCGGTGGGCCTCACCAAGCACTTCCCGGTCCGCCCGCGACCCCGTGACCTGCTCAGCCGCCGCCGGCGCGCCGTCCGCGCGGTCGACGACGTCGGCCTCGTGCTGCGCCGCGGCCAGGTCACCGCCATGGTGGGCGAGTCCGGCTCCGGGAAGTCCACCGTGGCCAGGCTCCTCGCCCAACTGGTGCGGCAGACCGCGGGCGAGATCCGGCTGCACGGCACCGAGGTCCGGGCCGGCGGCGGACGCTCGTTCCGCGCGTACTGCCGGCGCGTGCAGATGGTCTTCCAGGACCCGTTCGCCTCGCTCAACCCCGTGCACACCGTGCGCTACCACCTGACCAGGGCACTGCGCATCCACCACCGCGACCGCGACGTCACCGAGGCCCTGCGCGAGCTGCTCACCCGCGTGCAGCTCACCCCGCCCGACCAGTTCCTCGCCAAGTACCCGCACGAGCTCTCCGGCGGGCAGCGGCAGCGGGTTGCGATCGCGCGGGCGCTCGCCGCCGGCCCGGAGGCGCTGCTCGCCGACGAGCCGGTGTCCATGCTGGACGTGTCGATCCGGCTCGGCGTGCTGAACCTGCTCCGCGACCTGCGCGACCGGCTCGACCTCGCGATCCTCTACATCACCCACGACATCGCCTCCGCCCGCTACTTCGCCGACGACGTGCTGGTGATGTACGCCGGGCAGGTCGTCGAGGGCGGCGACGGCGAGGCCGTCACCCAGCGCGCCGCGCACCCCTACACCCGGCTGCTGGTCGCCTCCGCGCCCGACCCCGACCGCATCGCCGGCGGTACCACCGAGGACTCCGGCGAGGCCGGCGGCGAGCCGCCGAGCCTGATCGACCCGCCGTCCGGGTGCCGGTTCCACCCGCGCTGCCCGCACGCCATGGCCCGCTGCCGAGCCGAGGCACCGCCCCGGCTCTCCGTCGACGGCAACGGGTCGGGGCACTGGGCCGCCTGCTGGCTCTACGACGCCACCACCGTCGCGGAGGCCAGCACATGACGTACGTACTCCGGCGGGTCGGGTTCTACCTGTTCACCGCGTGGGCCGCGATCACCATCAACTTCTTCCTGCCGCGCGCGATCCCCGGCGACCCGGTGCAGTCGCTGATCAGCCGCGCGCGCGGCCAGCTCGACGCCGAGGCCGTGCAGTCGCTGTACATCCTGTTCGGACTCGACACCGACCAGGGCATCCTCTCCCAGTACTGGGACTACTGGGGGCAGCTGCTGCGCGGCGACCTCGGCCTGTCGTTCACCTTCTTCCCCACCCCGGTCATCGACGTCATCGCCGACAGCCTGCCGTGGACCCTCGCGCTCGTCGGGATCACCACCGTGATCAGCTTCCTGCTCGGCACCGGCCTCGGCGTGCTCGCCGGCTGGTGGCGCGGGTCCTGGGTGGACATCGTGATGCCGGTGACCACGTTCCTGTCGTCCATCCCGTACTTCTGGCTCGGCCTGATCGCGATCACCCTGCTCGCCGACCAGGGCGGCCCGTTCCCGTCCTCCGGCGGGTTCGACCCCGGCGTCGTGCCCAGCTGGGACCTCGACTTCATCGGCAGCGCCATCTACCACAGCCTCCTGCCCGCCATCACCATCCTCGTCACCTCGATGAGCGGCTGGGTGCTGTCCATGCGCAACATGATGCTCACCGTGGCCGCCGAGGACTACATCACCGTCGCGCACGCCAAGGGCCTGTCCGAGCGGCGGGTCATGGTCAGCTACGCCGCGCGCAACGCCCTGCTGCCCAACGTGTCCTCGTTCGCACTCGCGCTCGGCCTGATCGTCGGCGGCACCCTGCTCGTGGAGATCGTGTTCTCCTACCCCGGCGTCGGGTTCCAGCTGTTCGCCGCCGTCGGCGCCAAGGACTACCCGCTGATCCAGGGCATCTTCCTGGTCATCACGCTGTCCGTGCTGGTGGCCAACCTCGTCGCGGACCTGGTCTACCTGCTGCTCGACCCGCGCACTCGGAAGGAGGGCTGAACGCATGGCAGTGCCCACCGACGTGTTGAGCGCACCGGTCGAGGAGTCGCCCGCCAAGCCCCGGCGCCGCCGTTCGTCGTTCCTGCGCAACGGCAAGGCGGTCAGCGGGCTGGTCATCATCGGGTTCCTGCTCGTGCTCGCGGTCATCGGGCCGTGGATCGCGCCCTACGACCCCGGCCAGCGCGGCGACGACCTGCTCGTGGGGCCGAACGCCGCGCACTGGTTCGGCACCACCCACCTCGGCCAGGACGTGTTCAGCCAGATCCTCGACGGCACCCGCAGCGTCATGCTCGTCGGCCTCGTCGCCGGCCTCGTCGCCACCGTGCTCGCGATCGTCTTCGGCGTCACCTCCGGGTACTTCGGCGGCACCGGCGGTGAGACGCTCTCCGCGGTGTCCAACGTGTTCCTGGTGATCCCCGCGCTGCCGCTGATCCTCATCATCACGCTGTCGCTGCCGGAGACCAACGACCTGACGATCGCGCTGGTCATCGGGCTCACCTCGTGGGCGTGGGGCGCGCGGGTGCTGCGCGCGCAGACGCTGTCGCTGCGGCGCCGCGACTACGTGGAGGCCGCCCGCGCCACCGGCGAGTCCACCTGGCGGATCATCGGCTTCGAGATCCTGCCGAACCTGACCGCGGTGATCGCCGCCAGCTTCGTGTCCACCGTGATCTTCGCGGTGCTCTCGGAGATCACGCTCGCGTTCATCGGCGTGCCGGGGGTGTCGGAGTGGAACTGGGGCGCGATCCTGTTCTGGGCGCAGAGCCAGCAGGCCCTCGCGCAGGGCGCGTGGTGGTGGTTCGTGCCGACCGGGCTGGCGATCGCACTGCTCGGCACCGGGCTGGCGCTGCTGAACTTCGGCATCGACGAGTACGTCAACCCGCGGCTGCGCGGCGGCCCGCAGCAGGTGCGCGGGGTGAAGATGCGGGTCGGGTTCACCCCGGTCCTCCCTGCTGCCAAGGAGTCGCGATGACGCGCGAGCCGGTCCTGGACATCCGCGGGCTGTCGGTCGACTACGGCCTCGGCGACGCCGCGGTGCGCGCCGTGCGGGACGTGAGCCTGACCCTGCACCGCGGCGAGGTGCTCGGCCTGGCCGGCGAGAGCGGCAGCGGGAAGTCCACGCTGGCCTACGGGATGCTGCGGCTGCTGCCCCCGCCGGGCGTGATCCGCGGCGGGCAGGTCACCTACCACCCGCGCGACGGTGAGCCGATCGAGCTGCTGTCGCTGCCCCGCAAACGATTGCGGAAGTTCCGCTGGGCCGAGGTGGCGATCGTGTTCCAGGGCGCGATGAACTCGCTCAACCCCGTGCACACCGTCGCCACCCAGCTCACCGACGTGATCGCCGCGCACGAGCCGCGCACCTCGTCGGCCGCCCGCCGCGCGCGGGCGGTCGAGCTGCTGAACCTCGTCGGCATCAACGCCGACCGGCTCGGCAGCTACCCGCACCAGCTCTCCGGCGGCATGCGGCAGCGGGTGATGATCGCGATGGCGCTCGCGCTCGAACCGAAGGTCGTCGTGATGGACGAGCCGACCACCGCGCTGGACGTCGTGATGCAGCGCCAGATCCTCGCCACGCTGGTCGAGCTGCGCGAGCGGATCGGCTTCTCGGTGCTGTTCATCACCCACGACCTGTCGCTGCTGGTCGAGTTCTCCGACCGGATCGCGATCATGTACGGGGGGCGGATCGTCGAGTCCGCGCCGGCCGCCGAGCTGTACCGCACGTCGCTGCACCCCTACAGCGACGGGCTCCTGCACTCCTTCCCCGCGCTGCGCGGCCCCCGCCGCGAGCTGACCGGCATCCCCGGCTCACCGCCGGACCTGCGCGCGATGCCGGCCGGGTGCGCGTTCCACCCCCGGTGCCCGAGAGCGTTCGACCCGTGCGCAGACCGGGCACCGGAGCTGGCTCCACCGGCCGGACGGGAGGACTCCGGCCGGGACGTGGCCTGCTGGCTGCACACCGCGGAGCGGGTCACACCCTGACCCGGTTCACCGACACAACGGAGGATGGGATCTTGGACACCACACCGACAGCCACCCTGGAGCCGGCGGCCGAGGCCGACCTGATCGGCAGCCTGCCCGCGGACTTCCGGTGGGGGGTGGCGACCTCGGCGTACCAGATCGAGGGCGCGGCGGACGAGGACGGCCGCGGGCGGTCCATCTGGGACACCTACTGCCGCGTGCCCGGCATGGTCGAGGGCGGCGACAACGGCGACGTGGCCTGCGACCACTACCACCGGATGCCGGCCGACGTGGCGCTGATCAAGTCGCTCGGCGTCGACACCTACCGGTTCTCCGTGGCCTGGCCCAGGATCCAGCCGGGCGGCCGCGGCCCGGCCAACGCGGCCGGGCTCGGGTTCTACGACCGCCTCACCGACGAACTGCTCGGCGCCGGCGTCGACCCGTGGGTCACGCTCTACCACTGGGACCTGCCGCAGGAGCTGGAGGACGCCGGCGGCTGGCCCGCGCGGGACACCGCGTACCGGTTCGCCGACTACGCCGTGCTCGTGTTCGACGCGCTGTCCGACCGCGTCCGCACCTGGACGACGCTGAACGAGCCGTGGTGCTCGGCGATGCTCGGCTACCACGAGGGCCGGCAGGCCCCCGGCCGGCAGGACTTCGGCGCGGCCATCCACGCCGTGCACCACCTGCTGCTCGGCCACGGCCTCGCCGCGCGGCGGATGCGGGCCGCCGCGAGCACCCCGGTCCAGCTCGGCATCACGCTGAACATGGGCACCTCCACCCCGGCCACGCAGAGCACCGCCGACCTGGAGGCGACCCGCCGGGCCGACGGCCTGAGCGTGCGGATCTACCTGGACCCGCTGCTGCGCGGCCAGTACCCGACCGACGTCGTCGACGACCTGGCGGCCCGCGGCGTCACCCTCCCGGTCGCCGACGGCGACCTCGCGGTGATCCGCGAGCCGATCGACGTGCTCGGCGTGAACTACTACTCCAGCCACCTGGTGTCCGGAGTGGACTCCGCCGGCCGCACCGAGGACGACGAGGGCAACCCGGTGCACGCGACCGTCCCCATGGGACGCCCGGTGACCGCGATGGACTGGGAGATCGTGCCCGAGGGCTTCACCGAACTGCTGGTCCGGCTGGGCCGCGACTACCCCGGCGTGCCCATGGTGATCACCGAGAACGGCGCCGCCTTCGACGACACCCCGGACCCCGCCGGCTACGTCCGCGACGACGACCGGACCGCGTACCTGTCCGCACACATCGCGGCGGTCGCGGCGGCGCGGCAGCGGGGCGCGGACGTACGCGGGTACTTCGCCTGGTCGCTGATGGACAACTTCGAGTGGTCCTACGGCTACGCCAAGCGGTTCGGCCTGGTCCACGTGGACTACGAGACCCAGGTCCGCACCCCGAAACAGAGCGCCCTCTGGTACCGCGACACGATCCGGCGGGTGCGCGGCCACTAGACGATCGAGTGGGCCCGTCACCCGCGTGGCGGGCCCGACCGGCCATCCTGCTCACCGGACGCGGCTGGCCACTCGTTCCACCGACTGGTTCTGGTCGAGGAGATGGAGCTGACCTACCACGGCGAGCGCAAGCGGACCTGCTGGCATCTTCACGCCGTGGAGTCCGCGCACCACACCGCCTACTCGCTGCTGGCCACGCCGGCCATCGGCTGACTCGAACGTCGTCGGCCTGGGGCAGCTCTGCGACACTGCGGGTATGTCCTTCGTCGATATGGTGGCCGGTCGGCTCGGCGCGCTGCCCGGCGTGCGCGCGGTGACGCTCGGCGGGTCGCGGGCGCGGGGCACGCACGGGCCCGACAGCGACTGGGACCTCGCCGTCTACTATCGCGGCGCGTTCGATCCCCAGGATCTGCGCGATATCGGCTGGCCCGGCGAGGTGTCCGAGCTGGGTGCCTGGGGTGGCGGTGTGTTCAACGGCGGCGCGTGGCTGACCGTCGACGGCAGGCACGTCGACGTGCACTACCGCGACCTCGACGTCGTCGAGCGCGAGACGGCCGAGGCGCGGGCCGGGCGGTTCCGGGTCGAGCCCCTGCTGTTCCACCTCGCGGGCATCCCGAGCTATCTGGTCGTCGGCGAGCTGGCTACCCACCGGGTGCTGCGCGGGGAGCTGCCCCGGCCCGACTACCCGGACGCGTTGCGGCGCGCCGCGCCCGGGGTGTGGTGGGGCATGGCCGAGCTGGTGTTCGGGTACGCGCGCGACGGGCACGCCGTGCACGGGCGGGCCGCCCAGGCGACGGCGCTGGTCGTGCAGGCCGCGACCCAGGCCGCGCACGCGGTGCTGGCCGCGCGGGGTGAGTGGGTGACCAACGAGAAGGATCTGCTCGCCCGGGCCGGGCTGCACGACGTCGACGAGCTCGTCGCGCAGCCGGACCCGGTGGCCGCCGCCGACGCCGTGCGTGCCCGGTGCGCCGACGCGGTCGAGGCGGCTCAGCGGCGGTAGACGCCGAACTCGTACAGTGAGTAGCCCCAGCCGGTGCCGCGTTGGGTGGCGTGCACGCGGACGTACCGGCCGGACGCGGACACGTCGATCGCGTCCACACCGCCGTCGGCTGTGGTGGTCGAGTGCACCGGGCGCCAGGTGGAGCCGTCGTCGGAGACCTGGAGTTCGTAGGCGCGGGCGTAGGCCGTCTCCCACACCAGTTGCACGTGGTCGAACCGTTGCACCGAGCCGAGGTCGACCTGGATCCACTGTGGATCGCTCCAGTCGCTGGCCCATCGGGTGGTCAGGGAGCCGTCCGTCGCCAACGACGGCGTGAACGGGGCGCCGTCGCCCTGGGTCTGGTGGGAGGATGCGGTGGTCGGCTTTCCTTGGGACAGCTTGGTTCCCGGCGTGCTGGGTGGAACCACGCGGAACGAGCGGGACTCGATGCCGACGTTGCCCCGGCCGTCCCTCGCGTAGACGTACAGCTTCCACACGCCGAGCCGGTCCGGGGCGGTGACGGTGAACGGGTCGGAGCCGGTGAAGCTGGCCGGCACCAGGGCGCCGGCGTTGTCGATGTACTTGCCGTTCAGCATCAGCGAGTACTGGATCTGGTCGCCGTCCGGGTCGTTCGCGGAGACGTCGACGGTGAACCGGCCGCCGGCCGGTACGTCACCCAGGTCGGACATCGCGCTGATCACCGGGGGTGTGTTCGACGGGGCGGCGCCGCCGTACATTCGGGCGACCGAGTAGTACGACAGGCGCTTCTCGTTGCCCGGCAACAGGTTGAACCACACGCCGCCGAAGTCCTGCTCGGTGCCGTAGTGGAACAGGGTGCCGCCGAGGGCCACGCCGTCGTGGGCCATCAGGCAGTTCCAGGCCGCGGGGTAGGCGTCGCGCTTCTCCACGTCGCTCGGCTCGTCGGGCACGCCGTTGTGGTCGTCGGGGACCTCCCACTCGCCGGCCGGGCCGCCCTCGGTGAGGATGTAGGGCTTGGTGTAGCCGCCGTCGACCCACGTCCGCTGGATGTCGCACACCGCGCCGTAGGAGTTCACCGCGTAGAGGTCGAGGTCCGGGGCGTGGTCGCGGTAGTACGGCCACGCGCCGGTCCACGCGTCGGTCGAGGTGACCGGGTGGTTGGGGTCCGCGGCGTGGATCGCGCGGGCGACCTCGTTGACGAACCGGGTGTAGGCGACGCGCTGGTCCTCCAACCGCGCGCCGGAGAAGCAGTTCTGCATGCCGAGGATCGACTCGTTGCCGACGTTCCACATCAGCACGCCGGGGTGGTCGCGGTACTCGTTCACCCAGCGCAGGAACTCGGCCCGCATGGTGGACTTGTAGTTCGTGTCGGTGACGTAGTCGACACAGCCGCCGCTGCCCGGGCCGCCGCCCGGCTGCAGCCAGAAGCCGTTGATCACCTTGACGCCGTTGGCCGCGGCGGCGTCCAGCAGCGGGCGGGTGGTGCCGTCGGTGCCCCAGGTGCGGACCGTGTTCACGCCCATCGCACGCAGTTCCGGCATCCGGGTGGACGCCTCGCCGACCGGCGGGCCCCAGGTCAGGCCCTGCACCGTGAACGGGCGGCCGTCGACGGTCAGCTGCCAGTCGCCGTGCGTGCCGGTCACCCGCACCACACTCGGCGCGGCCTGGGCCGGCACGGTAAGCACGCCCATCAACAGGGCCAGGATCGCCACCAGCGTGGTGGCGCGAACGCGCGTCATCGCGGTCTCCTCAGCAGGGGTCGAGTGGGTTCGGAGAGCGCTCTCCCACTCGTCTCCGATCGTACGGCCGAGCCCCCGGCTGTCAAGGGCAGCGAGCACGATTCAAAAGTCCGGTCGACTCGGTTGGCAAGCCACTCACCTTGATCAAAGCCGGTCGGTCGGCCTGTTCGAGTAGTGCTCGTCCTTGACAGGTGTGCCACCCTGTGGGAGAGCGCTCTCCCTCGATCCCTGCCGAGGAGGAGTACATGAGACGACATCTCGCGGTCGCGGCGTCCGGCCTGGCCACCGCCGCGCTGCTGACCTTCGCCCCCACCAGTCAGGCCGGCCCCGCCGAGCTCCAGGCCGACGACGTCACCCACCACGAGTTCCAGGTCAACTGCTCGGTGACGCACCGGCTGCCCGACGACCCGATCGTCTTCCCCAACCTGCCCGGCGCGTCGCACGAGCACAGCTTCGTCGGCAACAACACCACCGACGCGTACTCCACACTGGACTCACTGCGCGGCGCCGGACTGGGCGCGACCTCCTGTCTCGCGCCGGACGACCTGTCCGCGTACTGGTTCCCGAGCATGTTCGACGGCGACCAGCCGGTCGTGCCGATCGGGCGGCAGGTCATCTACTACAAGTCCGGCGTGCTCGACTACACCTCGGTGCGCCCGTTCCCGACCGGGCTCCGGTTCGTGGTCGGCAGCCCGATGGCGACCCTCGACGAGTTCCGCACCGCGCCCGGGCGGGTCGAGGGCTGGGAGTGCGGCAACGACTTCTTCAACTGGGACTTCCCCACGCACTGCCTGGAGGGCAGCCAGCTCAACATCCGCTACCAGGCCCCGAGCTGCTGGGACGGCGTGCACCTGGACTCGGCCGACCACAAGAGCCACATGGCCTACCCGGTCGGCGGGGTCTGCCCGGCCAGCCATCCGAACCCGGTGCCGATGCTCGAGTTCAAGATCGCGTTCCCGGCCGACGGCGACACCTCGCGGGTACGGCTGGCCAGCGGGCGCGGCTACACCTGGCACTACGACTTCTTCAACGCCTGGGACGAGCCGACGCTGGCCGCGCTGGTGCGGCACTGCATCAACGGCGGCCTGCAGTGCGACCCGCGCGGGTACGACCAGTACAAGCCGCACCGCGGCGCCGCGCTCGGCGAGAACTACCGGCTCCCCGGCCGGCCGTGACCGCGACCCCGGGGCCCGTCACGCGCGGGCCCCGGGATCAGGGCGCACCGCGCGAGGCGTGCCGATGACCGCCAGCACCACGACCGAGAGCAGGCCGTAGCAGCCCGCCGCCAGCACGGCGGTCTTCGGGTCGATGCGGAGTGTCCACAGCAGCACCACCGGCAGGACGACCGGCAGCCCGAGCATCAGCACCGCCCGGTAACCGATCCTGGACCACGCCCCGCCTGCCGCCACGGCGACACCGACGAGCAGGACCGAACCTATCGACGTCAGTACCGAGTCGTGGTACCGCCCCGGCGCCATGGCGAACAGCACGACGGCCGCGGCGACGACCCCGGCGAACAGCGTGAAGCGCTTGCCCCCCACCAGTTCCCAGCCCCGGGCCGGGCCGGGTGACCAGGTCAGGGCGGCCGCGACCACGATGCCGGCCACCACCGATCCGGCGTGCAACACCAACCACCGGAACGACGGCTCGGGGTCGATGAGCGGGACGCTCAGGAAGCCGGCGGTGCCCAGCCACGCGCCGACCGCGGCGGTGCGCCGCAGCCGGAACAGGGCGAGCACGGCCACGACGAACCAGACCATCCACGCCGGCAGGTCGGGCGGCAGCCATTGCCACCGCATGCCGTCCACGGTGCCCAGCAACGAGGTCAGCGAGCTCGTGCGCAGTTCGTTCAGTGCCCCGGCGGCGCCGAGCAACATGGCCAACGGGCCGAGCAGGGCCACACCGGCCCACACGTCCCGGGTGGGCTTGCCGTCCGCGGTCACCAGTCGCCGCAGGTGCAGCCGCGCCGCGCCGAACAGCAGGTCGACGGTCTCCCGGAGGCCTGGCCGGGCATGCCGCTGGGCTCCGTCCAGGAGCACGCCGAGCATCTCCTCGCCGTGGCGTTCCCGGTGGTCGCGTGGGTACAGGGCGACCAGGCGGCGGTAGCTGGTTTCCAGGCCGGTCATGCGGTTCCTCCCGTGAGACGCGTGCGTAGGCGGTTGTGCGCCGCGCGGGTGTGTGCCCGCAGCCGCTCCACCTCGGCGGCCAGCCGGGCCGCGCCCGGTTCGGTCAGCCGGTAGTAGCGCCGCAGCCGACCGTCCACGACCTCCTCGCGGTCGACGTCCACCCACCCGTCCACCCGCAGTCGGTCCAGCGCGGCGTACAGGGTGCCGGCACGCAGCGTGACCTGACCGCCGGAGATCTCCTCGACGTCGTGCTGGATGCCGTACCCGTGTTGTGGACGCGCGGCCAGCGCGGTCAGGATCAGGAACGTCGGCTCCCGCAGCGGAGCATTACTCATGCGAACGTTATATACCGATGATCTGACTATGACAAGCCGCGGGAGCATCCTGGCCACGACCGATCGGTTCACGACCAAGGCCACCGTGGCCGGGTCGTCGCTGTCAACCAGTTCCGTGCCAGACCGGGGTGAGCAGCGTGACCACCACGCTTCTCCTGCACGACGCGATCCGCCCACGCGCGTCCGGCGTCGTGCGGTGACCATTCGCACATGAAGGATTTCTCATCCGCGGTTCATGGTCGGCCGCCGTACCGGCCTGAATAGTGGTGCCATGCGGCCCACCACCCGGACGGCGGTGCTGGCGGCAGCGCTCGTGCTGCCGCTGGGTGCCGTCCTGGCCACCTACGCCATGACCGCCGACCCACCGGCGCCGCGGGTGCCCGAGGTGGTGGAGATCGGTGAGCGCGACGGCAGCGGTTCGGAGGCCCCGCTGTCCACGACCACGACTCCCACCACTACTCCCTCGCCCACCCAGCCACCCGCGCCGCCGCCCGCCCGGCCGCCGCGCACCGAAGTCGTGCCGCCGCCACCGGTTCGCGACGACGACGGGGACGACGACGGAGACGACGACGGAGACGATGACGGCGGGGACGATGACGGCGACGACTGAGCGGGTCACGCCGGTCGGACCGACGCCGGCCCCCGCCCCGCGCCGGCGCGGGGTGCCGGCGCGCGCGCTGATCATGTGTTGGCTGCTGGTGCTGATGACCGTGGTGCTCGTCGCGGTCTGTCTGATCACCCGCAACCTGCTGCGGCAGGAGGCGTACTCCGACGCCGTCGCCGCCCTCGAGCAGGAGGCGCTGGAGTACCACGAGGTCGCCGAGACCGGGGTCGACCAGGCCACGCGGCAGCCGTTCCCCACCGTGCACGCGCTGCTGGAGAACCACGTCCAGATGCAGTACCCGGACGACGACGAGGTCATCTTCGGCTGGGTCGAGGGGCGGGGGTACCTGCTCCAGTCCCGCACCGGCCCGCTGCCGCTCGACGAGCACGTGGACCTCACCGACACGATCATCGCGTCCCCCGCGTCGAACGGGGTCGTGGCGACCCCGGCCGGCGACATGCAGTGGATCAAGGTCGGCACCACCGCGCCGGACGGCGGGCGCGGCGCCTACGTCGTCGGGTACCTCATCGACCGGGACCTCGCCGAGATCGACGCGACGATCCGCACGCTGGCGCTGGTGTCGCTGCTCGGCCTGGTGTTCGCCGGCGGCGCGGCCTGGATCGTCGCCGGGCAGATCCTGGCGCCGGTGCGGCTGGTGCGGCAGGCCGCGGCCGAGATCACCGAGCAGGACCTCACCCGCCGCATCCCGGTCGCCGGCAACGACGACATCGCGGCGCTGTCCGACCAGTTCAACGCGATGCTCGACCGGCTGGAGCAGGCGTTCGCCACCCAGCGGGAGTTCCTCGACGACGCCAGCCACGAGCTGCGCACCCCGATCACGATCGTGCGCGGGCACCTGGAGCTGATGGACCCGGCCGGCGGCGACCCGGCCGAGCGGGCCGAGGTGGTGCGGCTGTGCACCGACGAGCTGGACCGGATGAGCCGGATCGTGGACGACCTGCTGCTGCTCGCCAAGGCCGAGCGCCCGGACTTCGTGCGTCCGGAGCCGGTGGAGCTGGCCGAGCTGACCAGTGACGTCGACGCCAAGGTGCGCGCGCTCGGCGACCGGGACTGGCGGCTGGACGGGATCGGCGTCGGCATCGTGCACGTCGACCCTCAGCGGGTGACACAGGCCATGGTGCAGCTCGCGCACAACGCCGTGCAGCACACCGGACCGGGTGACCGGATCATGGTCGGTTCCGCCCGGACGGGTGGTCTGGTGTCCTTCTGGGTGACCGACACCGGGCCGGGAGTGACCCCGGCGGAGGTCGAGGTGATCTTCGACCGGTTCACCCGCGGCGGCGGTCGGGGCCACCGCGGCGGGGCCGGCCTGGGCCTGGCGATCGTCCGCGCGATCGCCGAGGCGCACCACGGCACGGTGAAGGTGCTGTCGACGCCCGGCTCGGGGGCGACGTTCGGAATCGAGCTGCCAGGGGGTGCCCGGCCGTGAACCGGATCCTGATCGTGGAGGACGAGGAGCGGATCGCGTCGTTCGTCCGCAAGGGACTGTCGGCGAACGGCTTCTCGACGACGGTCGTCGGGGACGGGCGCGGTGCCGTCGACTTCGCCCTGACGGGTGACTTCGACCTGATGGTGCTCGACCTCGGCCTGCCCGACATGGACGGCTTCGCCGTGCTGCGCAGGCTCCGCGAGGCACGCGTGAGCACCCCGGTGATCATCCTGACCGCGCGGGACTCGGTGCGCGACACGGTCGCCGGCCTGGAGGGCGGTGCCGACGACTACGTCACCAAGCCGTTCCGGTTCGAGGAACTGCTGGCCAGGATCCGCCTGCGGCTGCGCGGCGCCGACAACACCCCGGAGGCGACCGTGCTGAGCTCCGGTGCGGTGTCGCTGGACCTGCGGACCCGGCGGGCGAAGGTCGCGGACCGGACGGTGGACCTGACCGCGCGCGAGTTCACCCTGCTGGAGCTGTTCCTGCGGCATCCGGGGCAGGTGCTGTCCCGGGAGCAGATCCTGTCGCACGTGTGGGGCTACGACTTCGACCCTGGCTCCAACATCGTCGACGTCTACGTCCGCGCGCTGCGCCGCAAACTGGGCCAGGACGTCATCTCGACCGTTCGCGGCATGGGCTACGCAGTGGGGCGCTGACCTGCGGTTTCGCCGCATTAAAGTCCCTTCACCCGCGGCTCAGGTCGGTGTCATCCGCCGGCGGCACTCTGGTGGTCGTGAGAGCGACGATGGACCTGCTGACCGGGCCGGACGCCGGCGACCTGGTCGCCGCCGTGCTGGCGCCGGCCGGCGGACGGCCACTCGAGTGGAGCCTCGGGCAGGTCGACCACCAGCCGGGCGGGCGGACCACGGTGAGCTACGACGTGCGGGTCGCCTGGGCGGACGGGTCGGCGACCGACGAGTCCATCGGCGCCGCGTCCGGGCAGCTGCCCGACGGCGTCACCCGGCTGACCGACGGCGAGACCGAGATCGGCCTGTGGCGCTTCCCCTTCGACCCCGACCTGCCGGCGCTCCCCGCCGCCTGCGACCCCGCACGGATGGGCCGCCTCGCCGCCGACCTCGGCCTGGCCGGTGCGGTCACCCTGCGGGTCCGCACGTACCGGCCGCGGCGGCGCGCGGTCGTCGAGGTCGCCACCCCGACCGGGACCGTCTTCGTGAAGGTGCTGCGGCCGGAGAAGGTGCGGGCGCTGCACGAGCTGCACCGGGTCGCGGCCGGCGCGGGGTGCCCGACGCCGCTGGGCTGGACCGAGGACGGGCTGCTGGTGCTCGCCGGTCTCCCCGGCCGCACGCTGCGTGACCTGCTGCTGTCCGGCGAGCGCGTCGACCTGGACCCCGACGACGTGGTCGGGGTGCTCGACGCGCTGCCGCCGTCGCTCGCGGCCGGCGAGCGGCGGGCGACGTGGGGGCAGAAGGCGGGCCACTACGCGGAGGTGCTGGCCGCGACGGTGCCGTCGCTCGCCGCGCGGGCGCGGGCGGTGGCGGTCGCCGTCGACCACGCCGAGCCGGAGGGCCCGAACGTGCCGGTGCACGGCGACTTCTACGAGGCGCAGCTGATGATCGCCGGCGGGCGAGTTGTCGGCGTGCTCGACATCGACACCGCCGGCCGGGGCGAACGGCTCGACGACGCCGGCTGCCTGCTCGCGCACCTGTCGGTGCTGGCGGCGATGTACCCCGCACGGGCGGGGGAAGTGGACCGGCTGCGGGTGTCGCTGCACCGGCGGTTCGCCCGTGACCTGGATTCCGCGGCGCTCGCGAGGCGTACCGCCGCGGTCGTGCTGTCCCTGGCCACCGGCCCGCACCGGGTGCAGGAGCCGGGGTGGCAGCAGGCCACCACTGATCGGGTGGAGCTGGCCGAACGCTGGCTCCACCGTGGATGAAGGAGGAACAGGATGAACATCAAGCGCACCTGGATCGTGGCGAGCGCGACGATCGCCGTGGCGGGCTTCGCCGGCGCGGGAATCGCGATGGCCAACGACGACGTGGAGCTGCGCGACCGCCAGCCGGTCCCGACCGTGGAACTGAAGGGCGACCCGGGCGGTGTCCAACCGGCTCGCGCCTCGGTCGACAGCGGCGCTTCGGCGTACTCCGCCACATCGGACTCCCCGGACGAGCCGGGCTACCGGGCGCCGGCACCCCCACCCAAGGCCGCGGCCGACTCGGGCAACAGCCCGGCGCCGGCGCCGGTCAAACCCGCTCCGGTACGGGCGGCGGACTCGGGCAACAGCCCGAACCGGGTCGCGGACTCCGGCAACAGCCCAGCCCCGGCACCGGCCCGCGGCGCGGACTCCGGCAACAGCCCAGCCCCGGCGCCCGCTCGCGGCGCGGACTCCGGCGACAGTCCAGCACCAGCACCAGCCGGCGGCGCGAACTCCGGCAACAGCGCCGCGAGCGCGGACAGCGGCGACTGAACCC
>DATABL010000012.1:0-27681 GCA_036259595.1 Actinophytocola sp.
CGAAAAGCTCCACAAAACGGCCCCGCAGTGGCACGCGTCCCAGAACAAGGACAAACAACCGAACCAACCAGCCCACGCTGGGTCAGCACCAAACGCACCGTGGGGGGTTTGGGGGGCTCGGCCCCCCAGGATGATGGCGAAACGCCAAAGGTGAGCGCCCTCCGCGAACAGAAGACACCCAGGCGTGGAGCTGCGGGGAATCGAACCCCGGACCTCCTCGATGCGAACGAGGCGCGCTACCAACTGCGCTACAGCCCCTGGTGGTGCCGCGTCAGCGTATCAGCCCGCTACTCACCCACCGCACGCCGGTAGGGCAACGAGCCGGGCTCCCCGAGCTCGTCGAACGTCGGGTCCTCGTCGTCGACGTCGACCAGCACCGCGCCGGAGCGGGTGACCGGAGGCCTGGACGGGCCGTCGACCACGCGTTCCCGCGGCCCGTGGGCCTGCTCGGGGTCGTACGGCTCGTACGGGTCCTCGTAGGCCTGCCCGTAGGCCTGCTCGTCCTCGTAGTCCTCGTAGGCCTCGGGCTCCTCCGTGACCGGCGCGTAGGCGGGCGGCGGCGCGTACTGCTCCGCCGGGCGCGAGCGTGCCGCGGCCGCCTGGGCACGGCGCACGCGCTGCAACCGCGCGAGGCGGCGTTCGCGGATCTCGGTCTCGATGCGGACCTGACGGCGCAGGTAGACGAGGTAGGACACGAGCACCACGTCGAGGGCGCCGTGCCCCCACCAGAGCATGGGGAACGCCACGCCGGCCACGACCGCCGTGGCCACGGCGCCGATGATCATGGCGAGGACGACGCGCTGCCGGAAGGCGTACTTGGCCCTCGCGATGATGGCGGCGGCCTCGGGGTCGAAGCCGCCGCGGCCGGGGCGGTAGCGCCGGGAGTACTCCAGGTCCGCCTCGTCGTAGTACCCGGTCATGTCCTCACCGTCGGCGTCATGGGCGGCATCCTCCGGGGCGTCGTCGACGTCATTCTCGTCCACCGGGGCGCCGTCGTGAACGCCATCGTGCGATTCGGGCCGATCGTCGCCGAATTCATCTTCGTCGATGTCGTCGGTGTCGCGCATGGCGGCCTCCTCGTCGCCGTACTCCGCCCCGTCCTCGGCCTCACCACTCCCGCTCCGCACGACCCTGGCCGCCAGCTCGGAGTCCGCGGTCTTCGCGACCTCCTGGCGCTTGCGGACGATCATCGGCACGAGGACGACGAGCCACGCCAGCACGAGCGCGACCACGACAAGCGAGCTCGGCATGCCTCGACACCTCCCCCTGTGACGATCCTCCCGTGACGACTTCCCACGCCACGCTAGTCACAACAGTCACATCAGTGTCGGAGGCGCGCCGAGGCACGCCGGGGCCGATCAGGCCTGCTCGGCGCGTCCGCCGGCGACCAGACCGGCGACGAGTCCACTCGGGACGTCCTCTGTGGTCAGTGCGAAACAGAGGTGGTCGCGCCACCCCCCGGCGACGTCGAGGTAACGGCGGAACAGACCCTCTTGGCGGAAGCCGAGCTTGCCGAGCACCCGCAGGCTCGCCTGGTTCTCCGGCCGGACGGTCGCCTCGAGCCGGTGCAGGCCGGCCGCGCCGAAGCAGTGGTCGACCACCAGGGCCACGGACGCGGTCGCCACCCCGCCCGCGGTGGCGTGCGTGCCGACCCAGTAGCCGATCCACGCCGAGCACAGCGCGCCGCGCACGACGTTGCCGACGGTCACCTGCCCGGCGAGCTCGCCGTCCACGAGGATCACGAACGGCAGGGACATGCCACGCCGGCCGAGCCCGCGCAGGGTGGACCACTGGCCGGGCCAGGCGAGGGTGGCGTTGTTGTCGTTCCAGTTGCCGGGCACGGACGGTTCCCAGCTCTCCAGGTGCAGCCGGTCCCGCCGGCGCACCCGGCTCCAGGCGGACGCGTCGAACAGCTTGGGTGCGCGCACCTCGACCACGCCGGCGGGCACGCGCAGCGGTCCCAACCTGGCCGGCCAACCGGGATGCCGCCCCTGCGGCGCCGACCCACTCACCCCGCGGGCGTCCCTTCAACCACGTTGTGCCAGGAAACTGACCTGTACCTCTTCGCCGACGACGATCTCGGTGGTCTCGTCGTCGACCAATATCAAACAGTTCGCCTCGGCGAGCGACGCGAGCAGGTGGGAGCCGGACGTGCCGAGCGGCTGGGCGAGGTACTCGCCGTTGCTCTCGTCACGCAGCAGCTGACCGCGCAGGAACCCCCGGCGGCCCTTGACCGACGCGATCGGCGACAGCAGCCGGGCGGTGATCTGCCGGCGGTGCGGGTTGCGCTTGCCCTGCGCGGCCCGGATCAGCGGCCGCACCATGACCTCGAACACGACCAGCGCGCTCATCGGGTTGGACGGCAGCAGGAACGTGGGCACGGCGTCGGGCCCGAGCCGGCCGAACCCCTGCACCGACCCGGGGTGCATGGCGACCCGGGTCATGTCGATGTCGCCGAGGTCGGCCAGGGCCGAGCGGATCTCCTCGGCCAGCTCGCCGCCGACGCCACCGGCGATGACCACGATCTCGCTGAGCAGCAGCCGGCCCTCGACGGTCTCACGCAGCCGCCGGCTGTCGCTCGCCACGATGCCGACCCGGTTCACCTCGGCCCCGGCGTCCCGGGCGGCGGCGGCGAGCGAGTACGAGTTGACGTCGTAGACCTGCCCCTGGCCGGGGGTCCGGTCGATGTCGATCAGCTCCTCGCCCAGCGAGATGATCGACACCCGGGGCCGCGGGTAGACGAGCACCTTCGACTTGCCGACCGCCGCCAGCAGCCCGACCTGGGCGGCGCCGATCGGCGAGCCGCGGCGCACCGCGACGTCGCCGGTCTGCACGTCCTCGCCGGTGCGCCGGACGAACGCGGCCGAGGGCACCGGTTGGTTCACGGTCACCCGAGCGTGGTGGCCGTCGGTGTAGCCCATCGGCACCACGGCGTCGGCTAGCGTCGGCAGCGGCGCACCGGTGTCGACCCGGACCGCCTGTCCCGGCTGCAGCCGCCGGGGCTGGCGCGACCCGGCCGGGATCTCGCCGACGACCGGCAGCAGCACCGGCTCGGTGCCGGCGGCCTGCACGTCCACGCTGCGCACGGCGTAGCCGTCCACGGCCGCCTGGTCGAACCCGGGCAGCGCGTGCTCGGCGACGACCTCCTCGGCGCAGAGCAGGCCCTGTGCCTCGGAGATGGCCACCCGCACCGGCGCAGGCCGGACGGCGGCGGCAAGCGCCCTGCCGAGCTGCTCGTCGACTGACCTCATTCCCGACCCCGCCCTGTGTCGTTATTCCTCCACGCGCCCGCGCAACCAGTCGCGCAGGTCAGGCCCATACTCGGGGTGAGCAAGCGCAAAGTCCACGGCGGCACGCAGGAAACCACCAGGATTGCCCAGGTCGTGACGTCCGCCGCGGTGCACCACCACGTGCACGGGGTGCCCTTCGGTGATCAGCATCGCGACCGCGTCGGTGAGCTGCAACTCGCCGCCCGCTCCCGGCGTGATCCGCTTGAGCGCGTCGAACACGGCCCGGTCGAGCAGGTAGCGGCCGGCCGCCGCGAAGGTCGAGGGGGCGTCCTCGGCCTTCGGCTTCTCCACCATGCCGTTGACCTTCTTGACGTCCGGGTCGTCGGTGTCCTGGACGTCGAACACGCCGTAGGCGGAGATCTGCTCCTTCGGGATGTCGAACGCGCACAGCACGGTGCCGCCGTGCTCGGCGCGGGCGCGGGCCATCCGCCCGAGGACACCGGTCGGCAGGACCAGGTCGTCGGGCAGCAGCACGGCCACCACGTCGTCGTCGGGGTTCAGGTTGGGCTCGGCGCAGCTCACGGCGTGCCCGAGTCCGAGTGCCTCCTCCTGGATGGCGGTCTCCACCGACAGCAGGCCGGGTGCGCGGCGCACCTTGGCCAGCAGGTCGGTCTTGCCCCGCCGCTCGAGGGTCTCCTCGAGGTCGGGTTGGGACTGGAAGTACTGGGCGACGGCGTCCTTTCCCGGTGAGGTCACGATCACCAGCCGCTGTGCGCCGGCCTCGGCGGCCTCGGCGGCGACGTACTCGATCCCCGGCGTGTCCACGACCGGCAGCAGTTCCTTCGGAACCGCCTTGGTCGTGGGCAGGAAACGGGTGCCGAGCCCGGCCGCCGGCACGATGGCCGTTCTGATGCCGCCGGCGGACGCGGAACCGGGTTCGGAGCTGACTGCGGTAGATGGCGCCATGGACAGCCAGCCTAACCTCATGTCGTGGCCCGGCCTGGGAGTGATCGAGAACCGACAGCCGCGTTGACGAAGTGGCGGTGGCGCAAGGAGCTGCTCTCCGAGCGCCGCCGCGTGCCGGCGAGCGTCCGGTTCTCCGAAGCAATCTCCCTGTCCACCCATCTGACCAGCGGCCGCGTGGTGCGACCCGGCCAGACCGTGTGTGCCTTCGTCCCGATCGCCTCCGAGCCCGGCTCGGTCCAGATGCTGGACGAGCTGAACGACTTCGGCGCCCGGGTGCTGCTCCCGGTGGTCACCAATCAAGGACCCCTCGAATGGGGCTGGTATGCGGGTAAGGACTCGCTGGTTCCGGGCCCCTACGGGCTGCGTGAGCCGAACGGCGAGCTGCTCGGCGTCACCGCCCTGCGGATCGCGGACATGGTGCTGGTGCCCGCGCTCGCCGTGGACCGCAACGGGATCCGGCTCGGACGGGGTGCCGGCCACTACGACCAGTCACTTCCGCTCGCGACCAACGGCACCGAGCTGGTGGCCATCGTGCGCGACCAGGAGATCTTCGAGGCCCTGCCGAGCGAGCCGCACGACGTGCGGATGACGGCGGTGCTCACGCCGAACCGGGGTCTGCTCCGGTTCGTGTGACGTTGGCAGGATCGCTGGAGGACGTTTGCACTCCGGGCGCGCGCTGTCGCAGAATGGCCTTAGCACTCTCCTCAGCCGAGTGCCAGGAACCGGGGAAGGAACGGCCCGTGCCCACCTACCAGTACGCATGCAAGGCTTGCGAGCACCGCTTCGAGGCGGTGCAGTCCTTCAGCGATGCCTCGCTGACCGAGTGCCCGGAGTGCTCCGGCCAGCTGCGCAAGCTCTACGGCTCGGTCGGTGTGGTGTTCAAGGGCAGTGGCTTCTACCGCAACGACAGCCGCTCGGAGTCGTCCTCGTCGACCTCCGGCAAGCCGGAGTCCTCGTCGACCTCGTCCTCGTCCGAGAGCAAGTCCGAGTCGACCACCTCCACTTCTTCCTCGTCGTCTTCGTCCGGGTCCTCGTCCGGATCTTCGTCGTCGAGTTCGTCCTCGTCGTCGAACTCGTCGTCCTCTTCCAGCAGTACCACGAGCAAGGCCGCCGTCGCGTCCTGAGGACCCGAGTTATCCACAACCCGACCAGTTGTCCACAGGTAGCGCCCTGACCCCCGCACGCCCGCGATTTCCGTCCTAACGTCGCGGGCATGAGATCCGCACTCGCCCCACTGACCAGGGACCGCCTACGACAGCTGGCCGCCGCCCGAGGCTGGCCACGCCTGCTGGCGCTGCGACGCGTCGTCGCCGCACTGCTCGTGCTGCTCGCCGCCGTGCTGGCCGTGCGTCCGCCGCCCCAGGCCCGCGGCGAGCCGACGTCACCCACGCTGGTCGCCGCCCGCGACCTGGCCCCCGGCTCGACCCTGGAGCCCGACGACGTCCGGGTCGTGCACGCGCCGGAGTCCTTACGCCCCGCCACCGCGCTGACCACCGCCAGCGAGGCGACCGGTCGCGTACTGGCCGGCGCGGCGTCCCGCGGCGAGCCGATCACCAGCACCCGGCTGGTCGGCCGGGAGAACAGCCGCCTGGCCAGTGGCGACCCGTCCGCGGTCGCCGTACCGGTCCGGCTGGCCGACCCCGAGGTGGCCGGCCTGCTGACACCGGGTTCGCGGGTGGACGTGGTCACGGTCTCGCCGGACAGTGCCACCGCCGGCGTACTGCTGGCCGCCAACGCCACGGTCGTCACCGTCCGCGAGGAGCCCCCGGTCGCCGCCGACCGCCCAGGCCGCCTGGTGGTGATAGCCGTGCCCCGCGACGACGCGACCCGCCTCGCGTCCGTGTCGTTGGGACAGCCGGTCGCGGTTACCCTTCGCTAGCGCGATGGCCCGCGCCCAACGACAAGGAGCAGAAATCGTGCTGAAGGGGTTCAAGGACTTCTTGATGCGCGGCAACGTGGTCGACCTGGCGGTCGCGGTGGTCATCGGCACCGCGTTCACGGCGATCATCACGTCGATCACCGAGCATCTGATCCAGCCACTGATCGCCGCCATCGGAGGCTCGAACGTCACCGGCCTGTCCTGGACGATCGTCGCCGGCAACGAACGCTCGACCATCGACTTCGCCGCCGTGATCACGGCTGTGCTCAACTTCCTGATCGTCGCCGTGGTCGTCTACTTCCTACTCGTCTTCCCCATGAAGAAGATCCAGGAACGCCGCAAGCGCGGCGAGGAACCCGGCCCCAAGGAACCGACAGACGTCGAACTCCTGACCGAGATCCGCGACCTGCTCCGCCACCAACAGCAGCCCGGAATCTCCCAGCCCCAGTCCCAGACGCAGCTCTCGCCCCAGCAGCCATTCACCCCGCAGGCCCCGCCTCAGCAGGCCCCACCCCAGCAGCACCTCCCCCAGCAGACTCCGCCCCAGCAGACTCCGCCCCAGCCGATGCCCCCACAACGGCCCCCGCAGCCACCCGCCCAGCCGCCACCTGACCAGCCCCCCGGCGGCCAGGGCGGCTACCCACCGAACCGCGGCTACTGACCCCTCGAAAAGGAGGCCCGCCAGACGAACCATCGACAACTGCATACGAACCGCACGCACGTCAGCGCCCAACCGAACCCGTACCAAGGCAAGTCAGGTCGACGAGGCAGCTTCGTCCAGGTGCTCGCATACCGCGGCCATCCGGCCGGGCAGGTAGCCGCGCAACCGGCGTCCTGGTCGCGTAGCGAGGCCAGCCACGGCACCCGACAGCGCCATCCGGCCACGGCAACCGACCACGGCCCAAGTCCATCCAACCCGTCGGGTTGCTCTGGACACGACCGCTGCCGATGCGCAGCTCGTTCCGGTATCAGCGCTCGGCCGGCACCGGAAGGCCGGCGACCGATCAGCAAGACCGCACTGGACAGCCGGTCAGCAGCAGACGCCGGGTAGCCGTCAGGAGCCGACGTGTGGCAACGCGGTTCACCGGTCACGGCTGCGCTGATGCAGCCCGGCGCCCCGCCCACGCTGGACGCACCGCCACCGCTGGGCGCCTCCACACTGGGCGCCTCCACACTGGGCGCCTTGCGCCCGCCGCGCGGCGACACCCTTGAACGGCCGGCCGTCCCGAACGAACTGCGCCCCCGAACTGGCGGCCGTCCTGGTTGCGCAGTGGCCGTGGTCGGCGGCGGTCCTGGTCGGGCAGCCGTCCTGGTCGAGCGGCGGTCCTGGTCGAGCGGCGGTCCTAGTCGAGCGGCGGTCCTAGTCGAGCGGCGGTCCTGGTCGAGCGGGGTGTCCCGGTCCGCGTCCGGGGCCATCGTGCGGGACCATGGGTGCCGTGACAGACAAGCCGGACGAGCCGGGCGGCTGTTCCTCGACCGACCGATCCACCGATCGCTCCCCTCGTCGCCCGCCGCGCGCGGGTCGGCCGGTGCGTCCGAACCTGGACGAGATCTTCGGCGACGTGCTCCCGACCACCACGTCCGACGAGCGCGAACCCGAGCAGCCGAGCGGCGACCGGGACGCCTGGTACGAACGGAACCGCCCGCCGCACCACGATCGGGACTGACGGGAACGCGAGCCGTCAGCCAACCGCGCCTGCCCCCGGCGCCTCCGAATGCGGCTCCCGTCCACGAACCGACGCCCGGAATGACCGACTTCAGCCGGTCGCGGGAGCGGACGGCGTCTGGCTACGTCGCGTCCAAGCCGGACAGTTCGTCGATCACGTGCGGCACCAGGGACGACAACGTCGCCATGCCGTCGCGGACCGCGGAGCGGGAGCCGGCCAGGTTGACCACCAGGGTGCTGCCGGAGATGCCGACGAGCCCGCGGGAGATGCCCCCGTCGACCGCGCCCGCGGCCAGGCCCGAGGACCGGATCGCCTCCGCGATGCCCGGGATCGGACGGTCGAGCACGCCCTGCGTCGCGTCCGGGGTCACGTCGCGCGGTGACACGCCGGTGCCGCCGACGGTGATCACCAGGTCGGCACCCCCGATCACGGCGGTGTTCAACGCGTTGCGAATGTCCACGGTCTCCCCGGCCACCGCGACGATGCCGTCCACGATGAACCCGTTCTCCTCGAGCAGCTCGGTGACCAGCGGCCCGACGGAGTCCTCGTGCTCCCCGTGAGCCACCCGGTCGTCGACGATCACGATGAGGGCCCTGCCGAGCCGCTGCGCGCTGCGTTCCATGCCTGCCACCGTAGTCGGGTCAGCCACCCGTTCGACCAAAGGTCGCCCCGCCGCGCCGGGCGACGGCGCAGGCGTCCCGAGGTCCGGTACGGATTTGACGAATCGGTGACGTGGGGCCCGCCGACCGGCCCGCCACGCGCACCACGCGCCATAACGACCGAACGCGCGTCCTGATCCGGTGCGGCCAGCTTCATCGGCTCCCACGTCGCCGACCTCCTGGCCGAACGCGGCCACGACACCCTGCCGCTCGACAATCTCCTCCGCAGGCACACGGTCCACACGCGACAGACAGGACGGCGGTGCCGTAGTCGTTGTACAGGGGCTTAGTCCGGGGCGTTCGACAGGTCGATCCCGTGGCCGACGACAACGGCCTGGTGGCAGACCACGTCGACGTTCCGCGGCAGGCCGGCCAGCAGCGCGGAGTCCCGAACGTCGTCGCCGACGACGCGCACGCTCGCCGCCATGCACCGCGCCAGCGTGCGCCGCCTGGTGCTGGCGTCGTCGATGGGTGGTCCACGGCGAGGGCGGCTACCGCTGCCCTACCCACGACGACGTCCGCCCCGGCCCTCGCCGCCGGTTCCGACCTGGACGCCGGCCGGTACGCCCCCTGCCCCACGTGCGACCCCACCCGGCCCACGCACCCGTCGACCCCAGGAGCACCTACGCCGCCACCAAGGCCGGCCAGGAGCACCTGGCCGCGGCCTGCTCCCGGCCCGACCGGCGACACCGCCTGGTCCCCGCCACAACGTCTACGGCCCCCGCATTCCGCGGTGCTGGAGGACGGCCACCAGCCCGCGCCTTCGCCGACGTCACGCTGGCCGACGCCCTCGCCGTCGAGACCCCGCCCCACGGACGCCCTGACCACCGCGAACACCTGCTCGGGCGACCCGCACACGGTCCTCGACACGGCGACCGAGCTGGCCATGGCGTGCGGCGGACCCAGCCCCGGAGGTCATGGCACCGACCGGGTGACGTGCGTCATGTCGTCGTCGACCCGTCCCGTGCCAGGGAACCGCTGGGGTTTCACGGCCACGACCCCGTTCGCCAGGGGCATCGTCGAGTTCGCGACGGCTCCGCTCCCCGGCGGGGATAATCGACAGAAATTCACCGGTTCCGTGTAACTCCTGTCAGAACGGAGCGATACGGAAGGCGACGGCCAAAACGATCAAAGGGGTAAGCGTGACTGGTGTTCGGCGTGTCATGGGCGGCGTTCTCGCGGCCACACTCACGACGGGCGTGCTCGTCGCGGTCCCCCCGATCGCGCACGCCGACCCCCGCGCTCCGATCGTGACCCACGGCGTCCCACGCGACAACGTCGACAACACCCACAGTCCGCGCATGACCGCCGAGCTGGACGAACAGCGCGCCGCCACCCCGCCGGCGATGGCGGCCGCGGACGTCCAGGGCATCGACGTCGCCAGTCACCAGCACCCCGGCGGCGCCCCCATCGACTGGAACCAGGTCGCCGGCGCCGGCTACCGGTCGGTCGCGATCAAGTCGTCCGAGGGCAACTACTACACGAACCCGTACTACCCCGGCGACCGCACCGGCGCCGCCGCGGCCGGGATGTACACCTACGCCTACCACTTCGCCATCCCGAACGTGAGCAGCGGGACCGCGCAGGCCGACTACTTCCTCGACCGCGCCGGCTACCGCCAGGACGGCGCCACGCTGCCACCCGCGCTGGACGTCGAGGCCAACCCGTACGTCGGCGACGACGGCACGAACGCCTGCTACGGGCTGACCCAGTCCCAGATGGTCACCTGGATCCGCGACTTCCTGGCCGAGGTCGAGCGCCGCACCGGCGTCGACGCGATCATCTACACCGGCGCGAGCTGGTGGCGCGACTGCACGGGCGGCAGCTCGGCGTTCGCCGACCACCCGCTGTGGGTCGCCTCGTACGCGAGCACGCCGACCATGCCGCCGGGCTGGCCGGACCACACGATCTGGCAGTACACCAACCAGGGCTCCGTGCCCGGCATCTCCGCGGCGACCGACCTGAACTACATCCGCGGCGGCGAGGCCACCCTGAGCGCGCTCGCCACGCAGGCGTCCGACCCGGCCGGCTACACCCCGGCCGACCCGGTGCGCGTGCTCGACACCCGCAACGCGGTCGGCGTCGGCACCCGCACCCCGCTCGGGCCGCGCGGCAGCGTCACCCTCGACCTCGCCGGCCGGCTGCCGGCCACCGCGACGGCCGCGGTCCTGAACGTCACCGGCATCACCACCACGTCCACCTACGTGACCGTCTGGCCGAACGGCTCCCCGCAACCGGCCGTGTCGAACCTCAACCTGACCGGGGACGAGATCCGCCCCAACCTGGTGACGGTGAAGGTCGGCGCCGACCGGCGCGTGCGGCTCTACAACCACAACGGGAGCACGCACCTGCTCGCCGATCTCGCCGGCTGGTACGCCACCGACGCCACGGGCCTGTACACGGCGCGGTCCCCCCAGCGCGTACTCGACACCCGACCGGGCGCACCACTCGGCACGCGCACGACGCGCACCCTGGACCTGTCGACGTTCGTCCCCGCGGACGCGACGGCGGTGACGCTGAACCTGACCGGCGTCGGGGCGACGCAGGGCACCTACGTCTCGGCGTGGCCGTCCGGGCAGCCCCGGCCGCCGGTGTCGAACCTGAACCTGGCCGACGCGAACCCGACGCCGAACCTGGTGACGGTCAAGCTGGGCGCGAACCGGGCGATCGACCTGTACAACCACTGGGGCTCGGTGGACCTGCTGGCCGACCTGGCCGGCTGGTACGCGCCCGGCGAGGGCTCGTCGTTCGTCGCGGTCACCCCGTGGCGCCTGCTCGACACCCGGACCAAGGCCGTGACCTGGGTGCCGACCGGCGGCACCGGCCGGTCGATCACTCTGGACACCTCGGACGCGGCGGGCGTCACCGGCGCGGTGATCAACCTGACCGGCGTCTCCCCGAGCACCGCGACCTTCGTCTCGGCGTACCCGAAGACGTCGGCGACCCCCGTCCGCCCCGGCTCGTCGAACCTGAACCTCCCGCGGGGCCGCACCGCGTCGAACCTCGTGTCGACCGCGCTCGGTTCGGACGCGGAGATCTGGCTCTACAACAACGCCGGCACGATCCACCTGATCGCCGACGTGGCCGGCTACTTCACCCGCTGAGCCCGCGGAACCGGCAGGATGGCCACCGCCACCGCCACTGCCACCGGCGGCGGTGCTCGACGTCGGTGGGGGCGCTCGTCCGAGGCGTGCTCGCCGCGGCGGAGCGGCGTCTGGTCGCCGAGCCGGCCGAGGTTCGCGACCGGGTCCGGCTGGTGCCGGGACGCGGTGAGGACGCGCCCGCGCGGGCCGGCGGTTCGACGCCGTGCTGTGCCACGGCGTGCTGATGTACCTGCCGGAGCCGGCCCCGATGGTCGAGTCGCTGATCGCCTGCGCCACCGAGGACGGCATCGTCTCGGTGATGGCGCTCAACGCGGCGACCCTGGCCGTCCGCCCCGCGCTGGAGCATCCCTACCGGGGCCTCAGCCGGGTGTTCCACCTCGTCGGAGGCCGCTGAGTCACGGGACGGCCAGCGGAAGCCGGACCTCGAAACGGCAGCCCGGGCCGTGGTTCCGCGCGTCGATCCGGCCGCGGTGGGCTTCCACCAGGCCCTTGGCGATCGCCAGGCCCAGGCCGCCGCCCGGCTGGTCGTCACCGGGCTGGCTGGGGGTGCGGGCGGCCGAGCCGCGGAACGCCACGTCGAACACCCGGGCCAGCTCCGCGTCCGGGATGCCGCCGCAGCCGTCGGCCACGGCCAGGACGGCGTCCCGGCCGTCGACGCCGAGTTGGACCGCGACCGTCCCGTCCGGCGGGGTGTGGCGGATCGCGTTCGAGATCAGGTTGCGGACCACGCGGGCCAGCTCCGGGTCGCTGCCCAGCACCACCGGCTCGGTGCCGGCGTCCGCGTACACCCGCACCCGCTTGCGCTGCGCCACCGGCGCCTGGGCGGCCAGCACGTCGCTCACCACCTCCCCCAGCGCCACCTGCGACATCGTCAGCCGCAGCGTGCCCGCGGTGATCCTCGACAGCTCGAACAGGTCGTCGACCATCCCGGACAGGCGTCTGCTCTCCCCGCCGATCCGGTTGGCGTACCCCGCCACCTCCCGCGGCGACGACACCACACCGTCCGCCAGTGCCTCGGCCATGGCGCGGATCCCGGCCAGCGGTGTCCGCAGGTCGTGGCTGATCCACGCCACCAGCTCGCGCCGCGACGCCTCCGCCGCGCGTTCCCGTTCCCGCGCCTCCCGCTCCCACACGCTCCGGCGGGCGATCGCGTGTCCGAGCAGCAGGGCCACCGGCAGCGTCACCAGCACCACCAGCAGGCACACCAGCGCCATCGTGGTCAGCGTCGCGTTGAACATGAACCCGCTGACGCCCAGCACACCCGCCATCAGGGCGACCACCGGGACCAGCACCAACACGGTCATCGTCGTGGTCAGGGAACCGCGGCGGACCCAGTACAGCACCCCCGCGCCGAGCGCGACCACCGGCAGCACCAGCGCGAGCGCCACCGGCAGGATGTGCAGCGCGTGCGTGAGCAGCTCGCCGAACGACTCGCTCGGGTCGATCATCTGGCTAGGTCTGGGCGTCATAGCGGTACCCCACTCCCCACACCGTCGCGATCCGGGTCGGCTTCGCGGGCACCCGCTCGATCTTCTCGCGCAACCGTCGCACGTGGACGGTCACAGTGGACTGGTCGCCGAAGTCCCAGCCCCACACCTTCTCCAGCAGCTGCTCGCGGGTGAACGCCTCGCCGGGGTGCGACAGCAGGAACACGAGCAGCTCGAACTCCCGCACGGTCAGCGCCAACTCCGTCCCCCGCAGCGTCGCGGTGCGAGCGGCGACGTCCAGCCGCAGGTCGCCGTCGGTGAGCACCTTCGCGACCGGGGGGATCACGGCGCCGGCGCGGCGCAGCACCGACGACACGCGAAGGGCGAGCTCGCGGGGGCTGAACGGCTTGGTCACGTAGTCGTCGGCGCCCAGCTGCAGGCCGGCGATCCGGTTCTCCTCCTCGCCGAGCGCGGTCAGCATCACCACCGGCACCGCGCTGGTCCGGCGCAGCCTCCGGCACACCTCGAGCCCGTCCATGCCGGGGAGCATCAGGTCGAGCACCACCAGGTCCGGCGCGTCCCGCGCGACCCAGGCCAGCGCGTCCTCGCCGTTGTCGGCGAGCGCGACCTGGTGTCCGGCCAGCTCGAGGTAGCGGCGCACGACGTCCCGGACGGTGAGGTCGTCGTCCACGACGAGCACCCGTGCCGGCGGTGCGGACTGAAGGTTCATTCTGGATCACCAGTTCGTCAGCAACATGTGCGCGGTCGCGGCCAGCCACCACCAGCCACACCGCGAACGGTAGCCAGATCCGCTCGGTCTCCGCCGCCGACGACCCGGACAGGTCGACGGCGTAGGCCCGGGCGACAGCCGCGACACGAGGAAGTCCGGAGCCGCCCGCCCCGGGGCCCACACCCGGTCCGGCGAGGGACGTGGCGACACGGGCGCGGATCCGTTTCGCGACCGAGTTGTTGAGGGTTCCCCTGCTGCTGGCCGAGTTGTCAGCGGTCCGGCCAGACGGCCTCGTCGAGGAAGTCCTCGACCGCGGTGACGACCCGGCCGAGCACGGCGGCCGACCCGGCGAGGCGGCCGGGGACGTACATCCCGTGGTCGGCGCCGTCGACTTCGAGGACGTGTGGGGAGAGTTCCCGGGCGAGGCGGCCGTCCCAGAAGCGGTCGGCCGTGCCACCGACGAGGAGGGCGGGTGCGGTGGCCCGCCGCAGGGCGTCGACGACCGGGGCGACGGTGAGCAGCGGGGTGAGCCAGACCGCCGGGAGCCCGCGATCGGCGGCGAAGGCGGCGGCGTTGGTACCGAGCGACTTGCCGATCAGCAGCGGACGACCGTCGACCGGCGGGATCCTCGCGGTGACCCACGGAACGGCGTCCTCGATGGGAACGGCGTCGGGGTCGTAGGGCGGGTCCCAGGTCACGGCCAGGATCTCGGCGCCGCGAGCCGCGGCCGCGTCGGCGGCGTACGTGAGCAACGGCCTGTCCGGCCCATACCGCCCGCCCGGCAACACGATCGCACTACGAGCCACCCGATCGAATGTACCGGCGCGTGCACGCGTGGAGGGCGTCCCACCATCTCCCGGGGGCGAACACACTCGCCGTGAACCCGACGATCTCATCGACCGCTGCGAACACGGTGAGCGGCTTGTGGACGACACGCGGCGCCTTCGGCCGGGCATCGCATCCCTCGAACGGACGCTTCCTCGGCACCCACCAGGGCCGGCCTGTCGAGGGTCGGCGCTGGTCAGAAGGGATGTGGGTGGTTGTGGACAACTTGGGGAGCGAGTGGCGGGTCATCGCGCGAAAGGGCGCCGCACGCGGGCGAGCGAGGGGGTTGACCGTCCGCGTGCGGCGCCGTTCGCAGAGCCCTCGAGGAGCTCTTCCGGCCCGGGGGCATCGAGCCGGGGTTGGTCTCGGCCCCGTCCTGGGGCCGAGCGTCAGGGGTGGAATTTGCCCACGCTAATCATTCAATTTCTACCGGCTGTCCGGCAAGGGTCACTTCAACCGTGCGCGAACCGTTGTCCAACTCAAGCCGAACCTTGTCCCCGGGCGCGTGGGCGCGGACCGCGGCGACCAGCGCGTCCGACGTGTCGATGCGGCGTTCGTCGAGCTTGGTGACCACGTCGCCCGGTTTCAGGCCGGCCTTGTCGCCGGGTGCGTTCGGGGTGACCTCGACGATCTGCGCGCCGCCCTGTTCGCCGTCTCGCACCGTGACGCCGAGGATGGTCTGGGTGGCCTGGCCGGTCTCGACGATCTGGTCCGCCACGCGTCGCGCCTGGTTGATCGGGATGGCGAAACCGATCCCCACCGAACCGCTCTGCGTGGGGCTGTAGATCGCCGAGTTGATGCCGATCACCTGGCCCTGCATGTTCACCAGCGGCCCACCCGAGTTGCCCGGGTTGATCGACGCGTCGGTCTGGATCGCGTCCAGCACCGTCGCCTGCGAGCCGTCCTCACCGCCGGCCCTGGTCGGGCGGTGCAGGGAACTCACGATCCCGGACGTCACCGTGCCGGACAGCTCGAACGGCGACCCGATGGCCACCACGGTCTCGCCGACCCGCAGGTCGTCCGAGCGGCCGAGTTCGACGGCGTTCAGCCCGGTCTTGTCGGCGCGCACCACGGCGACGTCCGACGTCGGGTCGCGGCCGACGATCTCGGCCGAGGCGGTGCTGCCGTCCTGGAACACGGCGACGATCTGACCACCGTCCGCGGCGGCCTCGACGACGTGGTTGTTGGTGACGATCAGCCCGTCCGAGCTGATCACGAAGCCGGAACCCTCCCCTGCCGAGGACCGGCCGCGCACCTGCAACTGCACCACGGACGGCAGCACCTTCTCCGCCACCGCCTCGATCGATCCCGACGGGGCGGTGGAAGTCCGTTCCGCCGGCAGCGGACGGTCGAGCGCGTTCGCGACCGGCGCGTCCACGTTGTTCTCGGCGACGACGTACCCGCCGACCGCGCCGGCGCCGCCGCCGACGAGCAGGGCGAGCACCGTGACGCCGGCGACCAGGCCGCTGCGGGCCCTGCGCTGCTCGGGCACCTGCGGCTGGACCCGCGTCGGCGGACCCATCGACGGGTAGCCGGCCTGCTGGGGCGGGGCGCCCAGGCCACCCTGGTTGACGGCGGTGCCGAACAGGACACCCTCGCCGGGCCGGTGGAACCCCCGCGGCGACGTGGACGTGTCGTCGCCGGACGGCCCACCACCGGCGGCGAACGGCGGCGAGCCCGGAAAGCCGACCGCCGAGTGATCGCCGTAGGACGTGGTGCCGGTGGTGGGCGGAACGCCCGGGTGGTCATCGTGCGACGCGGAACTCGCGTTCGGCTGGTCACCGTGGGACCCCGCGGCGGGCGAACCAGCCGAGTGGTCACCACGCGACGCGGAACTTCCGGGTGGCTCGTCGCCGTACGATGCGGAGCCTGGCGCCGAGCCGGGCGTGGCATCCGGCGAGGCATTCGGCGAGGCGCCGTACGGGCCGGAGGCCGGCGGGCGGTCGGCAGAAGGCGCCGGCCCCGCTGCGGGTGGCGTGTCGCCGGGAGCGTCGTGGGCGGCGGGAGCGTCGGGGGCCGGGGCGGTGGGCTCCGGGCGGGCCGGCTCCTCGGGATTCGGGTCCCGGTTGTCCTCGGTCATGTCATCACCTTGCGTGCTGGTCCTGAGAACGGCCTGAGACAAACCTATGGGGACCCGGTGAGTTCAGCTCATCGAAGACGCCCCCGGCAGCCGCACCGCCATCAGCGCCCCGCCGTCCGCCGACCGGCCCGCGTACACCGCCCCGCCGTGCCGCTCCGCCGCGCTCTTCACGATCGCCAGGCCCAGGCCCGAACCGGGCAGCGTCCGCGCCTCGTCCGAGCGGTAGAACCGGTGGAACACGTACGGCAGGTCCGCGTCGTTGATCCCCGGCCCGGCGTCCGCCACCTGCAGGAACGCGTACCCGTGCGCCGCCGGCCGCAGGTCCACCCGGACCGTTCCCCCGGCCGGGCTGAACTTCACCGCGTTGTCCAGCAGGTTCAGCACCGCCCGCTCCAGCGCCGCCGGCTCCCCCAGCAGGAACCACGGTTGCAGGTCGACCTCGAAGTGCACGTCGCTGGCCCGTCGGCGTGCCCGGTCCAGCGCCCGCTCGACCACGTCGACCATGTCCACCTGCTCGCGAGTCGTCGCCGGCGCGTCCTCGCGGGCCAGCTCCACCAGGTCGCCGATCAGCTGGGTCAGCTCGTCGAGCTGGGCCCGCAGGTCGTCGTGGATCTCCGCCCGGTCCTCCTCGGACAGGGTCGGCGCGTTCGGTTTCTCCGCCGCCAGCAGCAGCTCCAGGTTGGTGCGCAACGAGGTCAGCGGCGTCCGCAGCTCGTGGCCCGCGTCGGCGACGAGGCGGCGCTGCCGCTCCTGCGCGTCGGCGACCGCGCCGAGCATCACGTTGAAGCTGTGCGACAGCCTGGCCAGCTCGTCGTCGCCCTCGACCTGGATCGGGCGCAGGTCGCCGGTCTCCGCGACCCGCTCGGTGGCCCGGGTCAGCCGCTGCACCGGACGCAGGCCGGTGCGCGCGACCGCGGTCCCGGCGAGCGCGGCGACCACGACGCCGACGCCGCCGATCAGGAACAGCACCAGCGACAGGTCGCCGAGCTGGTCCTTGGTCGGCCGCAGCGACTGGGCGAGCACGAGCGCCTGCCCCTCCCGGTATCGCACGGACAGCACCCGCGCGTCGGTGGCCTGGTCGGTGCGGATCCGGCTGTACGCCTCGCCGCGGGCGACGGCGACCTCGGTGCCGCTGATCGGCGGCAGGTCGCGGTCGGGGAACAGCGGGTCGCCGTCGGTGTCGATCAGCACGAACTGCACGTCGGACAGCCGGAGGAACGCGGCCGGGAACCTGCTGGTCGGGGTCTCGGCCACGGCCGTGGACTTGACCGTCTCGGTGGCCTTGCGGGCGAGGGTGGCGTCGATCTCGTCGTACAGGTTCTGCCGCATCGTCAGGTACGCGCCGAGCGAGACGAGCGCGACCGCGCCGGCCACACAGCTCGCCACGAGCCAGGTGACCCGGACCCGCAGCGACATGCGCTCCCGGTTGACGATCGTCTCCGGGATCACGGAGGCGTCTCACGCAGCACGTAGCCGACGCCCCGCACGGTATGGATCAGCCGCGGCTCGCCCTCGGCCTCGGTCTTGCGGCGCAGGTAGCCGATGTAGACCTCCAGCGCGTTGCCGGAGGTCGGGAAGTCGTAGCCCCAGACCTCCTCGAGGATGCGGCCGCGGGTGAGGACCTGCTTGGGGTGCGTGAGCAGCAGTTCGAGCAGCGCGAACTCGGTGCGGGTCAGGCTGATCGACCGCTCGTCGCGGCGGACCTCGCGGGTGCCGGGGTCGAGTTCGAGGCCGGCGAAGGACAGCTGCTGGGACGGCGCCCCGCCTGCCGTGTCCAGGGTGCGGCGGCGCAGCAGCGCACGCAGCCGAGCCAGCAGCTCCTCCAGCGCGAACGGCTTGGGCAGGTAGTCGTCGGCGCCCGCGTCGAGGCCGGCGACCCGGTCGGAGACGGTGTCGCGCGCGGTGAGCACGAGGATCGGCAGGTCGTCGCCGGTGCCGCGGAGCCGGCGGCACACCTCGAGCCCGTCGACGCGCGGCATCATCACGTCCAGCACCATCGCGTCCGGCCGCTCGGCGGTGATCGACTCGATCGCCTGCTGGCCGTCGCTGGCCAGGTCGACCTGGTAGCCGTTGAACTGCAGGGACCGCCGCAGCGACTCCCGCACGGCCCGGTCGTCGTCGACAACGAGGATGCGCATGCGGCAAGTGTCGCCCGCCCGGCTGAGACGCGCCTGAGAGCCTCAGGTCAGCGCGTTCGAGGCACGGGCCGGACCCGCACCGTCCGCTCCGTGACCCCCGTGGCGTGCGGCGACGCCGACGTACGTGGCCTAGAACGAGTCGGCCATGCGGCAGGGGTGCGGGGCGCCGGTGAGCAGGTCGAGCAGGCGGGCGTCGGCGGGGTCGGCGTCGAGCAGGCCCGCGCGGCGCAACATCGCGGTGTCGGCCGAGCCGGCGAACCAGGGGCCGAGCGCGCGGGCGTGCAGGCGGACCGCGCCGGTGCCGCCGGGCTCGCAGGTCACCGTGCCGGCGTCGACGACCAGCCGGTGGCGCCCGGACTGCCAGGGGGCGTGCTCGTCGGTCACCTCGATGTCCACCGTGGACGGCACCAGGTGCGTGGCGGCGGGCCAGCCGCGGGCGGCCACGGCGGCCGGGAGGTCGACCACGCGGAGCATCCACGGGTGGTTGCGCACGTCCTGCAGGACCGGGAGCGTCACCACCAGCTGCCACCACGCGGGGTCGACGATCCGCATGGAGACCTCCTCGAGGATCCCCGTCCAGCGTCCCAGGTTCGCGAGCAGGCCGAGCGCGGTCTCGCCGTCGCGGGCGACGAGGTCGTGGCAGACGAGCCGGTCGCCGTCCGGGCGTTCGGCGGCGAGGTAGCCGAGGACCGAGCCCTCGGGCCCGGGGACGACGTCGGCGATGTCCAGCTCGAGGACCTTCTCCGGTTGGAACGCGGCCGTCGCGCGGTCGAGCATTCCGTCTACTGTGGACGCCACACTGAGGTAGGCGTCCTGGAGGGCGGGCAGGTCGTCGCGGGTGGCTCGGCGCAGGACCGGGCGGCGCGCCGGCTTGGGCAGCAGGGCGAGGGCCTCCGTGCGCAGGCTGGCGCGCTGGTAGTCGCCGGTCTGCTCCCAGCCTCGGCCGCGGTAGAGCCGCGGCACCGACGGGAACAACGCGGAGATCACCTGCCCGCGCTCGCGCAGGTGCGGCAGCACGGCGTCGAGCATCGCGTTGGCGACGCCGTGGCCGCGGGCGTGCGGGTGCACGGCCACGTTCGCCAGCCCGCCCATCGGCACCGCGACGCCGCCGAAGAACTGGCGGTACTCGCGGACCTTCACGCCGCCGACGATCGCGCCGTCGTGCTCGGCGACCAGCCCGGTCCAGCCCGGCCGTGCCGACCACAGGGCCTCCGGGTCGGGCTCACGCGGCCCGCCGAACGCGAGCCGTCCGAGCCGGTACAGCTCCTCGTCGTCACCCTCCTGGTAGGACCGAACCCGCATGACACCCCTTCACGACCAGTCGAAGAACCCCCGCCCAGTCTTGCGACCGAGCTCGCCGCGCGCCACCTTGTTCCGCAACAGCTCCGGCGGAGCGAACCGCGACCCCAGCTCACGCTCCAGATGCGACGCGATCGACAGCCGCACGTCCAGCCCTACCAGGTCGGTCAGCCGCAGCGGCCCCATCGGCCACCCGTAGCCCAGCCGCATCCCGGTGTCGACGTCCTCGGCGGACGCGACGCCCTCCTCGAGCATCCGGATCGCCTCCAGCCCGACCGCGACCCCGAGCCGCGAGGTCGCGAACCCGGGCGAGTCCCGCACCTCGATGACCGTCTTGCCGAGTGCCTCGGCGTATCCGCGCACGGTCGCGACCGTGCCGGCCGGCAGCCCGCCGTGGGTGACCAGCTCGACCAGTGCCTGCACGGGCACCGGGTTGAAGAAGTGCATTCCGATCACCCGCTCCCCCGGCAGCCCCTCGGCCAACGCGCCGATCGACAGCGACGAGGTGTTCGACGCGAGCACCGCGTCCGGGCAGATGCCGGCGACCGCCCCGAGCACGCGCCGCTTGAGCGCGAGATCCTCCGGCACCGCCTCGACGACCAGCTCGGCGTCGCCCGGCAGCGCCGCCACATCGTCCACCACGGACAGCCGGCCGAGCAGATCCTGCCCGGGTGAGGCCAGCTTGCCCCGCTCCTCGGCCTTGCGCAGCGACGCGGCGACCGCGTCCCGCGCCGCACCCGCGCGCTCGGCGTCCGCCTCCACGATCGTCACCCCGGCGCCGGCGGCGAGCAGCACGTGCGCGATTCCCACGCCCATGGTCCCGCCGCCGACCACCCCGGCGGTGCCCGGAGCCGTCACTCGACGACCTCCGCCGAGAACATCGCGACCAGGTCCATCCCACCGATCTCGGTGAGGTTCGCGCCCGCGACCTGCCACTCGGGCGAGGCGAACGCGGCCTTCATCGCGTCCTTGGACTCGAAGTACAGCTCCGCGACCAGGTACGGCTGCGTCTCCCCGAGGAACCCGGGCACCAAGGTACGCGTGACCTTGGCGATCTCCTGCCGAACCAACCCCGGCACCGCGTCGATGAGCGGCTTGTGCGACTCGAAGTACGCCTTGTCGAACGCCTCCGGATCGGCCGGCGCCTGGTACAGGGCAACGTACTTGATCATGTAACACTCCTCGTCTCAGTCGGCGCCTGAACTGTAATAGTCAACGCCGGGGCGAGGAAAGATCAGCCGACCTCGAGCACGGTCTTGCCGACCGTCCGACGCGCCTCGATCTCCGCGTGCGCGTCGGCGGCGCGCTCCAGCGGGAACGTCTGCCCGACGAACGGCCGGAACCGCCCAGCCGCCGCGTCGGCCATCAGGGCGCGCAGCTTCCGCCGCGCCTCCTGGCCCTCGTACCGCAGGTCGTTGATGCCGAAGTGGCGGACGCCGCGGCGTCGCGCGTCGGCCTGGTCGATGCGGGGGAACTCCCCGGACGCCGCTCCGTAGGACAGGTACCTCCCGCCCGGCGTGACCAGACCGAACGCTCCCTCCCCCGACGCGCCGCCGGCTCCGTCGAACACCACGTCCACGGCGCCGACCGCCTCGAGCCAGTCGGGCTCGGTGTAGTCGACGGCCACGTCGGCACCCCACTCGCGGACCAGCGCGAGCTTGCGCGCACCCCTGGCCGCGGCGACGACCGTCGCGCCGGCGGCCTTCGCCCGCGGGACCAGCACCGCGCCCAGGCTGCCGGCCGCCGCGGTGACCAGTACCCGCTCACCCGGCCGGAGCGCGGCGTGGTGCAGCAGGCCGACCGCGGTGGCACCGTCGTGCAGGAACGTGACCGCCTCCCGCGACGCGAGCCCGTCCGGGACCTCGACCAGCCCGTCCACCGAGGCCACCGCGCGTTCCGCGTACCCACCCATGGGGACCTGCACCCCGTTCACCGCGGGGCCCACCCGCGCGATCACCCGCCGCCCGGCCAACGCCGGGTCCACCCCGGCCCCCACGGACGTCACCGTGCCGGCGACCCCGTTCCCGGCGACGTAGGGCGGTGAGACCGCGAAGTACTCCTGCCCCCACCCGGATCGGAGCTGCGTGTCGAGGAACAACACGTCCGCCACCTCGACGTCGACCACGACCTCGCCGCCGCCGGGCATCGGCTCCGACACCTCTCCCGGCACCAGCACCTCGGGACCACCGAACCGCACAACCTGAATCGCTCGCATGCCCTGATGCTCGTACCTCGACCTTGCTGGAGGTCAACTCATCCGGGTGACCGGGAGTCGAGGATCACGATGGTGGAGCCGTTTCCGGTGAAGCGGGCCACCTCTCGGTGTTGGCGGAACAGCCGATCGTAGGCCGCCTCCGCTGCCGGGTAGGCGCCGGTCAGGTAGCGGCCGTACATGGTCTCCGCGGCCACGACGTAGTCGGTGCCGGGTGGGATGGTGCCGTCGATCAGGCGGGTTCGGCCGATGATCCGGTGCCGGTCGGGGTCCGGGTACGGGCTGTACGCCTCCACCAGCAGGGTCGTGCCGGGGCGCTCGTCCAGCCAGTCGCGGGCCTGCCGCCAGGTCGTCGGGCCCGGGGCCGGCCACGTCGTCGCCACGGCGACCGCCAGTGCCGCTAGTCCGGCACCGGCCGTGACCAGGACGCGACCTTTCAGACGCTCGACCACCAATGCCGGCAGGACCGCCAGCGGCGCCAACAGCAGCATCGCCGTGCGGTCGTTGCGGACGGTCTGCATGGCGATCGACACGCCGTAGACCACGGGGAACGCCAGCAGGATCACCGCGACCGGCCATCGGTCGCGCAGCACCAGGGCGACCGTGAGCAGCCCGGCCAGTGCGGCCGCGACCAGCACGCCCTCACGGCTCACGAGCAGGTCCACGTAGTACGAGACCGTGTCGCCCTCCATGCCGTCGTGGCCCGTGGCGTAGTGCTGGCGCTCGAATTCCAGGTCGGCGAGAAATTCCTTGCTGTCCAGGAGCGCGTATGGCGTGCTCAGCAGAAAGAAAACACCGGCTACCACCCCGGCGACGGGTAATCGGAGCAACACCTGCCGTCTTTTCGTCAGCACCGACGCGACCACCACGGCGACCGCAACCAGAACGGCGGTGTATTTCGCGCCCGCCGCCAGGCCGATCGCCGCGCCGGCGCAGACATACGCCGTCCACGTGCCGCGCCGGAACACCCACAACGCACACAGCACACCGACCCCGACGAGCAACGCGGCGAGCATGTCCGGGGTGACGAACCTCGAGTGCGTGACCAGCGTCGGCGAGAACGCGAGCAGGCACGCGGTGAGCGCGGGCGGCGCGATGCCACTGCTGATCCGCCGCGCCGCGACCCAGCCGACGACGACCAACCCGACCCCGAACACCACCGTCAGCAGCCGGTGTACCAGCACGGACCCGGTGGTCGGCGCGAACCCGACCCCGGTCAGGAACGCCCCCGACCCGGTCCGCGCGGTGACCGGTGCCCGCTCGCCGAGGCCGGGCAGCCAGCCGAGCAACGGCCCGTCGAGGTGCACCGCGGCATTCAGGTAGAGAAACAGGCTCGGATAGTTGAAGAAATGCGGGTTGGGATCGCCGTTCGCCACCATGGAATCCACGACGCGCAGATTCGTCGGCTCGTCCGGATGATGCATGAACGGCAGGTCCGCCGCCAGTCCGGCAACCCGAAAAAGGCATGACAAAGCCACGACCACAGCCAGCACGAGCCATTCGGAAAACCGCACGCCGTTGCCGTGACTCGCAACGGCGAGTCTCACATTCGGTCAACGCGTTCGACGCTCGTCGGGGTTGCCCGCCGCAAAAAAGAGATTTCAGGTTGCCCGCGCGAGCGAAATTCACCGAACCGTGATCCAAGCGACCGGGACTCCTCGATCGAGCCCAGCGCGGCGTCCCGGTCCGGCAGGTGGTCGGGATGACCGGACTTGGCCGCGCAGGGAGTCTCCGGAGAAAACCTCCGTTAGGGGATATTCCGAATTCGTATCAAGTCGTGCGATCCAGTACTATTCGATCGCAAAGGAGGTGGCCGTGCCGGACGAGACCGACGCCCTGGTCGAGCGCTGGGCGGAGGCGGTCCCCCAGATCGATCCGAGGGTGGAGCGCATCGTGGACCGTCTGCTGATCAGCGCCAAGTACCTGGAGAGACTCGCGGCGCGGCTGTCGGCACCCCACGACCTGCAACTCGCCGACTACGAGATCCTCGCCCGGCTGTACTGGGTCGGCCCGCCGCACCGGCTGCGCCCCTCCCAGCTCGCCGCCGGCACGCTCGCCCCCGCGACCAGCGTGACCAGCCGCCTCGACCGGCTGCAGAAGCGCGGCATGCTCCACCGTGTCGCCGACCCGAAGGACCGCCGCGTGCTCGCCGCCGAGCTGACCGACACCGGGCGGACCCTGTTCGAGCAGATCGTCGCCGAGCAGGCCGAGGCCGAGCGGGCCATCTTCGACCGGCTCGACACCGACCAGCTCAGCGCACTCGACACCGGTCTGCGCGCGCTGATGACCGTGCTCGACGACCAGCTCGGGCCCGCACCCCGCCGGGTCAGCCTCGCCCTGGAGGGCGATCAGGCGATCAGACCACCGCGGTAGGCGACCAGCGCCGCCTGTACCCGGTTCACCGCGCCGATCTTGCCGAGCACCGCGGACACGTAGCCCTTCACGGTCGCCTCGGACAGGTGCAGCGCGCTGCCGATCTCCGCGTTGGACAGCCCCTGCCCGATCAGCGCCACGACCTCCCGCTCCCGGTCGGACAGCGACGACAGCAGCCGCCGCGCCGGCTCGGCCGCGCGCTCACCGTCGGCGACCGCGGACAGCACCCGCGCGGCCACCTTCGGGTCGAGCACGGCGCCGCCGCGGGCCAGGTCGCGCACGGCCTTGATCAGCACGGCCGGCTCGGTGTCCTTGAGCAGGAAGCCGCTCGCGCCGATGCGCAGCGCCTCCTGGACGTACTCGTCCACGTCGAACGTGGTCAGCATGGCGACCACCGGCGGCTCGGGCAGGCTGCGCAGCCGCCGCAGGGCGACGATGCCGTCCGCCGAGCGCATCCGGATGTCGAGCAGTACCACGTGCGGACGGTGCTGGCGGGCCAGGTCGGCCACGTACAGACCGTCGTCGCACTCGGCGACGACCTCGATGTCACCGGAGCTGGACAGGATTGTGCGAAGTCCCGAACGGACGAGATCCTCGTCGTCCGCGAGAAGCACCTTGATCACGAACGCCTCCCCGACAGTGGGCGGTCATGCGGGCTTGCCGTCGGCGGCAGCTGTAAGCGCTGCCACACCCGGATCCTACCTGGTCGCGGGGAGTGACCAGGTCCCGTGACGGGTCTCAGGCCGCTCTCAGGGCGTCCTTCAGCTTGACCCGGGCACCGCTGCGCATGACCGCGTTCGCGTAGATCCGCCCGGCGAGCCAGACCAGCACCGGGATCACCAGCACGACCAGGCCGACCGACAGTGCCGCCTCCCACCACGGCACCCCGCCCATCGCCAGCCGCATCGGCATCAGCGTCGGCGCGAACACCGGGATGATCGACAGCACCCCGACCAGGGTGTTGTCCGGGTCGGCCGGCAGCACGGAGATGCCCATGACGTACCCGGCGATGACCATGATCAGCGCGGGCGAGATGACGCCGCCGACGTCCTCCTGCCGCGACACCAGCGCGGCGAGCCCGGCGAACAGCAGCGAGTACAGCAGGAAGCCGAGCAGGTACCAGACCACGAGCCAGACGACCGTGCCGACCGCCGTCGACACCGCGATCGTCAGCACACCGAGAGCGAGCGCGGCGGCCACGCCGAACCCGCCGATCACGGCCATCTGGAGGAACCCGACGAAGCCGATGCCGAGCACCTTGCCGGCCATGAGCTGCCACGGACGGATCGTCGACAGCAGCAGCTCGACCACCCGGCTGGACTTCTCCTCGACCACGCCCTGGGCCACCAGCTGCCCGGTGAACTGCAGCGACATGTAGATCAGGATCCCGGCGATGATGCCGAGGACCAGCTGCTGGGGGTCGTAGGGGAACGGCTCCTCCAGCTGCTCGACCTGGACCTCGGCGTCCGCCACGCTCGCGTTGACCTGGGCCGGGTCGCCGCCGAGCTGGGCGATCTCCTGGTTGAGCGCGAGCTGGCCGGCGAGCACGTTGAGCGCGTTGCGCAGGTTGTCGTCGAGGTCCTTCTTGACCACCACGCGGAGCTCGTCGCCGTCGCCGACGAGCAGCGCGTCGAGGGACTCGTCGGCGACCCGGGCGCGGCCGTCCTCCTCGGAAACCTCGGTGGTGTCGACGTTCTGGCCGATGGAGCTCGCGACGGTCTTGAGCGGCTCGGCCAGCGCGGCGTTGCTCGGCGTGACGCCGACCGTCGTGTCGGAGCCGCCGCCGACCAGCTTCATGACCACCGCGAAGCCGATGATCAGGACGACGGTGGCGACCGTGGTGACGATGAACGCCTTGGAGCGCATCTTCGTGGCGACCTCGCGACCGGCGACGAGCCGCACGGCCTCCCACGAGCCCATTCGCACGTCCGGCCGGGTCATGGCTGGTCCTCCTGGGTGACGACGTTGCGGTAGAGCTCGGTGAGGGACTGCCGGCGGCGGCTGAACTCGGTGACCGGCCCGGTGGCGAGCGCGGCGGCGAGCACGGCCTGGTCGTCGGCGCCCGCGCCGAGCTCGAGCACCGTGCGGCCGTCCCCGTGGGAGCGGACGGTGACGGCCGGCAGGCCGTCGGCCCAGTTCGGGGGCGCGGCGGGCGCCTCGACGACCATCTCGACGGTGCCCGTGGAGCGCAGCTCGTCCACGGTGCCGACGGCCACCATCTCGCCGGCGCGGATGATGCCGACGCGGTGGCAGAGCCGCTCGACGAGCTCGAGCTGGTGGCTGGAGAACACGGTCGGCACGCCCTCGGCCACCTTGTCGCGAAGCACGGTGCTCATCACGTCGACGGCGACCGGGTCGAGACCAGAGAACGGCTCGTCGAGGACGAGGATGCTCGGGTTGTGCACGAGCGCGGCGGCGAGCTGCACGCGCTGCTGGTTGCCCAGGCTGAGGTTCTGCACGTCGTCGTCGCGCCGGTCGGCGACGCCGAGGCGTTCGGTCCAGTCCAGCATGGACCGCTCGGCGTCCGAAGCGGACAGGCCGTGCAGCCGGGCGAGGTAGACCAGCTGCTCGCCGACCTTCATCTTCGGGTAGAGCCCGCGCTCCTCGGGCATGTAGCCGACGTGGCGGCGGGTGTCGAGGGTGATCGGGGTGCCGTCCCAGCGGACCTCGCCGGAGTCGGCGGCGAGCACCCCGAGCGCGATCCGCATGGTGGTCGTCTTGCCGGCGCCGTTGCTGCCGACGAAGCCGAACAGCTCCCCGGCCCGGACGTCGAAGGTGGTGTTCCGCAAGGCGACCACGTCGCCGTATCGCTTGGAGATGCCGTCGATCTCCAGCCGTCCGTCGCCCACTGTGGATCCTCCCCGTGCGCCTACAGCCCAGGGGGCACCCTAGCGCGGCGGTCAGTCGTGGCGCAGCGAGCCGATGCTGAACGGGACGCCCTGGTCGTCGGTGCAGGCGGCGTGCCAGCCGGCGGTGTTCGGCTCCACGGCGCCCGCGGTGCCGCCGGCCGCGCGGACCCGCTCGCGCGCCGTCTCGACGTCGTCGACCTGGAAGTACAGCCACGGTGTCCCGGCCGCGCTGACGAACAGCCC
>DATABL010000013.1:0-7116 GCA_036259595.1 Actinophytocola sp.
GAAGACGTCGTGCACGTCCGGGCTGTCCAGCCAGGCGCGCAGCACCGGGCCGGGGCGGGCGCAGAAGAAGTTCAGCGTGCCGGGCGGCGCGCCAAGCTCGGCCAGCGCGGGCAGCACCAGCTCGCGCAGCGCGAACAGGACGCCCAGCGGCGCGCTGCGCGAGCTGGTGGTGCCCGCCCTCGACGAGCTCGGCGCGCCGCCCGGCACGCTGAACTTCTTCTGCGCCCGGCCCGGCCCGGTGCTGCGTGCCTGGCTGGACAGCCCGGACGTCGACGACATCTTCTACACCGGCGACGTCGAGCGCGGCCTGGAGCTGGAGCGGGAGTGCGTGGCCAGGGGCAAGAAGCCGATCCTGGAGCTGGCCGGCAACGACTGCGTGGTCGTCTGGCGCGACGCCGACCTCGATTTCGCCGTCGAGGCGCTCACCGAGGCCTTCTACGGCTCCGGCCAGCTCTGCATGGCGCCCAACCAGGTCGTCGCGCACCCGGACATCGCCGACGCGCTGCTGGCGCGGCTCACGGTCGCGGCCGCCGCGGTCCGGCCCGGCCACCCCGACGAGGAGGGCGTGCTGCTCACCCCGGTGCTGCGCAGCGAGCGGTTCTTCGCGCTGGTGCGGGACGCGCTCGACAGCGGCGCGACCCTCGTGTGCGGCGCCCGCCGGCTCGAGGTCGACGGCGAACCCTCGGACACCGGGCCGTTCCTGGCGCCCACGGTGTTGCGTGTGGACGGTCTGGCCGGCGCGCGGGAGATCGCCGCGGTGGCCGAGGAGACGTTCTTCCCGCTGCTGCCGGTGATCGTCCCCGAACGCGGCCCGGACCTGCTCGACCGGGTCGTCGGCCACGTCAACGCGAACCGCTACGGGCTGCGGAACTCGTTGTGGGCCACCGACGAGGCGGTGATCGACCGGTTCCTCGCGCGCACCCGCAACGGCGGCGTGCTGAAGGTCAACGACTCGCACCTGGGCTTCGTGCCGCACCTGCCGACCCACGGCGGCACCGGGCTCACCGGCGGCGCGTTCGGCGAGGCCAACTACCCGGCACTGCGCACCTCGCACCTGCAGGGCATCTCCCGCGCGACCGGGATCCGGCCGCACGAGGCGGTCTTCGACAGCTACCGATTGGGGCGATAGATGCAGTTCATGGAGGCCGACCGCCAGGTCTGCGACAAGCTCCTGCCCGGCCTGCGCCAGCAGCTCACCGAGATCCCGCTGCCGGAGCTGGAGTCCGAGGACAGTCCGGCGATCGAGATCTTCCGCGCGCACGGCGGCACGAACCTGCTGGTGCCGACGGACTTCGGCGGGCTGGACGCCTCGCCGCTGGACGCGGCCCGGGTGGTGCGGGCGCTGGCCGCGACCGCGCCGTCGATGACGGTCGCCACGATGATGCACCACTTCTCCCTCGGCACCCTGTTCGCGGTGGCCGAACTGGTCCGCGGCGAGTCCGACCTGGACGAGCTGCTGCTGCGCCGGGTGGTCGACGAGCGCCTGCTGGTGGCCTCCGGGTTCGCCGAGGGCCGCACCGCGCAGGGCATCCTGTCCCCGACGATGACGGCCACCCCGGTCGACGGCGGGTACCTGGTGAACGGCGCGAAGAAGCCGTGCAGCCTGTCGGAGTCGATGGACCTGCTGACCGCGAGTGTGGCGGTCCCGAGGCCGGACGGGTCGAGCGCGATGGGCCTGCTCCTGCTGCCCGCGGACACCCCCGGCATCTCGGTGCACCCGTACTGGTCGACGTTCGCGCTGGCCGGGGCGGAGAGCAACGAGGTGCGGCTGACCGAGGTGCTGGTCTCCGCCGAGCAGGTCATCGCGCCCGACCCGGAGCTCGCCGACGCGATGGACCGGCTCACCACGGTCGGGCTGATCTGGTTCCAGCTCAGCGTGTGCGCCGCCTACACCGGCATCGCGAGCCTGCTGGTGGAGAAGGTCCTGCACGGCGCCCGGGGCGCGGTGTCGGAGCGGGCGGCGCTGGCCGTGCGGATCGAGTCGGCCGCCGCGCTCACCGAGGGCCTGGCGCGGCGGGTGCTGGACGGCGAGACCGACAACGACACCCTCGCCGCGGCGCTGGTCACCCGGTACGCGGTGCAGGACGCGGTGACCGCGAGCGTCAACCAGGCCGTGGAGCTGCTGGGCGGCATGGCGTTCATCGGCACCGGCGACGTCGCCTACCTGGCCGCGGCGGCGCAGGCGATCGCGTTCCACCCGCCCTCGCGGACCAGTGCCGCCGGCGGGCTGCTCGACTACTACGCCGGCTACCCGATGGTCGTGGCCTGATGCTGGTGGCCGACGGGTATCGGCGCCACCTCTCGACCGGGCGGGCCGCGCTCGGCGAGCTGTTCGGCGGCGACGTCGAGGTCGGCTCGGCGGGGGCGTGGGTGCGGACCCGGTCCGGGCGGGAGCTGCTGAACTGCGGCGGCTACGGGGTGTTCCTGATGGGCGCCCGGCACCCGCGGGTGCTGGCCGAGGTGCGCGCGCAGCTGGCCGCGAACCCGGTGGCGACCCGGCTGCTGCTGGAGCCGACGGCCGCGCGGGCCGCCGAGGCGCTGGTGTCGACCCTGCCGGCCGGCCTGTCGCGGGTGCACTTCGCCTGCGGCGGCGCGGAGGCCGTCGAGGCGGCGATCAAGCTCGCGCGGGCACACGGCAAGCGGCACCTGGTGTCCATGGTGGACGGTTACCACGGCAAGACGCTGGGCGCGCTGTCGGTCACCGCGCGGCCGGTGTTCCAGCAGCCGTTCCGGCCGCTGCTGCCGGACGTGACGCACGTGCCGTTCGGCGACGCCGACGCGCTCGACACCGCGCTCGGTTCGCTCGGCGGCGAGGCGTGCGTGCTCGTCGAGCCGGTGCAGGGCGAGGCCGGGGTGGTCGTGCCGCCGCCCGGCTACCTGCGCGAGGTGGCGCGGGTGTGCGGCGAGCACGGCGCGTTCCTGGTGCTGGACGAGATCCAGACCGGGCTCGGCCGGCTCGGGCACTGGTGGGGCGCGGACCGCGAGGGCGTGCTGCCGGACGTGCTGCTGGCCGGCAAGGCGCTCGGCGGCGGGGTGCTGCCGGTGTCGGCGCTGGTGGCGACCGAGGCGGCGTTCGGGCCGTTCGACCGGGACCCGTTCATCCACACCTCGACGTTCTCCGGCGCGCCGCTGGGCATGGCGGCGGTGTGCGGGGCGGTCGCGGCGATCCGGGAGGACGGGCTGGTGCCGCGAGCGGCGGCGCTCGGCGAGCGGCTGGTCGTGGAGCTGCGGCGGCTGCTGGGTGACGTGCTCGGCGACCGGGTGGCCGAGGTGCGCGGGGTCGGGCTGCTGATCGGGATCGAGTGCGCGGTCGAGGGACTGGCCGGCGAGCTGCTGCTGGAGCTGATGGCGGCGGGGGTGGTGGCCAACCACTCGCTCAACGCCGACCGGGTGCTGCGACTGACCCCGCCCGCGCTGTTGGACGACCGCGAGGTGCGGTTCCTGCTGGACGCGTTCGAGCACGCCGCGCACGCGGTGCTGAACTGAGGAGGGCAGAGCATGCGGAACGTGGCACTGACCGTGCGCATCCCGGTGCGGGACGCGCGGGCGGCACTGACCCGGATCGCCGAGTTCGACCGGTACCCGACCCTGGCCACCGACGTCCGGGAGGTCCGGTCGCGGCCGGGTGGCAGCGACTGGGTGGTGCACTTCCGGCGCGGGCTGCTGCGCTGGACCGAGCGGGACACCGTCGAGCACGGGCGACTGCGGATCGGGTTCGAGCAGGTCACCGGGGACTTCGCGACGTTCTCCGGGTGCTGGCAGCTGGTCCCCGGCCTCCGCGGCTGCGTGGTGCGGTTCACGGCGGCCTGGGACTTCGGCATCGACAGCATGGCCGGGATCATGGACCCGATCGCGGAGCGGGTGATCAAGCGCGTGGTGTGCGACGTGCTGACCGGGCTGTTCGGGCCGACCACCGTGCTCGAGGGCGGCGTCGACCTGGAACGGGTCGCCTGATGACCGGGGCCATCCGGTTCGACACCCGCGCGACGCACGCGGTGCTGCGGCTGGAGCACGGGATCGCGCTCGCGGTCTGCGTGGCGCTGTTCGTGCTGCACGTCGGCGAGGTGCGGTGGCTGCCGGCGGTGGTGCTGTTCGTCGCCATCGACGTCGTCGGATACCTGCCGGGCCTGGTCGCGCACCACCGCGCCGGCGGTGCGCGGATCGCCAGGGCGTACTACGTGCTCTACAACGTGCTGCACAGCTTCGCCACGCACGCGGCGGTGGTCGCGGTGTGGGTCCTGGTGGCCGGCTGGGAGTGGGCGCTGCTGGCGATCCCGATCCACCTGTGCGGCGACCGGGCGCTGTTCGGCAACACGTTCAAGTCGTTCGCCGAGCCGTTCGAGGCCGGGTCGTGATCGCCGGGTGGGCGACCGCGCCGTCGCTGCTGGACGGCGCGATGTCGGTGGAGCTGACCGCGCGGGACGCGAACCTGCGGTACTGGCTCACGAACGTTCCCCAGGGGACGCTGCGGGGCCGGCCGGACGGGTACGACCCGGCGCTGACCGTGCCGGCGCACATGTTCGAGCCGGGGCCGCTGCGCGACGCGCTCGTGCGGGAGTACGCGTTCCGGTCGGTGGCCGAGGACAGGGCGGCGCGGGCGCTGTCGTTCCTGGTCGGCCTCGCGCCGGACACCGACACCATGGAGTTCTACGCCACCCAGGTGCTCGACGAGGCCCGGCACGCGATGGTGTTCCGCAACCACCTGCGCGCCCTCGGCGTGCCCGACCTCGACGCGGCGGGCGAGGACATCCGCGCGATCCTCGACCCGCTGGAGGAGTTCGGCCTGTCGGTGATGCGGGACGACTTCGTCGGCGGCGTGGTGATGATGGCGATCGTCATCGAGGGCGCGCTGGCGCCGGCTGCGGAGCTGTCCGAACGCAAGTGGCGGCCGCTGAACCCGGTGGCGGCGGAGATCGACCGCGGCGCGGGCATCGACGAGATCCGGCACCTGACCGTGGGTGCGTCGATCGCGCGCGAGCACCTGCTGGCCCACCCGGGCGACCGGCCGCGCGTGGTCGAGCTGATCCGCGAGGGGATGCGGCTGTGGACGGTGCTGCCGGTGCACGACATGGTGCTGCGCCGGGAGATCCTGTTCCAGCAGGGGCTCGACCGGTACCGCGGGGTCGTCGGGGACTACGAGGTCTGGCCCGGCCGCCGCCTCGTCGACACGACGCCGGAGGAGCGCCTCGCCACCGCCGACCGCTGGTCGGTGGAGATGAAGGAGTCGCGCCTGCGGTACATCGGGCTGGAGGACGCGCTGTGAGAACCGCTGTCCTGTGTGGACTTGGCACCTGGGTGCCGCCGAGAGTGGTGCCCAACGGCGAGATCGCGGCGCGGTTGGGCACCTCCGAGGACTGGATCCACGGCCGTACCGGGATCCGGGAGCGGCACGTCGTGGAGCCGGGGATGTCGACTTCGGACCTCGCGGTGGAGGCCGGGCAGCGGGCGCTCAAGTCCGCCGACACCGATCGGGTCGACGCGCTCGTGCTCGCCACCACGACGCCGGACCGGCCGTGCCCGGCGACCGCACCCGGGGTGGCGCACCGGCTCGGGCTCGACCGGTGTGCCGCGTTCGACGTGAACGCGGTGTGCACCGGGTTCCTCTACGGCCTGGCCTCGGGTGCCGGGCTCATCGCCGCCGGGGTGGCCGAGCGGGTGCTGGTGGTCGGCGCCGACACCTTCTCCACGATCGTCGACCCGGACTGCCGGGCCACGGCGGCGATCTTCGGCGACGGCGCGGGCGCGGTGGTGCTGCGGGCCGGTGATCCGCACGAACCGGGCGCGCTCGGGCCGTTCGACCTGGGCAGCGACGGGCAGGACGCCGACCTGATCATGGTGCCGGCCGGCGGCTCGCGGCAGCGGTCGACCAGGGAGCCGGCGCCGCCGGGCGCGGAGTTCTTCACGATGGCCGGCAAGGCCGTGTTCCGCAAAGCGATATTCCAGATGGCGGGTTCGGCGCAGTCCGTGCTGCGCCGGGCCGGCCTCGACCTGCACGACATCGACCGGTTCGTGATCCACCAGGCCAACGCGCGGATCATCAACGGTGTCGCGGACATGCTCGGGCAGCCGGCCGCGAAGTTCGTCCGCAACATCGACCAGGTCGGCAACACGGCGGCGGCGTCGGTGCCGCTCGCGCTCACCTCCGCCGCGGAGAGCGGGGAGTTGCGCGCCGGGCAGCGGGTCCTGCTCGGCGCGTTCGGCGGCGGCCTCACCTGGGGGTCGACCGTACTGAGCTGGCCGGACATCGAAGCGGGGTGAGGAACATGTCGACAACGGTTCTCCAGCGCCTGTCCGAGATCCTGGTGGGCTACTTCGGCGTCGAGGAGCACGAGGTGACCCCGGACGCCACGTTCGCCTCCCTCGACCTGGACTCCCTCGGGATCGTGGAGTTCGCGCTGGTGGCGGAGAAGGAGTTCGGCGTCGCCATCGCCGAGGACGAGGTGACGCCCCGGGCGCGGGTGGCCGACGCGCTCGCCCTGCTCGCCGCGAAGGGCGTCCGCGACGATGGCTGACACCTTCCACGCCGCGGTGACCGGGCTCGGCCTGGTCACCCCCGGCTGGATCGGGGTCGAGGCGAGCTGGCGGGCGGTCCGCGCCGGCCGGCCGACCGCGACCCGGGACCCGGCGCTCGCCGGCCTGCCGGTGGACGTCACGTGCCGGGTGCCGGACTTCGACGCCGACGTGCTGCTGGGCCGGCGCACCGCGTGGCGGCTGGACCGCTACGTGCACCTCGCGCTGGTCGCCGCGCGGGAGGCGGTCGCGGACGCCGGCCTGGACCCGGCGGAGTGGGACGGCACGCGGGTGGGCGTGGTGATGGGCAGCGCGCTGGGCGGCGTCGGCACGTTCACCGCGCAGCACCGCACGCTGCTCGCCGAGGGCGCGGGCAGGGTGTCGTCGCTGCTCATCCCGATGATGGGGGTGAACATGGTGGCCGGCTACCTCGCGATCGACGTGGGCGCGCACGGCCCGAACCTGGTCACCACGACCGCGTGCGCGTCGGGCACCACGGCCATCGGAACGGCCAGGGACCTGCTGCGCTCCGGACGCTGTGACATCGTGCTGGCTGGCGGCGCCGAGGCAGGCCTCACCCAGCCGATCATGGCGGGGTTCACGCGG
>DATABL010000014.1:0-14819 GCA_036259595.1 Actinophytocola sp.
AACATCAGCGCGAGCAGGCCCGCGACCTCCTCGTGGGTGATCCTGGCCGCCAGTTGGCGGGTGAGCCGGATCGCCTCGGCGGCGAGGTCGACGTCGCCGGAGTAGCCCTCGTTGAAGACCAGGTAGAGCACGCGCAGCACCGTGGCGACGTCACCGGGCTGGGTGAACCGGACGTCCGAGACGGTCCGCTTGGCCCGGCTGATTCGCTGGGCCATCGTCGCCTCCGGCACGAGGTAGGCCTGCGCGATCTGGCGCGTGGTCAGGCCACCGACCGCGCGCAGCGTGAGCGCGACGGCCGAGGCCGGTGTCAGGGACGGGTGTGCGCACAGGAAGTACAGCTGGAGCGTGTCGTCCACCGCCTCGCCCGGTTCGGGCACGGGCTCGCCCTCGACGAGCACCTCGCGCCGCTGCCGGGAGGTGTCGGCGCGGGCGGCGTCGAGGAACTTGCGCCAGGCCACGGTGACCAGCCAGCCCTTGGGATCCCGCGGCGGATTGTCCGGCCACCCGCGCACGGCCTCGACCAGGGCGTCCTGCACGGCATCCTCGGCCGCCGCGAAGCTGGCTCCGCGGCGGACGAGGATCCCGATCACCGTGGGGGTGAGGGTGCGCAGCACGGCCTCGTCCACGGGTGTCACTCCGTGATGGTCGGGGGCGCGGTCAGGAGCGGACGGATCTCGAGCCACTCGTGGATCGGCTTCCCACCCGCGCCCGGGGCCGCGGACAGCTCACCGGCCAGCTCGAGCGCCCGCTCGTAGGTCTCGACGTCGATCACCATCCAGCCGGCGATCAGGTCCTTGGTCTCCGCGAACGGGCCGTCGGTGACCGGCGGCCGCCCCTCGCCGTCGTAGCGGACGAACGTGCCCTCCGGGGAGAGCGCCCGCTCGTCAACGAACTCGCCGGTGTCCTCGAGCCGAGCGGCGAAATCCTGCATGTACCGCACGTGGGCCGAGACCTCCTCCGGCGTCCACTGGTCCATCGGCACGTCGTTGACCGATGCGGGCGCGCCCCGGTAGTGCTTGAGCAGCAGGTACTTGGCCATCGTCTTCTCCTCGGTGTGAACGGCCATTGTGGCCGTGTTCACCGCGGGGACGGAGCCGGGTCCGGGTTCTCGACATCCCGCCGCGACTTTGTTCCGCCTCAGGCGAAGGCGCCGGCGTAGGCGTTCAGCGCCGGCTGGCCGCCCAGGTGGGCGTACAGCACGGTCGAGGACGGTCCGATCTCGCCGGAGCGGACCAGGTCGATCAGTCCGGCCATCGACTTCCCCTCGTACACCGGGTCGAGGATCACGCCCTCCAGCTCGCCGGTGAGGCGGATCGCGTCGACGGTGGACCGGACCGGGACGCCGTAGCGGTCCCCGGCCCAGCCCGCCAGCACGGTGATCTCGTCGTCGCGCAGCGCCCGGCCGAGGCCGATCTGTTTCGCGGTGTGCCGGGCGATCCGTTCCACCTGTCCACGGGTCCGGTCCAGGGTGGCCGACGCGTCGATCCCGATCACGCGCCGCGGGCGGTCCCCGGCGGCGAACCCGGCGATCATCCCGGCGTGCGTCGAACCGGTCACCGTGCAGACGACGACGGTGTCGAAGAAGACCCCCAGTTCGGCCTCCTGCCGTTCCACCTCGCGGGCCCAGTTCGCGAAGCCCAGCCCGCCGAGCGGATGCTCGGACGCCCCGGCCGGGATCCCGTACGGCGTGCCGCCCGCGGCGCGGACCTCCTCCATCGCGCGCTCCCAGGAGTCCCGGATGCCGATGTCGAACCCGGCCGGGTCCAGCCGGACGTCGGCGCCCATGATCCGGGACAGCAGGATGTTGCCGACCTTGTCGTTGACCGCGTCCGGCCAGTCCACCCACTTCTCCTGCACCAGCCGGGCCTTCAGCCCGAGCTTGGCCGCGACCGCCGCCACCTGCCGGGTGTGGTTGGACTGGTAGCCGCCGATCGAGACGAGCGTGTCGGCGCCCCGGGCGAGCGCGTCCGGGACGATGTACTCGAGCTTGCGGGTCTTGTTGCCGCCGTAGGCGAGGCCGGAGTTGCAGTCCTCGCGCTTGGCCCAGATCGCGGGGCCGCCGAGGTGGGCGGTCAGCCGGTCGAGCCGGTGTACCGGGCTGGGCCCGAACAGCAGCGGGTAGCGCTCGAAGTCGTCGAGGGACACGGGCGGGCTCCTGATCTACTCGGGTCGCGGGGTCAGCCAGTTCTCGCGGTTCGCCCGCGCGGCGGCCTCGGCGTCGCCGGCCCGGGTGGGCTCCACGATCCGCGCGCGCTCCATCCGGCGCAACAGGGGACCCGCCTGGTCAGGCGGGCACGAGAGGATCACCCAGGGCGACGTGTCCCGGGATGAGGACGCGGGCCAGCGCGTCCAGCCGGGTGTCGTGCGCGTCGGCGAGGGTCCTGAGCACCAGGGAGGAGTGCGGCAGGTCCGGCTGCGCCTCGTTGACCATGACGCAGCGTTCGCTGGAACGGACGAACTCGATCCGTGTCCCGTCGCCGATCACGGCGCTGGTGCCGAGCCAGTCGTCCTCGACGAAGGGCCGGGTGCCCGGCGGGGTACGCACCAGGATGTTCGGCCGGAACCGGCGCTCGTCGACGGGTACCTCGGGTAGTGCCCGCCGAACCCAGTCGAGGGTCGCCGTGGTCACCACGCTCAGCGGCAGCTCGTCGAAGTGGGAGACCTCGCCCTCCCGTGCCAACGCCACGTCCTCCCGGCGAAGGTACGCGCGCAGGTACGCGTCGTTGTCGGCGACCGGCCGTCCACTCTCGTCGAGCAGGCGCGGCTCACCGAACCCGCTCGGGTAGCGGGAACTCAGGTTCAGCAGTCCGGGCATCCGACGGAACCGCCGAGTGTTCTTGCCGGACCCGAGCTTGCCGGCGGAGTCCCGCACGGCCCACAGCCGATCACCCGCCAGCCCCCGCGGCTCGACGGCCACCCGGTCCACTCGCTCCCCGCCCGTGGACTTGATCGGGTAGCGCCACAGTCGCTCAACCACACCCAGCACCGACCCAGCCTACCCACGCGTAGCCCGCTCACCCCGCATGCTCCAGGCTGCTGTCGCAGGTCGCCGACCTGTTCGGCGCCGCGGCGCGTTGGCCGGCTTCGTGAACTCGGCCGTCCTGGCCGACCTTGCCGCTGGGCCTGACCACGGTCGGCTGTTTCGGCGGCTACGCGACCGGGCATACCGCTGTCCCTGTAGAGAGAGAACCGCACAGAGCGGATCGTCGCGATGGACACGGAGCTGCCACTGGCCGACGAGTTGGCCGCCGTCTTCGCCCGCATGTCCGGCCTGCTGCTGTCGACCGAAACCGTCCACACCGCGCTCGAGCTGATCAGCGCCCTCGCGAAGGAAGCCATCCCCGGCGCCGACGGCGCGGGCGTCACGCTGCTCGACGAGCACGGCGACCGCGTCACGGCAGCCGCGTCCGACCCGCTCGTGTCGCGCGTGGACGTTCTGCAGTACGAGCACGACGAGGGCCCCTGTCTCGCCGCGTGGGAGCAGCGGACCCTGGTGCGCGTCGACGACCTCGCCCGCGACCGCCGCTGGCCGCGCTGGGCGCCCGCGGCCGCGGCCACCGGCATGCGTGCCGTGCTCAGTGCGCCGCTGGTGGCGGGCGAGGAGGGGCTCGGCGCGCTCAAGGTGTACTCGCGCCTCCCCGGCGCGTACGGCGACCGCGAGGAGCATCTGCTGACGATGTTCGCGGCGCATGCCGCCGTGCTGCTGGCCAACGTCCGCTCCTACGAGGACGCGAGGCGGGTGAGCGACGCGCTGCGGGACTCCATGCGTGGACGTGACCTGGTCAACATAGCCAAAGGAGTGCTCATGGGCCGCGAGGGCGTGGACGAGCGGACGGCGTTCCTGCTGCTGACCAGGACGGCGCGGGAACAGGGCAGGCCGCTCCGCGAGGCGGCGCACAGCGTGGCCCGCACGACGGTACGCCGCCGACGGTGACCGGCATGCCACCGGAGCCCGCCGCGGAGCAGCAGCGGTCGCTGTCTCGGGCCTTTCAGCGCGCGCAGCTGCCGGTCTCCGAGCTGTGGCTGCGCTACTTCGCGCTCGGCGGCGACGCCCAACCGCTCGACGTCGACGCCTACGTGCACGGTCTCACCGAGCTGCCCGCCACGCAGCGCGACATGCTCGCGCACACGGTGAACGAGCGCCTCGACGAGCTGGCCGGCACCCACCGCGCCGCCTACAGTCGCACGATCCGCGACACCGAGCCCCGCGGCGCACCCCTGGCCGCGCTGGTGGGGCTCCTCGAGGGGGTGGAGTTGGCGCCGCCGGAACGGCTCACCGCGGCGGTGGCAACCGCGAGCCGCGAGCTCGGCGTACGAATCCTCGTCCACCTCGTCGACTACGAGCAACGCGTCCTCCATCCCCTGGCGGAGAACGGGGCGAGCCTCGGCATCGACACCACGCTCCCCGGCCGCGCCTTCCAACAGGTGCGAATGCTGCCCGCCGAAGGCGACCCGCCCTGCCTGTGGGTCCCGCTCCTCGACGGCGTCGAACGGTTGGGTGTGCTCGCCGTCGAGGTCGACGACCGCGCCGACCTGTACGACCCCGGCCTGCGCACCCAGTGCCGTTGGCTCTCGATGCTGCTCGGCCACCTCGTGACGCTGCTGAACCAGTACGGCGACGGCCTGGACCTGGTGCGACTGCGTGAACCACGCTCGGTCGCCGGCGAGCTGATCTGGTCGCTGCTGCCACCACTCACCGCCGGCGTGGACACCTTCGTCGTCAGCGGCGTGCTCGAACCGCGCTACGACGTCGGCGGCGACGCCTTCGACTACTCGCTGTCGGAAACCACCGCGTCCCTGCTGATCCTGGACGCGGTCGGACACGACCTCAGCAGCGGCCTCATCGCCGCGACCGCCATCGCCGCCTATCGCAGCGCACGACACGCGGGACACGGGCTGTACGAGCAGGCACGCACGATCGACGAGGCGGTCAAGCAGCAGTTCGGCCACCGGAACGCGTTCGTCACCGCGGTGCTCGTCGAACTGGACCTCCGCAGCGGGCAACTGCGATACATCAACGCGGGTCACCCGCTCCCACTCGTCATGCGCGGCGGCAAGATAGGACGGCCCCTGTCCGGCGGCAGACGGCTGCCGCTGGGCCTCGGCCCCACGGAACTGACGGTCGGCGAGGAAACCCTGCAGTCCGAGGACTGGCTGTTGCTGCACACCGACGGCATCACCGAGGCCCGCGACCGGTCCGGCCACATGTTCGGCGACGACCGCCTCGCCGACTTCCTCCAACGCGAGGCCGCCGCCGGCCACCCACCGCCGGAGACCGTCCGCAGGCTCATCAAGGCCGTGCTCACCCACCAGGACGGCGAACTCCAGGACGACGCGACCGTGCTGCTCGCACGATGGACCAGTCCTCAGGTGGTGATCCCGTGACCGGCGACCTCATCGCGTCCGCACACCGCTGCGGCGCGGGCACGCGGCAGGTGGCCGCCGGCGGGTGAGCCGCTCCTCTTTAGACTGCCGGGATGAGCGAGAAGGGATGGCCGTCCTGGGAGTCCGTTGTGGACCGCGCGGGCGGCACCACGGTGGTGACGGAGGACTCGCGGGCGGGGCAGCGGGTCCGCGACCTCGCGTCCGGGCTGGACCGGGGCACGGAGACCGTGGCGGGGCTCGCGTTGCTGATCGAGCTCGCGGTGGCGGGACGGCTGAGCCGCTGGCGGCTTCGGGCGGTTCAGCGGTGGGCCGAACACCGGGAGGCGCGGCCCGGCCGGCAACGCGGCAAGCCGCGACCGTCGGTGCTGGCGTACGCGGGCGTGGTCGTGGTGGTGCTGGGGGCCGCCGCGCAGACGCCGAACCAGCACGAGTCGGGGTTCGGGCTGGCGACCGGCACGGCGGCACTGGTGTCGGGGGCGGCGTCACTCGCCGGGGTCCTGGTGGTGCTGGGGGCGCGGCGCCGCGGCGACCTCGTCGGGATGGCGCTGTTCTTCGTGGTGGTCGCGATCGTCATGACCTGCACGCGCGGCGCCCACGACGGCGCCTTCGGCACGCCGGCGGTCCTGGCCGGGCTGGTGCTCCAGGTCGCGGCGATGGTGGTCGGGGTCCGGGGGATGCGGGGAGCCAGACCGTCGCGGGGCGACCTTGACGAGGAGATCCTGGAGCGGATGCGGCCCGTCCTGGCCGCCCAGTCCGCGGCCGGGCGGGCCGCGACCCGTGCCCCCGCCGTGGACGCCGTGCGGATCCTGTACGAGCGCCGCCAGGTCGACGCGGTGGAGGCCGAGCGGCTGCTGCGGGAGCTGCTGCGCTCAGCTGACGTGGCAGCCACCCGGTGAGACCGTGTCGCCGATGGCGATGAGGTCGTAGCAGGCGCAGACGCCGAGGAACGCGGCGACGGCCACGGTCGGCCAGGCCGTTCGCGACCCCACGCGACCGGCGGACCACCGCAGGCAGCGTCTCGTTACTACCCAAAATTACCCATCAATCCCTCTGGTAGAGCTGTTAAGGTAACGGAATGACCAAACGGCTCTACTCGGCGGAAGAGGTGGCCGAGCGGCTCGGACTGCATGTGCGCACCGTCCGCGGCTACCTGCGCGACGGGCGGCTGCGCGCGGTCCGGATCGGGAAGCAGTACCGCATCACCGGCGAGGACCTCGAGGCGTTCGTCGGGGCGCCGGTGGTGGACCCGCCCGAGGCCGGGCGACACCGGCACGTCGACGTGTCGACCATCGTCGAGATCGACGCGGTCAGCCCGGAGACGGCCCACCGCGTCAGCACCCTGCTCACCGCCGTGCGCACACACGCCGCGGACCAGCCGCTCCGGGTGGAGACCGCCTACGACGAGGAAAGGGCACGCATGAAGATCATCGTCCTCGGCGGGCTGGCCGACACCCGACACCTCCTCGAGTACACCCAGGCGGTGCTCGAGTCGTGATCTACAGGACCGAGGCCGGCGAGCGGGAGATCCGCCGCCGCTACGAGCGGACCCTCGCGCACTGGCCCGTCCCGGCCGAGCACCTCCGGGTGCCGACGCGGGAAGGCGAGACGTTCGTCCTCGTGTGCGGGCCGGACGAGGCGCCACCTCTCCTGCTGCTCCACGGATCGGGTTCCAACGCGACGATGTGGATGGGCGACGTCACCGCCTGGGCGCGGCACTTCCGCGTGCACGCCGTCGACATGATCGGCGAACCGGGACTCTCCGCGCCCTCGCGCCCGCCGCTCGGCTCCACCGCCTACGCCCGGTGGCTGGACGACGTCCTGGACCACCTCGGGCTCGACCGTGTCGCGGTCGTCGGAGCGTCGCTCGGCGGATGGCTCGCGCTCGACTACGCGACCCGACGGCCGGACCGGGTCGAGCGGCTCGCCCTGCTGTGCCCGGGCGGCGTCGGACGCCAGAAGGTCGGGTTCCTGTTCAAGGCCCTGCTGTACAAACCGTTCGGGCAGTGGGGCATGCGCCGGTCGATCAAGGCGGTCGCGGGCGTCGACCCCCGGACGACGCCGGAGATCGCCGAGTACCTCGCGGTGGTGTTCACCCACTTCCTGCCCCGCCGGGACCGGCTACCCGTGTTCCCCGACGAGGACCTGCGGACGCTGACCATGCCGGTGCTGGCGATCGTCGGCGGCCGCGACGCGATGTTCGACTCCCACGACACGGCCAGGCGCATCACCCGCGCGGTGCCGCACGCCGACGTGGCCCTGCTGCCCGACGTCGCGCACTCGATCATCGGCCAGACCCAGCGGATCCTGGACTTCCTGCACGCCTGACCGGCTGTCCGCCCCGCGGCACGCGGGTGAGCCGCCGGAGGACGAGCAGCCCGCCGATGCCCGGGACCACGGCGGTCGCGCGCGTGCGGGGGGTCCGGGTCTGGCGGACGGTCAGGATGACGACGAACAGATACGCGCACCCGTGCGTGGGCCCGACGGCGGAGGACACCGCCGGCCAGTGCACGGTGGCCAGGTTGACCAGCAGCACGACCAGGGTCGCGAGCTCCGTGCCCGCCGCGATGCGCAGTGCCCGCAGGGAGTCCACGCCTCACACCCCCGTCGTGGAGCCGGGGCGGACGATCATCAGCACGGTGACCACGGCCCACAGCACGTTGAACATCCCCGTGTACATCGCCAGCCGCGCCGGCCCACGCCCGTCCGGTCCGGGCTTCGGCATCGAGGCCAGGATGTGGTGCTGGCGCGGGAGAACCAGCAGCACGAGCACGCCGGCGGCGGCCGCGGTCAACACGATCGAGGTGATCAGCCACGCGTCGCCCAGCACGCCGAGGCTGCTGGCGGTGGCGAGCCCGAACACCGGGACCACGACCCCGACCGTCGCGTAGACCCGGCAGATCCGGTGCAGGGAGCGGAGCACCGCGAGGTCCCGGCCGGCGTCGGCCAGCGGGCGGCGCGCGGCGGCGGGGAACATGCTGGCGGCGACCGTCACCGGCCCGATCGCGACGATGGCGGCGATGACGTGCACCGAGAGCAGGAACTTCGTCATCGGCGTCCTCTCCGGTGAACTGCGACGCCGAGGTTAGTCGGCACGTGGAACCCGGTGGAACCGGCCCGATCGCCACAAATCGACGGATTCTCGCCAGACGCTCCTGAGGCATGGGCCAGACTTGTGCGAATGCGAGACCGGGCGGTGGCCGAGGAGGGCGGACGCGCCGCCAGGTATCGGGACGTCTTCGCCGTGCGGGAGTTCCGGGTGCTGTTCGTGACGCACCTGGTGTCGATCGCCGGGGACCAGTTGGCCCGGGTGGCGTTGGCGGTGCTGGTCTTCGGTCGCACCGGCTCGCCGGCGTTGGCGGCGTTGAGCTACGCGCTGACCCTCGTGCCCGAGTTGGTGGGTGGTCCGCTGCTGGCCGGGTTGGCCGACCGGTACCCGCGGCGGACGCTGATGATCGTCTGTGACCTGTCCCGGGCCGGGCTGGTGGCGGTCATGGCGGTGCCCGGGATGCCGCTGTGGGTGCTGGGCGTGCTGGTGTTCGCGCTGCCGCTCGTCGGGGCACCGTACAAGGCCGCCCGCGCGGCGATCCTGCCGACGATCCTGGCCGCGGACCGGTACGAGGTCGGGATCGGGGCGACCTACACCGCGCTCCAGGTCGGCATCCTCGGCGGGTACACGGTGGGCGCTCCGCTGGTCGCGTGGCTGGGTCCCGAGTGGGCGCTGCTGCTCGACGCGGGGACCTTCGTCCTCGCCGCGGTGTTGGTCGCCGCAGGGCTGGGGCCGCATCCGACGGCGACGGGTGCGGGGCCGCCACCGGCGACGCTCGCGGCGTTCCGCGGACTGGTCGGTCTGGTGTGGACGGACCGGCGGCTGCGGTACCTGCTCGCCTTCGGCTGCCTCACCGGCTGTTACACCGTGGCCGCCGGGCTGGCCGTCCCGTTCGCGGCGCAGGTCGGTGCGGGCACGGAGGCCGTCGGGCTGCTGCTGGCCGCGCATCCGGCGGGTTGCGCGCTCGGTGCCGCGGTCCTGACCCGCCTGGTGCCGCCCGGACGACGGCTGGTCCTGCTCGGTCCGCTGGCCGTGGCCACCAGTGCCGTGCTGCTGCCCATCGGGCTGGTCCCGGGGCTGGGGATCACGGTCGCGTTGTGCGTGCTGTGCGGGTTGCTCTCCGGGCACGACGCGGTGGCCGTCGCGGCGTTCACCCGGACGGTTCCGGCGGAGCGCCGCGGTCAGGCGTACGGCCTGGCCGGGGCCGTCGTGCGCGGGAGCCAGGGGGTGGGCGCCGCGCTCGCCGGCGTCGTCGCCCAGTTCAGCTCCCCGTCGGCCGCGATCGCGATGTTCGCCGCGGTCGGTGTGTTGGCCGGAACCGGGGTCGCGGCCGGGTGGCGGCGCGCGCGCGGCCAGGGCGCGGCACCGGCTGGTTCGGACGGACCAACCGAACGTGGAGGTCCTTGTCCGGCAACGGATCCGCACTAGCATGCGCCAGGACGGTGTCCCGGACGCGGAATCGGTGGTGGAGCTATGAGCGGGGTCGATGCCGGACTGGCCGGGCGGACGGTCCTGGCCAGTGACGACGTCCTCGCCCTCGTGGAACTGCGCGACGGCGAGCGGGAGGCCGTCCTGGCCCAGAGCGAGCAGACGTTCGACATCGACCCGGACGATCGCCCGATACCCCTGGAGGTCCCCAGGTTCTGGGCCGGCCTGCTGCACCTCGAGACCGGCGAGCTGCTCGGCACGATGAGCTGGCGTCCCGTTCCCCATCTCGCCGTGCTGTCCGGCATCGGCTGGAACCAGGGCTTCCACCTGCTGCCGGCCGGCCGCGGACGCAACCTGAGCGCCCGCGGGGGCAGGCTGCTGGCCAGACACCTGTTCGCGACCACCGAGGTGGACCGGATCCAGGCCCTCACCGCCGTGGACAACGTGCCCGCACGGCGCGGGATCGAGAGCGCCGGCTTCCACCTCGAAGGCGTGCTCCGCGGGATCATGCGGCGCGGCGGCGAGAGCCGGGACATGGTGCAGTACAGCCTGTTGCGCTCCGACCTGGACGCCGCCGACGGTGAGCGGGAGGTCCTCGCCCGGCGGGACGGCGTCGTGCTCGCGCGCGCCCGGCCGGACGACCGCCGCGAGGTCGCGCGCGTGTCCGACGGCGCCTTCGCGCCCGACAAGGACAACCGGCTGTCCCCGGAGGCCCCGCGGGCGGTTTCCCGCGGCGCGGTGCTCGACGCGGAGACCGGGCGCCTGCTCGGCGTGGTCAGCTGGCACGCCGTCGGACACGGCGGCACGTACGGCTGCGCCGCGTGGAACCTCGCTGTCGAGCTGGTTCCGGACGCCCGCGGGGTGGGGGCCACGGTGCGACGACTGCTCGTCGAGCACCTGTTCGCCACCACCGGGCTGGACCGGGTGGAGGCCGGCGTCGACGTGGACGACACCGCCGCGTGCCGCGCCCTGGAACAGGCCGGCTTCCAGCGGGACGGGGTGCTCCGCGGCGCACGGGTGCGCGACGGCCGGCGGCGGGACATGGCGCTCTACGGCATCCTGCGCACCGACCTGACCGTTAGTTCCGGGGAGGAATGAGCTCGAGCAGTCCGCCGGCGGCCCAGATCCGGCGGATGAAGTCGCCCGGGGGAGTGAGCGGGATCGTCTCGTCGTCCTTGGTGTGGAGGATGGCCGCTTCCGGGTCGACCGTGATCCGCTGTCCCTGGCGCAGGCGGGCGAGGTCTCCCGCCTCGGCGAACGTGAGGCAGGGCAGGCCGTTGTTGGTCGCGTTGCGGAAGAAGATCCGGGCGAAGTCGACCGCGACGATCGCGCCGACGTGGTTGAGCTTGATCGAGCGGATCGAGGTCTCCCGGCTCGACCCGCAGCCGAAGTTCCGCCCGGCGACCAGCACGTCACCCGGCTCGATGCTCGGCTGGAGGTCGGGGTCGTAGCCGTGGAACAGGCCTCGCCGGACCTTCTCCGGGTCCAGGCTGTAGAACGCGGGCGGATGGATGACATCGGTGTTCAGGTCGTCGCCGAACAGCCACACGCGGCCGGTGATCGCGGTCATTCGTCCCCCCGCTCGCCGTACAGGTCGGGTGCGAGCTCGCCGCGCACCGCCGCGCGGGCCACGGTCCGCGCGCTGCCCAGGTAGGTGCGGCTCTGCCAGTGCCCCATCCGCCCCCGGAAGTTGCGGTTGGAGGTGGACACGCACACGTCGTCCGCGCCCAGCACGCCCTTGTCGATCCCGCCGCACGCGCCGCAGCTGGAATGGTTGACGATCGCGCCGGCCTCGGTCAGGGTCTCGACGTAGCCGGCCCGCAGCGCCTGCTTGAACACCTCCACCGACGCCGGGATCACCACGAAGCGGACGTCGGGATGCACCTTCCGGCCGGCCAGCTCGGCCGCGGCGTCCCGAAGGTCGGAGAGCCGGCCGCTCGCGCAGGAGCCGAGGAAGGCCGTGGTGATCCGCGTCGGCTCCAACTCCCGCAGCGGCACCACGTTGGCCGGGGACCACGGCTTGGCGATCCGCGGGTCGAGTTCGGACAGATCGACGTCGATCACCCGCTCGTACTCGGCGTCGGCGTCCGGCCGCACGAGGGTGCCGAGCAGTTCGCCGTCCCGCTCGACGTAGTAGTCGACGGTGATCTCGTCCGGGACGAACACCCCGAACTTGGCGCCGAGCTCGACGGCCATGTTGGCGATGGCGAACCGGTCGTCCTGACCCAGCCGCGACGTGGACTCGTCGTGGAACTCCAGGGACCGGTACTGCGCGCCGCTCTCCCCGAGAACGGCGAGCAGCTGCAGGACGACGTCCCGCCCACCCGAACTCGGCGGCAGCGTGCCGTGGAACCTGACCGCGATGGTCGGCGGGCGGCGCATCCACGTGGTGCCGGTCGCCAGCGTGAACAGGATGTCGGTCGCGCCCATGCCGGTCGCGCACACTCCGATGCCGCCGGCCATGATCGTGTGGCTGTCCGCCCCGACGACCAGACCACCGGCCTGGCACAGCTTGTGCTCCACCAGCAGCTGGTGACAGATCCCGCGGTCCAGCATCAGGTTCGGAATCTCCTGCCCCCGCGCGAAGGCGAGGAACCGGTTGGAGATGTCGGCCCGCTCGGCGGTCGCGGGCGGCGAGAAGTGGTCGTTGGCCAGCAGTACCCGCTCACGATCCCAGATGGACAGTCCGCGGCGCTCGAAGTCGTCGATGAGCAACGCGGTCGTGGCGTCGTGACCGAGCACGGCGTCGACGCCGACCCGGCGGTAGAGCGCCGAGTCGTCCTCGTCGCAGGCGTGCGCGTCGATCACCTTGTCGCTGATCGTCCGCCCGCTCACGCGCCGCCCCCGACGGACAACCGGTCGTACTCGGTGACGACCAGGTCCGGTGACACGCCGGCCAGCGCGGACGCCGTGAACGCCTCCCGCGCGGCGTAGGACCGCTCGTGCTGGGCCTTGTCCTTCTTCTCGACCGTCTGCTTCACCACGTCGACCAGCAGGCGCGCGGTGTCCTCGTCGACGTCGCGGGGTGGGTCCGCCTGGCTGAGGATGTGCCGGATCAACGACGCGCCACTGTGCTTGCCGAGCACGTAGCCACGCTCGCGGCCGGTCCACGCCGGCGGCAGCATCTCGTAGCTGCGGGTGTCCTTGAGCATGCTGTCCACGTGCACACCGGACTCGTGGCGGTAGACGTTGTACCCGGTGACCGGCTTGGTCGCGCTCATGTGGATCCCGCTGGCCCGCTCGACGAAGCCCGCCAGTTCGGGCAGCCGGTCGGCCCGGACGCCGTGGCGGACGCCGTAAAGGTGGGTCAGCGCGGCCAGGCACTCCGCGAGGTCGGCGTTGCCGGCCCGTTCGCCGATTCCGTTGACCGTGCAGGTGATCGCCCGGGCACCGGCCTCCACGGCGGCCAGTGTGTTCGCGGTGGCCAGGCCGTAGTCGTTGTGCGCGTGCGTGCAGATCGCGATGGCCGGATCCACTCGTTCGGCCAGTGCGCGTACCAGCGCGCGCATTTCGGCCGGGCGCGCACAGCCGACCGAGTCCGCCAGGATCAGCCGGGAGACGGTGCCGGGCACGCACAGGTCGTGCACCAGTCGGATCAGGTGTGCCGGATCGGCCCTGGTGGCGTCCTCGAACACCACGTTGAGTCCCATGCCCTCGCCGAGCACCTCGTCCACCCCGAAGCGCATCAGGTGTGCGGCCTGATCACGGGTGATACCAAGGGTTTCCCGCAGACGCAGGTCGCTGGTCGGCATGAACAGGAAGACCTCGTCCGCGCTGGCCTTGCCCGCGGCGGTGATGTCCTGGAGCAGCGGACGCGCGGTCGCGCCGATCCGGGCGGCCACACCGGTCTCGCGCATTTCCCGCATCGCCTCGAGGTCCGCGCCCGACGCGCCGGGAAAGCCGGCGTCCAGCACGCCGATACCGGCGTCCGCCAGGAGGTGCGCCAGCCGCACTTTCTCCTCGACGGTGAACCAGACTCCCGGTGTCTGCTCGCCGTCCCGCAACGTGCAGTCGATGACCTCGACGGCGGCGGGAATGGTCGGTAAGGCCTCGGATTCTGTGTCCGCCACCATTTTCCTCTCGGCTGGTCCGGCTCGACCGGGCAGCATCAAAACCCGCCCGCTCGACCGGAGTCAATAGCGGAGTTGTTTGCTGTCGCAAGGAAATGTTCGCAATGGACCGGGCAGCAGGTGCGCGAGACCACCGAACGGACCATGCGGTGCGGCCGACGGTCCCACGCCGATGACAAACCGGGGTGGCTCCACTAGCTTGCCCTCTCGGCGATCCAGGACACTTCGACATCCCAGAGGCCTGCATGCTGCTGTCCCACACCTTCACCGACGCCGAACGCGACGACCTGTGTGCGATGCTGCGCACGGTGGAAGCCCATCCCTACCGGGACCCGATCGCGTTCTCCCGCGAGGTCGCCGGGTTCGCCGACCGGGAGGAGGTGCCGTCGGCGCTGATCGAGGTGACCGGCCGGATCCGCAAGGAACGGGAAAGCGGCGTCGCGTACGCCCACGCGTTGCGCAACTGCCCCCTGGACGAGCACATACCCCTGTTGGACCAGAACGATCCGCTCGCGGACAAGTACGCCAAGAAGACCACGTTCGTCGCCGAGTCGTTCCTCCAACTCTTCGGTCACCTCGTCGGCACACCGCTGCTGTCCTACGGAACGCGGTTCAACGGCGACTTCTTCATCGACGTGATCGCGATCGACCGGTACCGCGGCAAGCAGACCGGGTACAGCGACGGCGAGCTGGCCTTCCACAACGACCGCACCGCACACCCGGTGCGCGCCGACTACATCACGCTGCTCGGCATGCGCTGCCCGGACGGCGACATCACCTACACCGGTTTCGTGTCCGGCCCGGACCTGCTCGCGATGCTCACCGAGCGGGAACGGCACACGTTGCGCCAACCGTACTTCCACACCCCGTTCGACGTGTTGTCCCGCGAC
>DATABL010000015.1:0-3784 GCA_036259595.1 Actinophytocola sp.
GGGGCGCCCCTCACTGTTCAAACCCGGTGCTCAGGGGGTCAGGCCACCCCGGCTGCGACCGATGAGGAACGCCACCAGGCCGGCCAGCGTCGCCACGGCCGCGGCGGGTGGGCCGACCATCACGCCGATCGCCGTGACCGCGGCCGCGAACAGCAGCACCAGCACCAGTGCCGCGCGCAGCGTCGCCGTCCAGTCGCCGACCACGCGCTCCGCGAGGCGGAGCCACTCGTCGCGGGAGGTGGGCACGAACGACCGACGGGTCGCCGGCTCGGGGACGATCACCAGCGGCGGGCGCGAGGGCTCCGGCGGCGAGGGCGTTTCCGCCAACACGGCGAGCTCCACGGTTCGCCGGTCAGCCGTCGCCGGCGGGGGGTCTAGGGGTCTTTTCTCTTCTGGTGCCGAGGCGGTGCCGGACCGTAGACTGGTCACCGTTCTGTGCCCTTTCGATCGTGTTCGCGGATGGACTCGGGTCGTCTGGGATCGGACATCCGTGGCTCCCAGTGCCAGCAGGGAGCCACCTCATCATCACCGATCGATCTTGTTATCCGGACGTGACACTTCCGTCCGAGCGATAAACGGTGCGTATTCGTCGATGAATGGACGATCTCTCCAAGAGCAGCCTATGGGTGAAGCGTGCAGCTGCACATGCATACGACAAGTGCGCGTTCACCTGCGATTACGCTACAAATAACCCGATCGGGTGACTTGCGGGCTCTCACCTGCGCCTGGTTGAGTGATCGATCGACTACGCGGATTTCGATAACGCTCCGCAGTCGACGGTGAGGGAGCACACGGCAAGTTCCACCCGTTCGGGTGTCGTTACTCCCCGCATTCACGACACCGGCCTATTGGCTGGGGAAGTGCTCGTTCCACCAGGGCGTCCAGCGGTCCCGCAGCTCCGCGAACCGCGCGTCGCTCAGGCCGTAGGTGGACAGGATCGCCATCGCCACGCCCGTCGGCTTTCCGTCGGCCGGGCCGAGGCTCGACAGCACCAGCAGGCCCCCGCCCCACACGTCGACGGCCACGCCGACCTGGTTCGCGCGGCGGTACCAGTGTTCGCCGGTGACGTGCTCGCCCAGCAGACTCGTCTCGACGGGGCCGGAGGCCGGCAGGCCGAGCTCGTGTTCGAGCGAGCGGCCGGCCGGGTTGGTGCCGGTGAAGAACAACGTCCGCCGCGCCGCGCCCGGCTGGCGCTCGACGGCGAAGCGCAGCTGGTGCAGGAACGTGATCCAGCCTTCGGTGATCTCGCCGTAGTACGCGTCCCAGTCGGGGTTGACGCCCCGGGGCGCCCGGGTGAGCGTGACGCGCGTGCCGTCGCCGTCCGGTTCGAGCCGGATCACGTCGCCGTCCTGGACGCTGAGCGTGCGGGCGCGCGGGTCCTCGGCGGCCTCGGTGAAGTAGATGAGGTCGATCTCGCCGTCGAGGCCGTCGTAGTCCCACCCGTGCCAGTGGCGGATGGTGTCCCTGTCGCGCAGCGCGTGCCAGACGGTGTCGACCGGCGCCGCGATGGTGACCTCGATGCGCGGGGTGTCGGTGTCGTCGTTCATGGGGTGCCTTTCTCGGGATCCGCGGGCGCCGGGTGACCCGCGGCGACCATCCGGTACGGCCGGCCCTCCGGGTCGTCGTACCGGTCGACGACCTGCCGGATCGCGTCGGCGAGCTCGTCGGTGAACGCGTGGACGTCGCCGGGCCGCCGGAAGCGGACCTCGGTCTCGACGGTGAACGTGAGCAGCCGCCTGCCCTCGTCGGCCGCCCTGGCCTGCATGCGGGCGACATCCCGGACGGTGCCGGCCGCGACGCCGACCAGGTGCTCGGCGGCGTACTGGTCCTGGCCGCGGGTGGGCTCGGCACCCATGACTGCGGGGTCGACGACGAACGCGCCGGGCCGGGTGCGCAGGATCCGCTCGACACAGCCGCGGCGCGGCCGTTCCTCGACGAGCTCGACCAGGCCGGCGTTCTCGAGGGCGCGCAGGTGGTAGTTGACGCGCTGCCGAGGCAGCTCGAGCACGGCGGCGACCTGCGTGGCCGACGCCGGTTCGCGCAGCTGGGCCAGCAGCGTCCGGCGCAACGGCGACAGCGCGAGGCGAACCTGGTCCGGCTCGTCGACGTAGGTGATCCCGGTGGGCACGGGACAAGGATCCTATTGACAGTTTTTTCTGTCAATAGCGCCCGGTGGTCAGCCGATACGGCACAATCCCGCTGGGGAGGAACCATGCGAGAGACGCGAGCAGTACCGGACGCGAACTGGCTCGAGGTCCGGAAGTACCTGCGGGACAACAGGTTCCGGCTCGCCGTCGAGGCGGCCGGCCGGTACCCCGAGGTGCCGGGGCTGGCCGGCACTCCCCTGCTGACCCGGCCCGAGTGGGTGCCCGCGCGGCCGGTCCCGCTGGCCGATGTCGCGATCTCGCTCGGCCCCGCGCCGCCGCTGCCGGAGCTGCCGGCCCGCGGGTACTCGGGCCTGATGGCCGAACTGGACGCGCCGGCGGTGTTCGAGGACCGGCCGACCTACCGGCTGCTGTCGGCGTCGCTGGCCGGCGAGCCGCGGCTGGAGTTCGGGCCGGGCACGTACTTCGACCACATCGACACCGGCGAGGCCGCCGCGCACGAGTACGCCGCGGGTGGCGCGACCCCGCTGCGGGACGCGGTCGGCGACCCGCGCGACCTGACCAGGAGGCCGGCGAACCTGGCGATCAGCGTCGTCACCGTGCGCGGCGGGCGGCTCTTCCTGCACTGGCGCGATCCCGCGCGGGTCGGACACGCGGGCGGGCTGTACCAGGTGCTGCCGGTCGGCGTGTTCCAGGCGACCGGGCCGGGCCGCGACGAGCACGACTTCTCGCTGTGGCACTGCGTGGTGCGCGAGTACGCCGAGGAGCTGCTGGGTGAGCCGGAACGCTCCGATGTGGACTACGGGAGCTGGCCGTTCGCGGTGGCGATGACCGAGGCGCTGCGCGCGGGCCGGATCCGCGCCGAGTGCCTCGGCCTCGGCGTCGACCCGCTCACGTTCGCCACGGACCTGCTGGTGTCGGTGACCTTCGACGACGACGTGTTCGACGACCTGCTCGGCGGGTGGGTGGCGCACAACGACGAGGGCGCGGTGACCGAGCACCCGTTCGCGGCGGCGTCGGTCGAGGGCCTACCGATGCAGGCCGCCGGCGCCGCCGCGGTCCGCCTCGCGCTGGCGGCCGCGGGCCAGTAGGACGATCGGCGCGAGCGCGACCAGCCCGCCGAGCGCGGTGACCAGCGGGTACCCGCCGAGACCGAACAGCGCGCCCGCGGCGAGGCTGGCGAGCGCCGAGGAGCCCCACACCACCGCGTCGACCACGCCCTGCACCTGGGTCCGCTCGGCCGGCTGCAGGTCGCGGCTGAGCAGGCTGCTGCCGCCGACGAACACCAGGTTCCAGCCGTAGCCGAGCAGGAACAGCCCGAACGACAGCCCGGGCCCGTGCGCCGGGGCGGCCGCCGCCGCGGCCAGCACGAGCGTGCCGATGCCCAGGTGGATCGTGGTGCGCCCGCCCCAGCGGTCGGCGATGCGTCCGGACAGCGGCGCCAGCGCGAACATGCCGATCATGTGCGCGGCCAGCGTCCAGCCGACGACGTCGAGGCCGTGGCCGTGGTGGTCGAGCTGCAGCGGGGTCATCGTCATCACCGCGACCATCGCGAGCTGCGCGCCGACCATCGCGACCAGCGGGGTCGCCACCTCGATCCGGCGCAGCGCGGCCAGCACCATCGGCGCGGACAGCCGCGGCCGAGGCGGCGGCGGGGGCACCCGGGGCAGGCCGCGGCT
>DATABL010000016.1:0-8549 GCA_036259595.1 Actinophytocola sp.
GGCTCTCCCAGAGCACGTCGGAGCCGAACACCCGAACGAAGTTCTCCAGGGTGAGGTCCTCGAACAGGCCTGTCCGGCCGACGTTGATCAGCCGCATCTCCTGGAACGCGATGAGCACCGACCAGAGCAGCGGCACGATCACCACGACGAGGACGATCACCAGCGTGGGTGTGATGAGCAGCAGGCCGCTGCGCGCCTCCCGCTGGGCCAACGTGGACTGCCGGCGCGTCACGTCTACTGACCGAGCTCGTCCGCGATGGTGGCGGCCCGCTCGCTCGCGTCGCCGGCCGCGGACTCCGGGTCGCCGGAGCCGTTGATGAGCTCGGCCAGGGTCTTCGGCACGACCAGCTGCCCGGCGACCGCGCCGGCGAGCTCGGCCCTGCCCTGCGGGAAGCCCCAGCGGGAGAAGGTCTCCGGGCTCTCCTCGACGATCCGGAGGGTCTCCGCGTCGTAGAACTTCGACAGCGGCGCCTTGGTGTCGACCCCGGCGTCCAGGGCGCGCCACGCCTCGATGTGGGCCTCCGGGTCGTCCTTGGTGCCCGCCCGCACGGGGATCTTGCCTTCGGGGGCGACGGCGAGCCAGTCCTGGTAGCCCTCCCCCATCAGGTACTCGACGAGCGCCTTGGCGTCGTCGGTGGCGCCGTCGCCGGTGCGGTCGAGGAGCGCGAACGAGGTGGTCTCGCCGAAGGTGGTCGGCTCGGCGCCGTCGGGTCCGGTGAGGGCGGCGACCACGCCGGTGTTCTTGGCGAGGAAGGCCGGGTCGGCGGCGCACTCCGGGCAGGTCGGCAGGGCGTCCTTGCGCAGGCCGGCGAGCTCGTCGAGCAGGAACGAGGACCAGATGACCATGGCCGACTTGCCGGCGAAGTAGGTCGCCCGGGTGGTGTCGACGTCCTGGTTGCCGGCGACGGAGTGGTCGCGGATGAGGTCGGCGTAGAAGCCGAACGCCTCGACGCACTCCGGGCTGTCCAGCGCGACCTGGCCACCGTCGTCCACCAGCTGGCAGCCGTTGGCGAGCGCGAGGTGCTCGAAGGTCTGGTGGGTGAACACGTCGGCGGGCGTGGTGCTGGCGGTGATGCCGGCCGTGTCGCCCTGGTCGAGCCGTTCGGCCGCCGTGCGGATCGCCTCGTACGAGGTCGGGGGCTCCAGGCCGGCGGCGGCGAACAGGTCCTTGCGGTAGAAGAGCAGCTGCGCCCACCCGTCGCTGGGCACGACCAGCTGGGTGTCGTCCTCGCGGGTGAGCTCCAGCGCCTGCTCGGCGAACGTGTCGGCGCCGAGGGTCGCCACGACGTCGGCGGCGGCGTCGGTGTCGAGCAGGTCGTCGGTGCGCAGCTGGCTCATGATCGGCAGCGACACCGCGCCGATCACGTCCGGCAGGTCGCCGGAGGCGGCGGCCGAGCTCAGCACGGTGGTCAGCTGGTTCTCCGCCACGGCGACGAGCTCGGTCTCGATGCCGGTCTTCTCGGTGAACTCGGCGAGGATGCGTTTCTGGGTCTGCACCCGGTCGGCGGTGTCCTCGATGGACCAGAAGAGGAGCTTGCCGTCCTCCCCGCCGGAGCCGCCGTCCCCGCAGGCGGCCAGCACCAGGGCGACCGGTAACGCGGCGGCGAGCGCGCGGAGTCGCCCTCCGCTCATGGGTCCACTCATGGCTCTCCCGTTCCGGCGAGCCGCGCCCCGAGCGCGGGCACCGCCTGGCTGGCTGACGTCGGTGGCATCCAGGGCGTCATCGAACACCGGGTTTTGTCTGATGACAAGACCCAATTCGAACCGGACGTCAGCGGAGCGTCAGCGCCTCCCGGATCCGAGGGGGAAGCACGGCTGTCATTTTGCTGGCTCATGGGATTAACATCAGCCGTCGTGCGACCAATGACGATGGCGGGCAGCGCGTGCGGCGAACCGGACGTCGACGCCCTCCGGCGCCGCGCCGCGGCGACCATGCGCCGGAACTGGCGTGGTTCCCACACGGTGCCGACCACGTCGCTGTATCCGCACCAGTGGAGCTGGGACTCCGCGTTCATCGCGATCGGCCACGCCCGGCTCGACCCGCGGCGGGCGTTCACCGAGCTGACGGCGCTGTACGACGCCCAGTGGCGGGACGGGCGGGTGCCGCAGATCGTGTTCAACCCGGCCGTCCGCGAGGACGCCTACTTCCCCGGGCCGGAGTTCTGGCGGCCGTTGCCGGCGAGCGGCCCGGCGCCCGGGATGTCGACGACCGGCCTGGTGCAGCCGCCCGTGCACGCCACGGCACTGCTCACCGTCGCCGACCGCCACCCCGGCGACGGGACCACGGCCGCGGTCCGGGCCCTCTACCCCGGCCTGGCGCGGTTCCACGACTACCTGTTCACCCGGCGCCGGGTCGCCTCCGGCCTGGTGGCGATCGTGCACCCGTGGGAGTCGGGCCTGGACAACAGCCCGGCGTGGGACGAGCCCCTCGCCGCCGTGCCCGTCGCGGACGCCCACCCGGCCGGCGACATCGCGGACCTGCGGCGCGACCTGCGGCACGCCGACGCGAGCCACCGGCCGACCGACGAGGACTACGCGCGGTACCTGGCCGTCGTCGGCGCCTACCGGGACCGCGGGTACACCGACGACGACCTGCTCGCCCTGCCGTTCTGCGCGGTCGACCCGCTGTTCTGCACGTTGCTCGCCCGCTCGGAGCACGCGCTGGCCGAGCTGGCCCGCCGGGCCGGCGCCGATCCCGGCCGGCACCGCGAGCGGGCCGACGAGCTGGCCCACCAGGTCCACGCGCGCCTGTTCGACGCCGAGCTCGGCTGCTACGTGGCGCTCGACGCGCGCACCGGGCGGCACACCGGCCGGCGCACGGTGGCCGGTCTCGGCCCGCTGCTGCTGCCCGGGTTGCCGGCCGAGCACCGGACCGCGCTGCTGGCGACGCTCACCGGCCCGTCGTTCGGGCTGGGCTCGCCGACCGTGCGCGGGGTGCCCAGCTACGACCTCACCGCCGCCGACCTCGACCGCCACCAGTACTGGCGCGGGCCGACGTGGATGAACACCAACTGGCTGGTGTGGTGCGCGCTGCGCCGGCTGGGCGAGACGGGGCTCGCCGACCGGCTGGCGGCCGACATGCTCGGCCTGGTCGCCGGCGCCGGGTTCCGGGAGTACTTCGACCCGGTGACCGGCGAGGGTCTGGGCGCCGACGACTTCAGCTGGTCGGCCGCGCTCACCCTCGACGTGCTCGCCGACCGGGAGGAACCGCGATGGGTGTCGTAGTCCGGTTGGACGGGCCCGGGTCCGTCGCGCTCGCCGAGGAGCCCGACCCGCCGCTCGGCCCGACCGGGGTGCGGCTGCGCACCCGGTACTCGGGCATCTCGGCCGGCACCGAGCTGACCCAGTACCGGGGCACGGGCGCGCACTTCGCCAAGACCTGGGACCCGGACAGCCGCCTGTTCGTGCCGGGCGCCCCCACGCTGGAGTATCCGGTGGTGGTGGGCTACGAGGAGGTCGGCGAGATCGTCGAGGTCGGCGACGCGGTGACCGCCGTGCGTCCCGGCCAGGTCGTGTGGGGCGTGTGGGGGCACCGCGCGACGACGGTCGTGGACGAGTCCTACGCCGCGGCCCGCGTGCTGGCCCCGGCGGCCGACCCGCTGCTGGGGATCTTCAGCCACATCGGCTCGGTCGCGCTGAACGTGGTGCTCGACGCCGACCTCCACGTCGGGGAGACGGTCGCGGTGTTCGGCCTGGGCGTCGTCGGGCAGATCGTCGCCCAGCTGGCCCGGCGCAACGGCGCGCGGGTGGTCGGCGTGGACGCGATCCCGCACCGCCTGGAGCTGGCCCGCCGGCTCGGCGCCGAGGAGACCGTGGACGCGCGGGCGGGCGGGATCGCCGAGCACGTCCGCGCCCTGACCGGCGGCCGGGGCGCCGACGTCGCACTGGAGGTCAGCGGCAACCACCGGGCGCTGCACGAGGCCGTGCGCACGGTCGCCTACAACGCGCGGGTGGTCACGGCCGGTTACTACCAGGGTGAGGCGGCTGGCCTGCTCCTGGGCGAGGAGTTCCACCACAACCGGGTCCAGCTCGTCTGCTCGCAGATCTCCGGGGTCGCGCCCCACCTCACCCACCGCTGGGACCGGGCGCGGCTGGCCACCACGGTGATCGACCTGGCGGTGACCGAACGGCTGCTGCTGGCGCCACTGGTCACCCACGTCGTCCCGGTCTCCGACGCCGGCGGCGCCTACGCGCTGCTCGACGGCCGGGCGGACGACGTGCTGCAGGTCGTCCTCGACTTCGGGCCGGGCGCGCGGTGACCGCGCCGATCATCCGGACTACCGCCGGCGGGCGGCGGGCGTGGCTGCTGCGCGCGGGCGGGAGCGCGATGGTCGTGTCCGTCACCGACACCGGGGCGCTCCTGTTGGACCACTGGGGCGGTGACGGCGGTGACGGCGCTGACGCCGGGGACGCGTACCTGCCGTGCCGCCCGGCGAACCGGCCGTCGCAGGCCCACTTCCTGGACGGGGTGCCGCTCGCCTACTCGGTGCACGGCGACCCCGCGTTCAAGGAGCCGGGCCTGGTGGTGGTGCACCCGGACGGCTCCGCCACCACCCGGCTGGCCTGGCGGGACGACCACGTGGACGGCGCCACGCTCACGCTGGTGCTCGCCGACGAGACGGTGGGGCTCGTGGTCGAGCACCAGTTCGCCGTGCACGCCGGCCACGGTGTCGTCGTGCGCGACACGCGGGTGCGCAACGAGGGGCCGGAGCCGCTGCGGGTGGAGCGAATCGCCAGCGCGGTGCTCGGCCTGCCGCCCGACCGCTACGAGGCGTGGACGCTGCACGGCCGGTGGGGCGGGGAGTACCAGCTCACCCGGCGGACGCTGGCGCCGGGCAAGGTCGTGGTGGAGAGCCGGCGCGGGTTCACCAGCCACGAGGCCAACCCGTGGTTCGCGCTCACCCGCGCCGAGGACGAGGAGCGGGTCTGGTTCGGTGCGCTGGCGTGGAGCGGCAGCTGGTCGGTGGTGTTCGAGGCCGAACGCAACGACGCCCTGCACGTGGTCGCCGGCGTCCAGCCGTTCGACTTCGCCTGGCACCTGGAACCCGGCGACACGTTCCGGACCCCGGAGCTGGTGTGCGGGCACACCGACGAGGGCCTGGACGGCGCCGCCCGGCTGCTGCACCGCTACCAGAACGAGCGGGTGCTGCCGGCCCGGCACCGCGACTCGCCCCGGCCGGTGCACTACAACACCTGGCTGGCGACCGGCTTCGACCTCGAGATCGGGCACCAGCTGGCGCTGGCCAGGCGGGCGGCCGAGCTCGGCGTCGAGCTGTTCGTCGTGGACGACGGGTGGTTCGGCGCGCGGACCGACGACCACGCCGGGCTCGGGGACTGGGTGGTGGACCGGGCCAAGTTCCCCGAGGGCCTGGCCCCGCTCGTCGACGAGGTGCACCGGTTGGGCATGCGGTTCGGCATCTGGCTCGAACCGGAGATGGTCAACCCGGACAGCGACCTGTACCGCGCCCACCCCGACTGGGTGCTGCACCTGCCGGGCCGCGAGCCCACGATGTCGCGCGACCAGTTGGTGCTCAACTTCGCGCGGGCGGAGGTGCGGGACGGCGTCCTGGCCCAGCTGCGCCGGCTGCTGACCGACCACCGGATCGACTTCGTGAAGTGGGACCACAACCGCCCGCTGACCGAGGTGGGCTGGCCGCAGGCGCCGCCGGAGCGGCGGCGCGAGGTGTGGGTGCGGCACGTGCGGGGCGTGTACGAGGTCATCGACCGGCTGCGTGCCGAGTTCGGCGACCTGATGATCGAGACGTGCGCCGGCGGCGGTGGGCGCGCCGACCTGGGCATCCTCGGCCGGACCGACCTGGCGCAGGTCAGCGACAACACCGACCCGGCCGACCGGCTGCGGATCCAGTACGGCTTCACCCGCGCGTACTCGCCGCGGGCGATGGTCGGCTGGGTCGCCGACACCCCGGAGCCGACCACCGGCCGGGACAGCCCGCTGGACTTCCGCTTCCACGTCGCCATGCAGGGCGTGATCGGCATCTCCGGCGACATCCTGGCCTGGCGCGAGGAGGACCGCGTGCGGGCGGCCGAGCTGATCGCGGAGTACAAGCGGCTGCGGCCGACGATCCACGGCGGCGAGCAGCACTGGCTCGCCCCGCCGTCGGACACCGAGCCGTGCGCGGTCCAGTACGTCTCCCCCGACCGCACCGAGACCGTGGTGTTCGTCTACCAGGTGCGGGGCGTGGTCGGCGAGGGGCCGCGGCGGATCCGGCCGCGCGGGCTGGCCCCGCACCGCCGGTACCGGCGCGCGGCCGACGGGGCGGTCAGCACCGGCGCCGCGCTGATGTCAGCCGGGCTGCCCTCGGCGTTCCCCGCCCCCGCGCCGCCGCGGCACACCGAGGACTGGCGGAGCAGGATCGAGGTCTGGCGGACGGTCGAGGACGGTGCACGATGAGGGTCGCGTTCGTCGGCACCGGCTACATCGCCGGGCGCCACGCCGAGGCGTTGACCGCGCTGGACACCGAGATCGTCGGCCACGTGGGCCGAGCGGGTGCCGAGCGCGCGGCGGCCCGGTGGGGCGGGCGGGCGTACCGGCGGGTGTCCGACCTGCTCGACCGGGAGCGGGTCGACGCGGTGTGGGTGTGTGTGCCGCCCGACGCGCACGGTGACGTGGAGGACGCCCTCATCGAGCGCGGGGTGCCGTTCTACGTGGAGAAGCCGATCGGCCACGACGTGGCGGGGCCGCGCCGGATCGCCGCCGAGCTGCGCGACGGCGGGCCGATCGTGGGCGTGGGCTACTACTGGCGGGCCATGGAGGTGATGCCCGAGGTGCGGCGGCTGCTCGCCGAGACCCCGCCGCGGCTGGTGCGGGCGGCGTGGCACGGGCTGGTGCCGCCGGCGCCGTGGTGGCGGGTCGAGGCGCGCAGCGGCGGCCAGGTGGTCGAGCAGGCCACGCACCTGTTCGATCTGGCGCGGTTCCTGCTCGGGGACGCCGAGGTCCTGCACGCCGAGGCCGACCACCCGCCGCGGCCCACCGTGCCCGGCCTGGACGTGGCCACGGTCAGCGCGGCGACGCTGCGGTTCGCGACGGGGCCGCTCGGCGTGTTCACCGCGACCTGTGTGCTGCACGCCACGGTGGACGCCGGGATCGAGTTCCACTGCGACGGCCGCAAGCTCACCCTGACCAACCGGACGCTGCGGCGGGAGGACGCCGACGGCTCGCACGAGACCCCGGTCGGCCACGACCCGCTCGCGATCGCCGACGCGCGGTTCCTGGGCGCGGTGTCCCGGCGGGACCCCGGCCGCCTGGTGTGCGACTACGACGACGCCCTGCGCACGCAGGAGCTGTGCTGCCGGGTCCGCGAGGCCGCCCGCTGACGCGAATTTACTAGAACACCAGCCGATTCTTGTAGGTTCCCGACGTGGCGGACGTGGCCCCCGCGTCACGTACGCTCCGTTCGCGCCTGGCCTGGTCGGGTGCGTCGTGGACTACAGGAGGGCTCGGTCGCGTGTTCAGTCGTGTCGCCATCGTCAACCGTGGTGAGGCCGCGATGCGGCTCATCCACGCCGTCCGGGAGCTGGCCGCGGAGACCGGGACCCGGATCGAGACCGTCGCGCTGCACACCGACGTCGACCGCACGGCCACCTTCGTGCGCGAGGCCGACCTCGCCCACGACCTCGGGCCCGCGTCGGCGCGCCCGTACCTCGACCTGAAGGCGCTGGAGCGGGCGCTGGTGGAGACCGGCGCCGACGCGGCATGGGTCGGCTGGGGCTTCGTCGCCGAGGATCCGGCGTTCGCCGAGCTGTGCGAGAAGGTCGGGGTGACCTTCGTCGGGCCGAACGCCGAGGCCATGCGCAAGCTCGGCGACAAGATCGGCGCGAAGCTGATCGCCGAGGAGGTCGGCGTGCCGGTCGCGCCGTGGAGCCGCGGCGCGGTCGAGACGCTGGCGGCGGCGACCCGGGCGGCGGCCGAGATCGGCTACCCGCTGATGCTGAAGGCGACCGCGGGCGGCGGCGGCCGCGGCATCCGGGTGATCACCAGCGAGGCCGAGCTCGCCGACGCCTACGAGCGCACCAGCCAGGAGGCCGCGCGCGCGTTCGGCAGCGGCGTGGTGTTCCTGGAGCGCCTGGTCACCGGCGCCCGGCACGTCGAGGTGCAGGTGATCGCCGACGGCGAGGGCACCGCGTGGGCGCTCGGAGTCCGCGACTGCTCGGTGCAGCGGCGCAACCAGAAGGTCATCGAGGAGTCCGCCTCGCCGGTGCTCAGTACCGAGCAGGCCGCCGAGCTCAAGGCGTCGGCCGAGCGGCTGGCCGTCGCGGTCGGCTACCGGGGCGCGGCGACCGTCGAGTTCCTCTACCACCCCGGCGACCGGCTGTTCGCGTTCCTGGAGGTCAACACCCGCCTGCAGGTCGAGCACCCGATCACCGAGTCCACCACCGGGTTCGACCTGGTCAAGGCGCAGCTGCGGGTGGCGTCGGGCATGCGGCTCGTCGGGGAGCCGCCGGTGGAGCGCGGGCACGCCATCGAGGCCCGGCTCAACGCCGAGGACCCCGACCGCGACTTCGCGCCCTCCCCCGGCCGCATCGCGCGG
>DATABL010000017.1:0-6409 GCA_036259595.1 Actinophytocola sp.
CGAGGCAGACCGGGGTGCGCAGCGCGCGGGCGAGCGTGGCGTGCCCGAGCAGGTCGTCCTCGTCGAGCGGCTGCTCGACCAGCAGCAGGTCGAACTCGTCGAGCTGGGCGAGCCGCCGCGTGTCGGCGAGGGTGTAGGCGGTGTTCGCGTCGACCTGCAGCGGGATGTCACCGAAGCGCTCGCGCATCGCACGCACCGGCTCGACGTCCCACCCGGGCTCGATCTTCAGCTTGATGCGGACGTAGCCCTCGTCGAGGTAGCCGCCGACCGCGTCGAGCAGCTCACCGAGGTCCGACATGATCCCGACCGACACCCCGCACGGCACCCGGTCCCGCACCGCGCCCAGCTCACGGGCGAGCGGCCTGCTCTCGGCCCGCAGCTCGGCGTCGAGCACGGCGGTCTCGAGCGCGGCCTTCGCCATCCGGTGGCCGCGGAACTGCCGCAGCGCGGGCCCGACGGCCGGCGCGCCGAGCCGCGCGACCTGGTCGGACGCCGCCGCGAGCGCGGGGACGAGGAACTCGGTCAGCACGGCGGCGGCGGCACTGACGTACTCGGAGGAGTACCGGGGGCCGGACATGGCGACGCACTCGGCCCACCCGTCCGCCTCGTCGGTCGCCACCCGCAGCAGCAGCACGTCGCGGGTCCGCTCCACCCCGAACGAGGTCCGGAACGGCGCCACCAGCGGCATCCTGATCCGGCGCAGCTCGACACCCCTCGGCTTCATCGGGTCTCCCTCCTGGTCAGCACGTATCCCCCGGTCCGGTCGAAGCCGGCGATCGCGGCGCCGTCGGCCAGCAGGCCGCCGAGCACCTCGCGGACCGCCACCCGCCACTCCTTGGCCCGGCCGGGGTCGGCCGCGCGCAGCGCCTCGATGTCGGGCGGCACCGCGACCGAGACCGTCTCTTTGTGCGACTCGCCGCGAACCGGCCGGTCGTCGGGGGTTCGACCGAGCGCGACCGCGGCGGGCCCCGGCCCGGGGCGAGTGGGCTTGCGGGTCAGGTCCCAGTGGACGAGCAGGCGGTCGGTGTCGTCGCCGCTGTTCACGCCGTCGCGCATGCCGCCGTAGAAGTTCGGCAGGTACTCCGCGGCCGTGGCACCGAGCTTCACCACGTTGAAGTAGGCGTTGCGGGCGACCAGCGGGTCGAACGTCCAGGCGATCGCGCCGATGCCGCGGCGCAGCGTCCACGCCCGCTGGTGCAGCTTGAGCGCGTAGCCGACGCTGCGCCCGGCCGCGGCCGGGTCGACGCCGGCGATGTGGCTGTGCAGCACACCTTCGGCGGGAGCGCCGAAGAACCCGACACACGCGCCGACCAGCCGGTCCCCGTCGAACGCGCCGGCGAGGTAGTTGCCGGCCTTGGTGAGCGCGCGCAACAGCTCGGTGGTGACCAGCGGGCTCGTCGGATCGGTCCGCCAGACGTGCTGGAACAGCCGGCACACCGCGGTGAGGTCGGCGAGGTCGGTCAGCTCACGCATCCGGACCCCCGCGGCCAGCGCGGCGGCGGCCGCGTCGGCGGTCGCGTCGGTGGCGGCGTCGGCGGCGGCGGTCGCGTCGGTGGCGGCGTGGGCGGCGGTGGTCGTGTCGGTCACGGGGTCCATGCTCGTGACCTCGTCGGCCCCGGTCATGGTCGGCGCGCACCAGAGGCCGGCGTGCGGTTGGTCGGAGCGGCCAGCAGGGCGTCCAGCAGCGCCGAGACCAGCGCGAGCCGGTCGGGCAGCGCGGCGACCAGCACGTGCTCGTCGTCGGCGTGCGCGCCGCCGCCGACCGCGCCGAGCCCGTCGAGGGTCGGCGTGCCGACGCCCGCGGTGAGGTTGCCGTCCGAGCCGCCACCGACCGCCACGCCCGTCGGCGGCGGCAGGCCGAGGTCCCGCGCGAGCGAGCCGGCCAGCGCGAACAGCGCGGCCGACGCGGCCGGCTCCAGCGGCGGCCGGTTCGGCCCGCCGGTCACCCGGACCCGCGCTCCCGGAAGGTTCGGGCGCAGCCCGCGCATCGCGACGTCCACCCGCTCCTGCTCGGCGGCGTCCCGGACGCGCACGTCGACGGCGAACGAGCCGGTCGCGGACACCGTGTTGGTCGCGGTGCCCGCGGCGAACAGCGTCGGGGTGACCGTGGTGCCGCGGGCCGGGTCGGCGAGCGCGGTCACGGCCAGCACCTGGTGGGCCAGCTCGACGGTCGCGTTGACCCCGCGCTCCGGCTCGAGCCCCGCGTGCGCGGCCAGGCCCGTCGCCGCCACCTCGTACAGCGACACGCCCTTGCGCTCGGTCTTCAGCGCGCCGCCCGGGGCCGACGCCTCCAGCACCAGCACCGCCTCGGCGGCCCGGGCCTCGTCCTCGACCAGCTCCCGCGAGCTGGGCGAGCCGAGCTCCTCGTCGCCGGTGACCAGCAGTGTCACCCCGGTCCGCCCCGCCGCGGCGTGCATCGCGAGCACCAGCCCGGCCTTCATGTCGAAGCAGCCCGGCCCGCGCAGCACCCCGTTCGCCACCGTGCACGGGTGGGTGGCGAGCGACCCGAGCGGCCACACCGTGTCGTGGTGGCCGAGCAGCAGCACCCGCGACGGCTCGGCGCCCAGCCGCCAGCGCAGGTGGGTCCGGCCGTCGAGCACCACCCGCTCCGGGACGACGCCCAGCCGCCGCTCCCCCACCCGGGCGACCACCTCCGCGCTGCGGGCCACCGCGGCCAGGTCGGCCGACGGCGACTCGCAGCGCACCAGCTCCTCGATGTCGGCGAGTAGGTCGACGAGGAGGTCGGCGAGAACGTCCCGCGACGCCACCTCAGCCCACCCTCGGGGTGGCGCGCACCCCGAAGTGCAGGTACCGCTCCCCGGTCGGCAGGGCGTAGAACGTCACCGGTATCCAGTTGCGCGCCGACGGCTCCCGCACCACGAACAGGTTCTCGGCCACGGGCACCATCGGGTACTCCTGCACCGGGTCGGGCACCAGGTCGGCGAGCTCGCCGGTGACCGTGTACCGCATGACCGGTCCGTCGTCGCCGACGAACACCTCGATCCGCGTGGAGGCCCGCTCGTAGGTGCCGACGTGCGGCTCGACCGGCACCCGCACCGGCTCCGCGGGCGGCCCGAGCGGGCTCGGCACGGTCACCCCGGCCAGCTCGGCGAACACCTCGCCGTACAGGTCCAGGAAGAGGTCCCTGGCCTGGCCGCCGTTGGTGAGTAGGACGACCGCCAGGCCCTCATCCGGGAGCACGCGCAGGAACGCCGACTGGCCGATCGTGTTGCCGTCGTGCCCGACGAGCCGCCGGCCGTCCCAGTCGACGCGGAACCAGCCGAGCCCCCAGGAGTCGCCGAGGCTGTGCCGGTCCGGCAGCTCGGCCTGCCGGGCCGCCATCGCCGCGACACCGTCCGCGCTGAGCACCCGGGTGCCGTCGGCCGCGAGGCCGCCGGTCAGGTGTGCGCGGGCGAAGGCGAGCACGTCGGCGACCGTCGAGTTGATCAGTCCGGCCGGGCCGGCCGAGCGCGACAGCACCCACACCGGCGCGCGGACCGGCTCGTCCTCGCCGACGTGCCCGACGGCCGCGCGGTGCAGCAGCGCCTCCTCCGGCAGGGTGCCCGTGTGGGTGAGCCCCAGCGGGGTGAACAGCCGCTCGCGCATGGCGGCGTCCCAGGTGCCGCCGGTCAGCTTCTCGATCACCCGGCCGGCGAGCACGAACCCGGAGTTGCAGTACGACCAGGTGGCGCCGAGCGGGTGGTTCTGCGCGACCTCGGTGAGCTGCGCGGTGTACTTCTCCAGGCAGTCGTCGCCGCGGCCGGTGTCGGTGAACACGTCGCCGTCGATGCCGCTGGTGTGGGTGAGCAGGTGGCGCATCGTGACCTGCTTGGTGACCTCCGGCTCGGCGAGCCGCAGCTCCGGCAGCACCTCCACCAGCGGCGCGTCCAGGTCGAGCCGGCCCTCGTCCACCAGCTGCATGACGACCGTCGTGGTCCACACCTTCGAGATCGAGCCGATCTGGAACACCGAGTCGGTCGTGGTCTCGACGCCGGTGTCGACGTTGAGCACCCCGTGCGCGGCCTCGACCAGCTCGTCGTCCCGGCCGGGGCGCAGCCGCAGGATGCCGAGCGTGGCGCCGGGTACGCCGTGCTTCTCGGCGAGCGCGGTGAGCCTGCGCCGCCAGTGCGCCTCGTCGACGCGGGGGCGGCGCGCGCCGCCGGCGGTGGCCGCGTACTGCTCGACCCAGTCGACGATCCGCCGGTTGAGGTCGATCCGGTGCGACGGCGGGCCGTCGAGGATGAACAGGTGCGCGCCGTCCGGGTACAGCACCAGCCGGGTCGGCACGCCCCGCTCGCGCAGCGCGGTGTGCCACTGCTGGGCCTGGCCGACCGGACAGCGCACGTCGGCGGCGCCCTGGAACACCAGGGTCGGCGTGCTGACGTGCTCGATCCGCGCGAACGGCGACATCGCGGCGTAGCGGTCGCGGTCGGCCCACGGCGGTCCGCCCAGCTCGTAGGCGGACAGCCCGTGCCCCTCGTCGGAGGTGCCGGCCATGCTGGTGAGGTCGCTGACCACCCCGCCCGCGACGGCGGCGGCGAACCGGGTGTCGCGGCTGGTGAGGTAGCAGGTCATGAAGCCGCCGTAGCTGTAGCCGGCGACCGCGAGCCGGGCCGGGTCGGCGACGCCCTCGGCGACGAGCTGGTCGAGCGGCTCGAGGAAGTCCCGCGCGTCGCCGTCGCCCCACGCGCCGCGGGTGGCGGTGAAGAACTCCGCGCCGTAGCCGTCGCTGGCCCTCGGGTTGAGCAGCAGCACGGTCCAGCCGAGCGCGACCAGCTCCTGGTGGTACAGGTGCACCTCGTCGGCGGTGCCGTTCCACGCGTTGTGCGGGCCGCCGTGGATGTCGAGCAGCAGCGGGCCGGCGCCGGTGGTGGCCGGGTCGCGGACGAGCCAGCCGTGCACGACGGTGCCGTCGGAGATCGTGAACTCGCGCTCCTCGCGGAGGTACAGCTCCACGTCCGGGTCGCCGTGGGCGGTGCGCACGGTCTCGGCACCGGTGGTCAGGTCGACGGCCACGATCTCGCCGTAGGAGGTCGGGGTGACGAGCACGACGGCGGCGGTGTCGCCGGCGACCGACACGCCGGCCACGACCCGCCCGGCGCCGGCCATCACCGGGCGCGGGGTGCCGCCGTCGAGGGCGACGGTGTAGAGGTGGGTGCAGCCGCGGTCGCGGACGCAGAACAGCACCCCGTCGCCGCCCAGCTCCGGCGGGGAGCCGGGGTAGCCGGGGGCGCCGGCCATGACGTTGCGGTCCAGCGGGGCGGCGAGGTTCACGGGGTCGCCGCCGGCGTGCGGCAGGCGCCACAGGCCGGCGTGCCCGGCCGGCTCGTCGGGCATGCCGATGGCCAGCAGCGCGTCGTCGGTCCAGGTGACGCGGTCGGCGACGCCGTCGAGGAGGGCGACCGGCTCGGGGTCGGCCATCGGGTCGGTGACGTCGAGGACGTGCACGGGGGCGCGGACGGCCAGGTCCGGGTCGGGGGCGGTGGCGGCGCCGAACGCGAGCCGGGCGGAGTCCGGGGACCAGGACGGGTCGCCGGCGTGCCAGTCGCCGCCGGTGACCTGGCGGGTCCGGCCGGTGCCGAGGTCGAGCACGTGCAGGTGCCGGCGCACGGTGCGGAGGAATCCGGCGCCGTCGGCCTGGTAGTCGAGTCGGTCGGCCACGATCGGGGTGTTGGCCGCGCCCGCCGCGATGTCGACCGGCGCGCCGAAGGCGATCCTGGTGCCGTCGGGCGACCACACCGGCGCGCCCGCGCCGAGCGGGAGCGAGGTGACCTGCTCCGGCTCGCCGCCGGCCGCGGGCAGCAGCCAGACCTGCGCGGGACCGTCGGCGGCGCGCAGGAACGCGATCCGGGTGCCGTCCGGGGACCAGGCGGGCGCGGAGTCGGCGGTGCCGCGGGTGAGCCGTTCCGGCTCGCCGTCGCGGGTGCCGACCCACCACAGGGCACGGTGGTTCGCGTCGGCCTCGGCGTCGGCGGTGCGCAGGACGTAGACGATCCGGCTGCCGTCGGGCGAGAGGGCGGGCTGCTCCGGCACGGCGATGGCGGTGAGGTCGTCGATGCGCTGGCGTCGGGTCACGGGATTCTCCCTCGGTCGGCTGGGTCTGCTCGGTGGACTGGCGCCGCGACCGCGTCGAGCAGGTCACGGGTGTAGGGGTCCCGCGGGTCGGCGAGGACCTCCTCGACCGGACCGCTCTCCACGATCCTCCCCCGGTACATGACCGCGAGGACGTCGCTGACGTAGCGCACCACCGCGAGGTCGTGCGAGATGAACAGCATCGTCAGCCCCATCCGGCGCTGGAGGTCGCGGACGAGGTTGAGCACGGTGCCCTGGATGGACACGTCGAGCGCGGAGGTGATCTCGTCGGCGATGACCACCTCGGGCTCGCCGGCGAGCGCGCGGGCGAGCGCGA
>DATABL010000018.1:0-18077 GCA_036259595.1 Actinophytocola sp.
GCCTCCCGGCAGAGCCGGGAGGCGTTGCCGGTGAGCCACTCGTCGAGCATCACGTCGCCCAGTACGAGCACGCGCGGCCGGCGCTCGGCCAGGAACGCGGGCAGTTCCGGAAGCCGGTGGTCGGTGTCCATCACACCCTCACCTCCGTGGTCAGGCGGAGTGCCGCGGCGGCGACGTCGGCGGGCGCGAGATCGAGGCACTCCTGGTGGTACGGGCAGCGGAACTGGCGGCACGGCGAGCACGGCACCGGCCGGGACAGCAGCTCCGCGGGGCTGTTCCTCGGCGGCATCTCGGTCGGCAGCTCGGTGCCCGCGTAGGTGGTGACCACCGGCGTGCCGGCCGCGTCGGCCAGGTGCAGACAGCCGGAGTTGTTGCACAGCACCACGTCCGCGGCCGCGACCACCGCGGCGAGCTCGGGCACGGTGACGTCGCCGAGCGGGGCGACGTCCGGGTGCGCCGCGCCGGCGACGACCTCGTCGACCAGGGCAGCCTCCTTCGGTGACCCGGTCACCCGGACCATCAGGCCGGCCTCGGCGACGAGCCGGGCCACCTGGGCGTACCGGTCGGGCGGGTAGCGCTTGCTCGGGCACGAGCCGCCCGGGGCGAGCACGGCGAACGCGCCCTCGGGCGCGTGGCCGGTGTCCGGGACGGACAGCTCCAGCTCCGGGCCGGCCGGCGGTACGCCGAGCGCGCCGAGCAGGTGCAGGCAGCGGTCGACCTGGTGGGTGCCCTCGGGCGGCGGGGTGACCCAGTGGGTGGCGACCGCGCCGCCGAACTCCGTCGAGTGCACCGCGCGCAGCCCGATGCCGGCGAGCATCCCGACGTGCGCGGCCGGCCACGGCGACTGGCTGTGCGAGGTGAACACGATCATGGCGTCGTAGCGGCGGCCGCGGAGGCGCTCCACCAGCCAGCTCTCCTTCGCCGCGGCGGCGTGCGCCGACCCGGCCGGGCCGGCGGCCTGCTGCCAGCTGGCCGAGACCGTGATCACCTCGCGCACGGCGGGGATCATCGGCGCGACGGTGGCGCCGACCGGGGAGGCCAGCAGGTCTATCACGGCGTGCGGTGCCGCCCGGCGCAGGGCCCGCAGCGCGGGGGTGGCGAGCACGACGTCGCCGAGGTTGTCGGCGCGCACCACGAGGATCCGCCGGATCGCGGACCAGTCGGGCGGCGCGCCGAGGTCCGCGGCCGGGTGCCGGGTCGGGCGGCTGTTCATCCGGTGCTCCCGGGTGCGGTGAGGTGCACGACCTTCGTGGTGGTCAGCTCGTCGAGCAGCTCCGGCCCGTAGCCGAAGCCGGTGCCGCTCGCGCCGCGGGGCTGGGCCGCACCGCCGGGAGCGCCGCCGAACACGTCGTTGACCTTGACCGTGCCCACCGGCAGCGTCCGGTACGCCTCGTGCGCGTGTGCCAGGTCGGCGGTCAGCACGGTGGCGGCGAGACCGTAGCGCCCGCTCGCCGCGGCGGCCAGGCCCTGCGCGAAGTCCCGCACCACCGCGACCGGCGCCACCGGGCCGAACGTCTCCTCGGTCAGCACCGGCATCTCCTGGGTGCAGCCGGACAGCACGGTCGCCGGGTACCAGGCACCGGGGCCGTCCGGGATCCGCCCGCCGGCCAACACCTCGGCACCGGCGTCGACCGCGCGGCGCACGTGGTCGTGCACACCGTCCCGGTGCGCGCGGTCGACCAGCGGTGGCAGGCGCTCCGACCAGCGCGCGGCGGCCGCGGCGAGCGCGTCGTGGAACTCGGCCGCGATCCGCTGGTGGACGTAGATCCGTTCGACCGACACGCAGACCTGGCCGGCGTTGGCGAACGCGCCGAGCGCCGCCTGCTCCGCCGCCCAGCCGGGGTCGACGTCGCCGTCGACCAGCAGCGGGTCGTTGCCGCCGTTCTCCAGCAGCGCCTTCGCGCCGGTGCGGGCGGTGGCCGCGGCGATCTTCCTGCCGGTGGCGACCCCGCCGACGTGCGCGACCACGTCGACCTCGGGGTGGGCGGCCAGCCGGGCGCCGGTCTCCCCCGCCCCGGTCACGGTAGACAGCACACCGTCCGGGAAGGACTCCGCGAGCAGCTCGCCGAGGCGCAGTCCGGTGCGCGGACAGCGTTCGCTCGGCTTGTGCACCACCGTGTTGCCGGTGACCAGCGCGGCGCCGAGCAGGCCGCACGCGACCGCGACCGGGTCGTTCCACGGGGTCAGCGCGACCACGACGCCGCGCGGCTCGGGGATCATCAGGTCGGTGGCCGACCACGCGCCGTGCAGGCTGCGGCCGCGGTGCACGGGGCCGAGCTCGGCGTACTGCTCCAGGGTGGACACCCCGGCGCCGATGGCCTCGACGGCCTCCTCGCGGGGTCGGCCGGTCTCCCGCTCGTGGATCTCGGCCAGCTCGGCCGTCCCGGCCCGCAGCGCCGCGGCGGCCGACCGCAGCGCGGCGCCGCGCTCGGCCGCGGGGGTGCGTCGCCAGTCCAGAAAGGACCGGCGGGCGGTCGCGACCGTCGAGTCCACCTCGGACGGCGTGGCCGGGGTGAAGCGCCCGACCGGGTCGCCGGTCGCCGGATCGGTGATCTCGATGGTCTCGGTGGTGGTCAGCAAGTGTGCCTCCTCCTCACGGCCAGGACGGCTCGCGCTCGTGGCAGATGACCAGCTCGCGGACCTCGCAGCCGGCGGGCTGCTCCAGCACGTGCACGATGCTGTTCGCGACGTTCTCCGGCGGGTTGAGCATGGTGCGGTCGGCCGGCAGGTACTGCTCGTCGCGGTCGTCGAAGAACGCGGTGCGCATGCCGCCCGGCACCACCAGGGTCACCCCGACCCGGCCGGCGAGCTCCATGGCCAGCGCCCTGGTGAACCCGACCACGCCGAACTTCGCCGCGCAGTACGCGGTGGCGTCGCCGGCCGGGCGCAGTCCGAGCGTGGAGGCGATGGTGACGATCCGCCCGCGGTCGCGCTCCAGGTAGGGCACGGCGGCGCGGACCACGGCGGCGGTACCCATGAGGTTCACCCGCACGACCTGTTCCCAGTCGGATGTGGACAGACTGGTGATCGGTCCACAATGGTCCATGCCGGCGGCGGTGACCACCGCCGCCAGCCCGCCGGTGCGCTTGGCCAGCGCGTGCACGGCCTCCTCGGTGGCCGCGCTGTCGGAGACGTCGACGAGCCGGAAGTCGGCCGCCGGGCCCGACGGCGCCTGCTTGTCCAGCACCACGACGGGCTTGCCGGCGTTGTGCAGCGCGCCGACCAGCGCGGCGCCGAGGCCGCTCGAGCCGCCGGACACCAGCACCGGGTGTTGCTCTGGCATGTCCTGAACAGACACGTGTTCCTCCCTCTTTGGTCAGCCGGCCTCGGTGAGCATGCGCGCGAGCCGGGTCGTCGAGCGGCCGTCGTGGTAGGGCACCACCACGACCGACCCGCCCCACCCGCGCACCAGCGGGGTCTCGGGCAGGGTCTCCGGGGTGTAGTCGCCGCCCTTGACCCACACGTCGGGCCGCAGCTCGGCGAGCACCGCCTCCGGGCCGGCGCCGTCGAAGACCACGACCTGGTCGACGCAGCCGAGCGCGCGCAGCACCTCGACCCGGTCGTCCTCGCCGTTGAGCGGGCGCGTCGAGCCCTTGAGCCGGCGCACCGAGTCGTCGGAGTTCACGCACACCACCAGGCACTCGCCGAGGCTGCGCGCCGCGGCGAGGGTGCGGATGTGGCCGGCGTGCAGCAGGTCGAAGCAGCCGCCGGTGGCGACCACCGTCCCGCCGCGCGCCCGCACCGACTCCACCAGCCGCCGCGCCTCCTCCAGGCCGCCGGAGTCGGCGTCCCGGGACGGGGTGATCGCGCCGCCGGTGACCTCCGCGGCACCGCCGGCGGCGACGAACTCCGCGGCCGCGGTGACCGCGTGCCCGACGGCGTTGCCGACGCTGTCGTGACGCATCAGCCGGGCGGTGGCGGCGACGGCGAACCGGTCGCCCGCGCCGCACGGGTCGGCGACCGAGACCGCGGGCGCGGGGATCAGCCGCGCCGACGAGCCGTCGTCCAGCAGCGCCCCGCGTCCGCCGAGCGTCACCGCCACGGTCTCGGCCCGCCACCGCTCCCGCAGCAGCGCCGCGACCCGTTCCGCGCCGTCCACGGAGTCCGAGGCGTCCTCCGCGTCGCACAGCCGCACGGCCTCGTCCAGGTTCGGCGTGGCGAGCGTGACCCCGGCGACCGGTTCGGCGCCGCGCGGGTGCGGGTCCCACACCACCGGCACCCGGTCGACCATCCGGGCCAGTGCCTGCCGCAGCAGCGGATCGGCGGTGAGGCCCCGGCCGTAGTCCGACACGAGGATCGCGTCCGCCGACTCGATCGCGGCGACCATGTCGTCGGTGACCGTCGGGTGGCCGGCGCGGGTCCGGTCGATCCGGGCGACCGTGTGCCCGTCGGCACGCACCCTGGTCTTCACCGGGGTGGGCGCGTTCAGCGGGCCGGCGACCGTGCGCACCCGGCCGAGTTGGGCCCGCAGCAGGTCGGCCTCGGCGTCGTCGGCGAGCGCGGTGACCAGCGTGACGGGCTCCCCCGCGCAGCTCGCCAGCCAGGCGGCCAGCCCGGCGCCGCCGGGGCGGGGCCGCCGCTTGTCCTCCTCGACGACCAGGGCCGGCGCGTCCGGGCAGACCCGGTTCACCGAGCCCACGAGGTCGATGTCCAGCAGGCAGTCGCCGACCACGACGAGGTTCATGGCGGGGTTCCTGGTGGGGTTCATGAGGCCCTCCGAGCGTCGTCGTCCTTCGGGGTCTCCACGGTTCCGGTGCCATCGCCGGTGTCGTCGGCCGTGCGGGCCGCCTCGAACGCCTCGCACAGCAGGTGCACCGAGATCAGGTGCGCCTCCTGCACGGTCGACGTGCCGCCGTCGACCGCGAGCGTGTCGTCGGCCAGGTCGGCCAGCGGGTTGGGCAGCGGACCGGTGAGCGCCAGGACCGTCGCACCCCTGGCCCGGCCGGCCGCCGCGGCCCGCAGCAGGTTCTCGCTGCGACCGCTGGTGGACAGCAGGACCAGCACGTCCCGGGGCCGGGCGTGCGCGGTGACCTGGCGGGCGTACACCTCGGCGAAGCCGTAGTCGTTGCCGATCGCGGTGAGGCTCGAGGTGTCGGCGTGCAGCGCGATCGCGGCGAACGGCTCCCGCTCCCGGTCGAACCGGCCGACCAGCTCGGCGGTCAGGTGCTGGGCCTCCGCCGCGGACCCGCCGTTGCCGGCGGCGAGCAGCCGGGCGCCCTCGCCGAGCCGTTCGGCCAGCAGCGCGCCCCAGCGTTCGAACCGCGGGGTCTCCCGGTCCAGCGCCCGCACGGCGCGGCTGAGTTCGACGAGGCGGTTCATCGCGGCCCCCCGGCGGCGGCCGCGAGCGGGCCGTCACCCGGGATGCCGACCGTGCCCTCGAGGCACTGTTCGTAGACCCGGGCGGTGTCCAGGGCGATGCGGTCCCACGGGTACCGGCACTCCGCCCGGTCGCGGCCCGCGGCGCCGAGGAAGTCCCGCTTGACCGGGTCGGCGAGCAACGCGTTCATGGTGGTCGCCAGCGACTTGGGCCGTCGCGGCGGCACGAGCACCCCGGTGACGCCGTCCACGACCGTGTCGGCGAGGCCGCCGACGGCGGTGGCGAGCACCGGGACGCCACAGGCCATCGCCTCCAGCGGCACGATGCCGAACGGCTCGTACCAGGGCACGCACGCCACGAGGTCGGCCGAGCGCAGCACGGCCGGCATCCGTTCGCGCGGCACCTGGCCGACGAGCCGCACGCGGTCGGCCACGCCGAGCCGCTCGGCCAGCTCACGCAGCCGGACGGCCTCCGGGTCGCGGGCGAGGTGCCGCCGGTCCGGGCCGCCGACGATGACCAGCTCGGTGTCGGGGTTGTGCGGCATGGCGGCGATCAGGTCGGCGAACCCCTTGCGCGGCACCAGCCGGCCGACGCTGACCACCCGCCGGGGCAGCCGCTTGGGCACGGCCGGGCCCTCGGGGCGGAACTGGTCGCAGTCCACGCCGCACGGGACGACCGAGACGCGCCGGTTGCCCACACCCATCCGGCCGAGCTCGCGGACCTCGTCGGTGCAGGTCGCGAGGACCCGGGTGGCGGAGTTGCCGACCAGGCGCTCCAGCCGGACGCGGTCGGCCGGGCTGGTGTCGGCCGAGCCCTGGTGGCGGCGCTTCACCGTGCCGAGCGCGTGATAGGTGTGCACCACCGGGGTCTGCGCGTGCAGCTTGGCGAACACGGCGACGATCCCGCTCATCCAGAAGTGCGAGTGCACGACGTCGGGCGGCGAGTCCCGCCACTGCCGGCTGACGAACCGGGTGAACTCGGCCATGTGCGGCAGGAGCTCGTCCTTGGGTACCTGCTTGGCCGGGCCGGCGGGCACGTGCACGACCCGGTAGCCCTGCGGGGCGTCGACGGTCGTCGGCTGCCCGCGGGCGTCCCGGCGGGAGTACACGGTCACGTCGTGGCCGGCTCGGACCAGCGCGGCGGAGAGCTCGGCGACGTGCAGGTTCTGCCCGCCCGCGTCGACTCCCCCCAGCGCCGCCAGGGGGTTGGCGTGTTCGGAGATCATCGCTATTCGCATCTGTCGCTGTCCCGTCGTCTCGAAAACTGGATCAGCGCACCACCTGTGGCTTAAGTGAGTGCTTCTTCTTCACCGCCCGTACGGCCGCCACGACGTCCCGGGCCGTCACGGTGGTGAGGCACGGGTGTCCTGGCACCGGACACTCGCGTGCCCGGGTGCCGCGGCAGGCCGCGGTCTGGTCGCCGAGCAGTACGGTCGGCACCCGGTAGGGCGCCCACCGCACCGACGGCACGACCGGGGAGAACAGGGAGACCACCGGGGTCCCGACGGCCGCCGCGAGGTGCGCGGGGCCGGTGTTGCCGACGACCACGGCGTCGGCGCCGGCGAGCACGCCGGCGAGTTCGCCGAACCGGGTGGCGCCGCCGAGGTCGGTCCCGGCGTCCCCGGCGACCGCGGCGGTCAGCACGCGTTCGGTGGGGCCGCCGGTGACCAGCACGCGGTGGCCGGCCGCGGTCAGCTCACGCACCGCCTCGGCGCACCGCCCGGCCGGCCAGCGCCGCGCCGGGACGGTCGCTCCCGGGTGCACGACCACGTACGGGTCGGCACCGGTCAGGGCGGACATCTCCGGGGCCGGGCGCACCCGCAGGGCGCCGTCGTCGCCCGGTGGCAGGCGGAAGCCCGCGGCGACCGCGAGGGCGAGCGCGCGTTCCGGCTCGGGGGCGTCGTCGGTGAAGTCGAGGTCGGGACGCAGGCGGACGTCGAGCAGCGAGCCCGGATAGTCGGTCGAGATGCCGGCGATCGCCGGGACGCCGGCCATCCGCAGCAGCAGCGCGGTCGGCAGGCAGGACTGGTGCGCGGAGGTCAGGATCACCGCGAGGTCGAACCGGGCGCCCGCGATCCGTGCGGTGAGCTCGCGCACGTCGTCGGACCGCACCGGGTCGGGGTTGGGGGCGATCCAGGGGCAGGTCCACACGATCGTGTGGTCCACGGCGGGCAACAGGGCGGCGGCCTGGGCGCCGGCCGGGCCGCAGAGCAGGGTGACCTCGGCCGGGCCGGCGGCGATCGCACGGATCGCGGGACCGGACAGCAGGACGTCACCGTCGCTGTCCAGCCGCACCACCAGCACCCTGATCATGCGCGCACCCCCAGCAGGAGGTCGACGGCCAACTCGGCGGCGGTGTGCAGGTCGGTGGCGACCACCGGAGCGGCCTCGACCTCGGCCCGCCGGGTCACCGGCGTCGGCACCATGATCGACAGCGCCCCGGCGGCGGTGGCCGCGGCGAGGTCGGCGCCGATGTCGCCGACCACCACGCAGGCCCGCGGCGGCACGCCGAGCGCGGCGCACGTGTCCAGAATCATGCCCGGGGCCGGTTTACGACACGCGCACCCGGTTTCCGGCAGGTGCGGGCAGAAGCGCCAGTGGTCGAAGCTCCCGAGCAGTTGCTCCATCCGGGCATGGACTCGTCGCACGTCGTGCACGCTCAGCAATCCGCGCCCGACCCCCGACTGATTGGTGACCACACCGGTCCCGATTTTCTCCGACCGCAGCAGCTCGAGCGCGTCGCGTGCCCCGGGCACCGGCCTGACCAGGCGCGGGTCGCCGTTGTAGGGCACGTCCTCGACGAGCGTGCCGTCCCGGTCGAACAGCACGGCCGCCGATATCGCGGAAGCTGGCGTAGTCACGAAGGAAGGCTTTCCGGCAGGAGTAGTAGTAAACCTGTGCGTGACCACTACTACTCAGAGTCAGCGGTGATTCGGATTGATCGGGCCGACGGATAAGTCCCGCTTTTCCGGGTAGCCAGCGCACCGGACCGAACGGGAAAGGAGGAGACATGAACAATCCGAATCCGATTCAGATGCAGAAGTTCCTCTCCGGAGTGGACTACCCGTGCGACAAGGACAGCCTGGTCGAACACGCGCGGTCACACGGCGCCGACGACGCCGTGCTGGACGGGCTGAAGTCGATGCCGGACCGCACCTACGACGGACCCAACGCGGTCAGCGAGGCGTTCGCCAAGTCCTGAGCCAGCGGGAGGAACCATGGACACCCTGTCGATACGCGAGCTCCCCTCCGCGGCGGCCTGGACGGTGCTGCGACCCCAGCTCGCCGGCCAGCACGTCGCCGGCAGGGTGTCCGACCCGCCCTACCCGCTTCCGCTCGCCCGCCACTACGCCGGCGCACCGCCCGCCGCCCACCGGTCCGCCTACGACCAGTTCCTGTTCGAGTCGTCCCGGCCGGGCGGGCTCGCGGTCGACGGCCTCCCGCACTGCACGCGCAGCCTGCGAGAGAGCAACGCCGACGCCCTGGTGGTGTCGGTGGACCAGCTCGGCGACGACACGGTGTGGGTCGGCGGCGAGCGGTGGGACCAGTGGCACCTGGTCGGCACCGACGAGTCGCTGCGCACGCTCGGCGTGCCGGTCAGCAGCCGTCGGGCCGACGAGGCGCTGCCGCGGGCCGCGCTCGCGATCGGTGCCGAGGTGATCGTCACCGCCGAGCCGCTCCCCCTGGCTGACGGGGTCGGGGTGCTGCTACGCCACCCGTGACCCCGCCCGCGAACCGGGCCTCCTGATGCAGGTGCTCCAGGGCGTCCAAAGTGGTGGTCCGCACGTGCCAGTCGATCCACGCGCCTGCCTCGGCGGCGAGGAGGTCGAGTTCGGCGCACACCGCGGGCGCCGGCAGGTGGCCGCGCTCGGCGTGGTGGGTCGAGACCACGCCGACGCACTCGCCGGACGGTGCGAGCAGCGGCGTGCTCCGCATCGCGCGCAGGTCGGCGCCGAGCAGGACCGCGCGGGCCTCCTCGTCGAAGACCGGGTCGGTCGCGATGTCCGCGACGGCGACGCTGGCACGCCGTCCCAGCGCCTCCGCGCACGCGGAGCCGGTAGTGCCGACCTCCTCGAAGAACGCCACGAGCGTCGCGGGCAACCCGCGGTGGCGTTCGAGCGCGAGGCCGCCGCGGACCGGGTCGACCAGTTGGATGTCGCCCGCGTCGGCCGCGGTGCGGGTCATCGCCGCGGCCAGGACCTGGTCGAGGAACCCGGCCAGGTTGGCCGGGTTCCTCGGGACGAACGTCACCGCCGGAGCCGGCGGCCGGAGCCGGCCGGGGAACCAGCGGGCGGCGTCGGGCGCGGACGGCGGGGTGGCGCCGAGGAACGCGTGTGCCAGCAACCGCATCTTCACGTTGTCTCGCTGGGACACGTCGCGGAGCAGGGCGTTCGCGGCGTTGACGTCGGGGAGCCGGTAGCGCTCCTGCAGCATGCCGAGCGCGCGGGCGACCAGCGGGCGGGTCCGCAGCTTCTCCCGCAGGTCGTGCACCTGACCGCGCAACCGCACCACCTCGCCGTACTCCCGTGCCCGGCCGCTGCCCAGCGCCGCGGCCGCGGTGTCGACGGTGGTGAAGACCTCGAGCACGTCGACGGCGTGGATCGCCTCGAGCACCCGGCGGGGCATCCCGGCCCCGGTGACGACCAGCATCCGCCGGCCCCCGTCGGCGAGGCGGTCGGCGAGCCGGGTCAGCACACCCGTGCCGGCGACCGAGAGCACCGAGACGTCGTGCACGTCCACGATGACGTCGACCGAGCCGTCCACCAACCGGGTGAGCTCGGACTCCAGGTCGGCGGAGTTCGCGAGGTCGACGTCGCCGTCGACGCGCAGCGTCAGCACACCGTCCGGGCCGGGTAGGGCGATCATGCCGGCCACCGCCCGCCGGATACGGACCGTCGACGTATCGATCTGCGCGCCACGCTGAGCTACCTCCTCCTGTTCGGACAAGGGCACGCCGCGCTGCTGGACCCGACCCTTACCGGGCCACGGTACCCAAGCACGCGGACGCGCGCGCGAGATCAACCCGGGGTGATGATCATTCCGCTGCGCACCCTGGCCGGGATGCGGTGCAGCGAGATGCGCAGGTCCTGGGCCGGGACCTGGTGCCCGAGGGCGGCCAGCCGCGGCACGATCGCCTCCAGCAGCGCCACGGTGAACGACTCGCCGGGGCAGCGGTGGTTGGTGCGCGGATCGCCCGCGCCCTGCGGCACGAGGTCGAACTCGCCGACCTCCCGGCCGGCGAACCGCTCCGGGCGGAACCGGAACGGCTCGTCCCAGTACCGCGCGTCGTGGTTGTGCCCCCACAGGTCCAGCAGCACCAGCGAGCCCTCCGGGATCTGCTCGCCCTCCCAGGTCAGGTCGGTGACCGCGCGTCCGGCGACGAACGGCGCGAACGGGTAGAACCGCCGCAGCTCGTGGACGAACTCGGTGACCATCCCCCCGGCGGCCAGTCGTCGCCGGTGTTCGGGCCAGCGGTGCAGCGCGTGCCCGGCGAACGCGACGAACCAGCAGACCGCGACCGTCGGCCGGATCACGTTCAGCAGCTCCACCGCGGCCAGGCGCGGGCTCAGCGGCTCACCGTCGGGCTCCCGGTGCCGGGCGACGCGCTCGAGCGCCGACCCGTCCGGCGCGGCGACCGAGCCGTCCCGCACGCCGCGCACCAGACCGGCGAGCCAGTTCTCGCGCCGCTTCCGGCCCAGGCGGGCGCGCCAGTGCCGAGGCCCCGGCGTGGCGAAGCCGTCGACCATCGCCACCAGGTCGCCGGCGAGATCCGCCACCTCGGACTCGGCCAGCGGGACACCCGCCCAGCGGCAGACCCCGCGGGTGAGCACCCGGCTCGCCTCGTCGAACAGGACGACCGGCCGGCCCGGCGTCCACGCGCACTCGTCCCACGACGCCGCGACGCTCGCCGCGAGCGCGGCGGTGGCCTCGGGCGTGGCGAGGGAGAGGAAGACGTCCTTGCGGCACCGGTGCGCGGCGCCGTCGAGCGTGTGCACGGCGCCCTTGCCGAACAGGGTCGCCCGCACCGGCTCGGGGATCGCGCCGTGCCGCCGGACGTGGGCCTCGTCGTAGAAGAACCGGGCCGCGTCGGGTCCGCACAGGCCGACGGCGCGCTGCCCCATCACCCTGGTCCGGACGGTCGCGGCGCCGGTGCGGGCGCGCCGGTCGGGCATCCAGCCGTATCCCTCGGCCAGGATGGGCACGGAGCTGTCGAGCAGCGCCGAAGGCAGTCGCATGTCGCCCGTATGCCCGCTGGCGCGATCTCCTAATCTGTTCGCCGGGGAGCGGCACGGACGAACGGCGGTGTGGTGCGCGGGTACGACTACTACGAGCTGCTCGGCGTGTCCCGGAACGCCTCCCCCGCCGAGATCAGGTCCGCCTACCGGTCGCTGGCCAAGCTCATGCACCCCGACGCCGGCGGCACCGCCGGCACGTTCCGCCTGCTGCGCGAGGCGTACGAGACGCTGACCGACCCGGAACTGCGCTCCGACTACGACTCCGACGACTCCGACGACCCCGGTGACTTCGGTGACGAGCCGGAGCCCGAGCCGCCGGCGCGGCGCCGGTACGACCCGGACTACGCGCCGACGCTGCCGGCGCTGGACACCGGGACGATCCCGTGGTGGCACGAGGTCGGCTCGCGGGTCGCGCTGGCCCCGGCGGTGTGGCCGCCGCGCTCCGCCGTCGCCGCCGCGGCGGGCGGGTGGGCCGTGGTCATGGTGGCCCTGGCGGTCGGCGGGATCCCCGGGACGGTGCTGGTCGCGTGGGTGCTGGTGCTCGTCGCCGCGGGCGCGGTCGTGGGGCGGCGGTGGCTCGCGGCGGCCAGGGCGGACCGCGCGTTCCTCGCCGAGTTCGGCACCCGCGCGGTCTTCGGCCGGCCCGGCACCGAGCCGGCCGAGGCGGGCGAGCGGCTGACCGCGGAGCTGCTGGAGCGCTACCTGACCCGGATCCCGGCGGCGCGGGTCTGCCACGGGCTCGCGGCCGAGGTCGGCTCGGTGTTCGCCGACATCGACCACGCCGTGCTGTGCGGCCGGCGGCTGGTGCTCGTCGAGTCGAAGGTGTGGCTGCCCGGGCACTACCGGGTGGACGACGACGGGGTGCTGTGGCGCAACGGCCACCGGTTCCGTGGCGGCGCGTCCGGACTGGCCGACCGGCTCGCCGCGTACCGCGCGCTGCTGCCCGGGGTCGAGGTGCGGGGCGTGCTGCTGCTCTACCCGAGCCGGCCCGGCGCGATCACCGTGGACGACGAACCGGCCGCGGCCGTGCCGCCCATGGACCCCGAGCGGTTCGTCCGCGAGGTCGGCGCGTGGCTCGCCGCCGACCCGTCCACGCTGGACCGCGAGGCGCTGCGCACGCTGGTGCGCCAGGTGGTGTCCTAACGGCCGAGGAGGGCGTAGGTGGCCTCGGTGCCTTCCTTCTGGGCCTTCCACCACCACTCGTTGTGGCGGTACCAGTCGATCGTCTGCGCGAGGCCGGCACGCAGGTCGCCGTACTCCGGCACCCAGCCGAGCTCGGTGCGGATCTTCGTCGAGTCGTTGGCGTAGCGCAGGTCGTGGCCGGGACGGTCGGGCACACGGTCGTAGGCGTCCCGGTCCTGGTACATCAGCTCGAGCGTGGTCTCCAGGATGTCCCGGTTGCTGCGCTCGTCGCCCGAACCGATCAGGTACGTGTCGCCGATCCGGCCGCCCGCGAGGATCAGGTGCACCGCGGCGTTGTGGTCGTCCACGTGGGTCCACTCACGCACGTTCACGCCCTCGCCGTACAGCTTCGGGCGGTCGCCGACGAGCACGTTCGTGATCTGGCGCGGGATGAACTTCTCCACGTGCTGGAACGGCCCGTAGTTGTTGGCGCAGTTGGACAGCGTCGCGCGCACCTCGAACGAGCGCACCCAGGCCCGCACCAGGGTGTCGGAGCTGGCCTTGCTCGCCGAGTACGGGCTCGACGGGTTGTACGGGGTCTCCTCGGTGAACTTGTCGTCCGAGTCCAGCGGCAGGTCGCCGAACACCTCGTCGGTGGAGATGTGGTGGAAGCGCACGTCGTGCCGGCGCGCGGCCTCCAGCAGGACGAACGTGCCCATGATGTTGCTGCGGATGAACGGCTCCGGATCGTGCAGGGAGCGATCCACGTGCGACTCGGCGGCGAAGTGGACGACCACGTCGGTCCTGGCCATCAGCTTCTCGACGAGCTCGGCGTCGCAGATGTCGCCCTCGACGAACACGACGCCGTCACCGGCCGGGGTGAGGCTCTCGCGGTAGCCGGCGTAGGTGAGCGAGTCCAGCACGCAGATCTCGTACTCCGGGTGGCGCTTGAGCGTGTGGTGAACGAAGTTGGAGCCGATGAAGCCGGCGCCGCCGGTCACGAGCATGCGCGTCATGTGCACGCATGCTACCGGGCCGGGCCGCACTCCCATTGAACACCCGGATGCGGGTATGGCCCCGGCGGGTGAACGTGGCAAGGTCAGGCAATGCGCGGCGACGTACGGGATGCGCTGAGGCGCTGGCTGGGGTCCGACGCGGGCGTCCTCGACGCGCTGTCCGACCAGGAGCTGGCGGAGCTGCACGACGCCCTGGTGGCCGCGCGGAGAAACCAGGCGCGGGCGCTGGCCGCGGCGACGGACGAGGCCATGCGGCAGATGCCGGCGCTGGTCCGGGCCAGCGTCGGCAGGATCGTGGGGCGGTGAGGGCGTGGCGCGAGACCTGGCCACGAAGGCCGAGCTGGTGAAGCTGGCGCGCGCCCTGCACACCACGCCGGAGGGAGTGCGGTTCGCGAGTTCGCTCGGCCACGACCAGGTCCGGCGGCTCCGCGAGCGGGTGGTCGCCGCGCTGTACGACGAGCACCGGGTGGCGTTCCAGCGGGTCGCCGCGATCACCCGGCTGCTGCCCACCCCGGTGAACGTGCGGATCACGCTGCGGGCGTTCTCGCCGTTCCTGGCCGCCCGGGTGGCCGGCGAGATGGCTCCGGAACGCGCCGCGGAGCTGGCCAACCGGATGCCGGTGGAGTACCTGGCCGAGAGCACGGTGCACCTCGACCCGCGCCGGGCGGGCCCGCTGGTCCGGCGGATGGACCCGGACCGGGTGCTCGCGGTGATCCGGGAGCTGGTCGACCGCGGCGAGTACATCACGCTCGGCCGCCTCCTCGACGCCGCGACCTCGTGGATCGTCCGCGACGTCGCCGCGGTGGTGTCCGACGAGGCGCTGCTGCGGATCGGCTTCTACGCCGAGTCCGACGCCCAGCTCACCCGGGCGGTGTCGGTGCTGCCCGCGCACCGGCTGCGCGAGGTCGTGCACACCGCGCTGACCGGGTCGCCCGACCTGTGCTCGGCCGGGCTGTCCCTGATCGGCCGGCTCACCGACGACCGCCTGCGCGGCCGGCTCGCCGAGTACGCCGCCGAGGCCGACGACGGGACGCTGACCCGCCTGCTGCAGATCGCCCTCGACGACGGCGCCGCCGACGAGCTGCTCACCGCCGTGACCGCGATGGGCGAGCAGGCCAGGAACCGGGTCCTGGCACTGCCCGCCCTCGCCGACCACGACACCCTCGCCCGCCTGCTACGCGCCCCTCACTGAGCGACTCACAGGGGGATGTAGACGCCGAAGTCGCGGGACGCGGTGCGGAAGTCCTGGAAGCCGATGCGGGCGCCGGCGACGCGGGTCACCGTGCCCTTGGCGATCACGCCGCCGCCCGCGGCCGGGCCGTAGACGGGGCCGCCGCTGTCCCCGGGACGGGCCGCCTGCTGGCCGTTCATCTGCTCGCCCTCCACGAGGTCCTCGCGGTCGGCGTAGAAGAACAGCACCTTGATGTTGCACACCGGGCCGCCGGTGGCGCCCGCGCTGGTCACACCGGACTGGCACAGGTACTCGCCGACGTACACGTCGCCCCAGCCACGCACGGACACCGTGCTGTCGCTGTCGCCGCCGCCGACGTACTGCCGGTTCACCACGTTCGGCGTCGGGATCAGCATGATGTCGTGGTCGCCGTGCTTGGCGCCCGCGTTGCCGATGTACTCGCCGGTCGGGTCGGTCACCCGCACGCCGGGGTTGCCGCAGTGCCCGGCGGTGAGCAGGAACCGCTGGTTGGCGCCGTTGCGCACGGAGAAACCCGAGGTGCACGCGGCGCCCCCGAGCACGATCGTCGCGCCGCCCTTCCACGGCGGGGCGTCGTTGCGCCGCGACACCGGCGCCAGCGGCTCCTCCACGACGGTCCGCACCGGGACGTCCACCGCGGCGGTGAGCGCGCGGGTCGCGCCCGCCGACGTGGTGCCGAGGACCAGGCCGCTGCCGTCGGCCGGGAGCTTGATCGCGTGCACGGCCGGGCCACGGTGTGCGTCGATCACCTTGGCCGCCGCGCGCAGCTCGGCGTTGGAGTACCGCGCCGGCTCGATCTCGACCGGCGCCTCGGCCTCCGCCTCCGCCACGGCGGCGCGGATCACGGCCGGCACGGCGCCCTTCCACCACAGGTCGACGTGGTCGTCGTCGAGGACGATGCCGGCGAAGCCCTTGTCGACACCGCCGCGCAGCACCTCGGCCTGGATCACGTCGGCGGCGCGGACGAGCGGCTGCTGGGCGACCATCCGGTCCCAGGCGTCGGGTTTCGGTTCCGCTCCGGCGGCGGGCGCGGCGCCGAGCGTGGCCGAGACCGCGACCGCGGCGGTCGCGAGTGCGAGCAGGCGGCGGGTCGTTCTCATGGTGCTCCTTCGGTTGCAGGGGGAAGCCGATCGAACACGGAACGCACTCAGTTTATGGTCCAGACCACTCCATGGTCCAGACCAAGCCGAAAGGGGCCCGCGGTCCGCCGACCGCGAGCCCCTCCCGCGCCGAGCCGCTACCGAGTGCCCTCGCGACGGGCCGGCGGATCGGCGCGCCGACCGTCCCGTTCGGACGGTGCCGGCGTCGAGCCGCCGTTGATCACGAACTGCGAGCCCGGCTGGGTGACGATGTCGCCGTCGGCCGAGTCGGTGATGGTCACGTTCGTCAGCGTCGCGCTGCCGCGCGCGCCGGCCATCGCCAGGATGCCGGCCCCGTTGTTGGAGTCGTCGATCCGGACGCCCGAGATCTCGATGCCCGGCATGTTGCCCTGCTTGAACTGGATGCCGTCGTAGGTCGAGTCGTGGATGTCGGTGTCGCGCAGGGTGACCCCGACGATGTCGTGGGTCTGGGCGAAGAACGTGATCGCCCCGAACTCCTGCGTGCCCCAGAACTTCCCGCCGCACCGGTAGAGCCCGTTGTTGGCGATCACCGTCTCACCGGAGAACGGCAGCGGGCTGTGGTCGGTGGCCAGCATGATGCCCGGGTAGTTCATCGTGTCGTACACCAGGTTGTTCTCGATCCGGTTGTCGTAGCCGCCGTAGACGGCGATCCCGTTGGCCCGCCACGGCAGCTGGATCGTGTTGTTGACGAACGTGTTGCTGTGCGCGATGTCGACCGACGGGTCCTTGACGTACGGGTTGGCCCACACCGCCAGCGAGTCGTCGCCGGTGTTGCGGAACGAGGAGTTGAACACCCGCGAGTTCCTGGTGCCGTTGGTGAAGTTGATGCCGTCGGCGTAGGTGTTGCGGATGCGCATGCCGGAGAACTCCAGCCCGTCGGCCGGACCCCACAGCTCGGGGATGTTGCTGTAGTCCCGACCCACCCAGACGCCCACGTTCGCGTGCTCGATCCACACGTTGGTGATCTTGGTGCCGGTGCCGAACCGACCGTTGAGGCCGACCCCGCCCTCGGCACCGCCGTCCCCGCCACGGATCCGGCCGGAGCCGAAGATCGCGATGTCCGAGATCTGGGTGTTCTTGTCGATGTCGAACCCGAAGTTGCCCTCGTGCGGGTGGTTGATGCCGCCCGCGTCCTGCGGCTCGGTCAGCGTGTGGAACTGCGAGTGCCACATGCCGGCACCGCGGATCGTGACGTCGCTGATCCCGACCTGGTTGTGGTTGCCCCGGTCCTCGGGGTCGTCGGTGAGGATCTTCTGCTCCTGCCGCCACTGCCCCCGCGGGATCCAGACGCAGGAGATGACGCCGTTCTGGTCGTCGGTCACCGCGCGCTGCAACGCCGAGGTGTCGTCGCCGCCGTCGTTCGGCACGGCGCCGTACTCGGTGATCGAGGTGCACTCGGCCGGCTTGCTCTTCGGCGGCGCGACCTGCTCGAGGTCGATCAGGTCGATGACGTAGAACGACGCGTCGTCGCCCGCGTCGCGCTGCAGGCGGAACGTGGTGCCGGGCGGGTAGGACTCGCCCAACAGCGCGTGCGACTCGTCGAACAGCCGCCGCGCGTCGGCCTGCGGGGTGTTGGTCAGGCCCTCCGGGTCGTCGGTGTTGCCGTAGAGCCAGCTGTGCGTGGACGACAGGGTGAGCCTGCGTTCGTACTCCCCGTCGACGTACAGGCTGATCGTGTGGTCGGCACCGCCGCCGCCGGGCGCGTCCGGCACGGAGTTGCGCACCACGATCGAGTTGGCCTGGTTGGTCGAGGTGAACTCGACGTACTGCCCGGTGTTGTCCAGCCGCACCGACTCGCGGCCCGAGGACTCGGTCGCGAAGTTGGTGTGTCCGAACGTGCGCTCCGGGTCGGCCACCAGCAGGGTGCCCTCGTACCGCGCGGCCTCCGCCTCGTACTCGACGTACGGCACGGCGGCGCCGCGCCCGACAACGATGGACCGGGAGAACCCGTTGTTGGTCTCGTTGGTCTCGGTGACCGCGTCGGCGGCGTCGGCGGTCGCGGTGATCGTCGCGCCGCCGTTGGTCGCGGTCCAGCCACCGTCCATGGAGACGGTCG
>DATABL010000019.1:0-26846 GCA_036259595.1 Actinophytocola sp.
ACCGCGATCCGCCAGAACAGCCCCCAGTAGCTCGCCCCGTCGATCCTGGCCGCCTCGAACAGGTCGCGCGGCAGGCCGAGGAAGAACTGGCGCAGCAGGAAGATGTAGAACGCGCTGCCGAACAGGTTCGCCGCCCACAGCGGCACCTGCGTGGTGGACAGGCCGACGCTGTTCCAGATCAGGTACACCGGGATCATCGTGACCGCGCCCGGCAGCATCATCGTCGCCAGCACCAGCCCGAACAGGAAGTTGCGCCCGGGGAACCGGAAGTAGGCGAAGCCGAAGGCGACCAACGCGCTGGCGATCGTCACCGCCGTCGCGGCGGCGACCGCCACCACCACGCTGTTCAGGAACCAGGTCAGGACCGGTGCGGCCTGCCAGACGTTGACGTAGTTCTCCCACGCCCAGTCGCTCGGGATCAGCGCGTTGTCGAAGACCTGCGAGCGTGGCTTGAGCGAGGCGCTGAGCACCCAGACGAACGGGTACAGGAACAGCACGGACGCGCCCAGCAGCCCGATCCAGAACAGCACCCGGCTCCGCTTGCCGCGCCGCTGGCGCGCCGGCTGGGCCGGCGGCGTCCGCGGCGTGTCGGGCGCGGCGACGGCGGTGGTGGCCATCAGCGGTCACCGCCCTCGTAGTAGACGAACCGCTTGCTGACCTTCACCTGGATCGCCGTGATGATCATGATGATGACGAACAGCAGCCACGCCATCGCCGAGGCGTATCCCATGTGGAGGAACTGGAACGCCTGCTGGAACAGGTAGATCAGGTAGAACAGCGCGGCGTCGCTGGAGTAGCCGGCGGACGCGGCGCTGCCGTAGAAGGCGGCGTACGCCTCGTCGAAGGTCTGCAGCGCGCTGATCGTCTGGATGATGAGGGTGAAGAACAGCGCGCCACTGATCATCGGCATGGTGACGTGCCGGAACCGCTGCCAGGCCGACACCCCGTCCAGTGCCGCCGCCTCGTAAAGATCCCTCGGAACGTTGTTCAGCGCGGCGAGGTAGATGACCACGGTGCCGCCGACCGACCACAGGTTCATCAGCACCAGGCCGGGTTTCACCCAGGGTCCGTCGGTGCTCCACTGCGGACCGTCGATGCCGACCAGTCCGAGCGCCCAGTTCACCATCCCGACCTGGCCGTTGAACAGCAGCAGGAACAGCACGCCGATCGCGACCTTCGGGGTCACCTCCGGCAGGTAGAACAACGTGCGGAACACCCCGGCCGAGCGCCGGCCGATCCGGGAGAGCATCGAGGCGAGCGCGAGCGAGACGATCATCGTGCTGGGCACGATCATCACCGCGTAGATCATCGTGTTGCTGAGGCTCTTGCGGATCTTGGGGTCCGACAGCAGCTTCTCGTAGTTCTCCCAGCCGACGCCCCTGGTCTCCTGCAGACCGTCGTAGTTGGTGAACGACAGCACCAGGCTGATGACCATCGGCCCCGCGGTGAGCACCAGGAACCCGATGATCCACGGCGACAGGAAGGCGAACGCCGCCATCGTCTCCCGGCGCTGGTTCTTCCCCCGGGGCCGGCCCTTCCGGCCCCGGGGGCGAGTGGCCACCCCCGTCACGGGTCAGTTCCCCGACGCCGCGTTGTCCAGCGCGGTCTGCGCCTCCCGCTGGGCCTGGGCCATCGCGTCGGCCGGGGACTGCTGGCCGGACAGCACGCGGTTCACCGCGCCCTCCCAGGCCGCCTTGAACTCCGAGCCGGCCGGCGAGGACGGCATCGAGAACGCCGACTCCTGGGCCTCCAGCACGGCGTTGACCGCGTCCTCGAAGACCGGGGTCTCGCTGAGGTCGACGAGCTCACCGAAGATCTTCTCGTCCGCCACCTCGTTGGCGGTGTAGACGCCGGTGAACGCCTGCCCCTCGGCCTCCCGCTTCTTGGCCCGCGCCTCGGCCGCGGCGATCCACGTGTCGGCCTCGGACATCGTCTTGATCCACTTGCAGGCCAGGTCCTTGTTCTTGCCGCCGGCCGGGATCGCCCACGCGCTGCCGGTGACCCAGTCGATGGGCTCGCCCTGCTGGTCGGTGAACGGCTTCACGGTGAGCTTCAGGTCCGGGGAGACCTCGCCGAGCACGTTGAGGTACCAGTCCTCCATCGGGAACGCGGCCAGCTGGTCGACGGCGAACTGGTTCTTCTCGCCGAAGAAGTCGAACGAGTCGCGGAACGCCTTGAACGCGCCCCAGCCGCCCTGCGCCTCGATCAGGCCGACCGTGTACTCCAGCACGGCGATCAGCTTCGGGTCGTCCAGGTTCGCGGTCTTGCCGTCCGCGCTGATCATGTCGACGCCGTTGGCCTTCGCCCACATCGGGAGGAACTCGGGGATCTTCGGGTCGAAGCCGATCCGTGCGAGGTCGTTGCCGCTGCGCTTGGTCAGCTTGGTCGTGGCCGCGGCCAGGCCCTCGCGGTCGGACGGGTCGATGTCGTCCGCGGTGAGGCCGGCGCTCTGCAGCGACTTGTCGTTGATCATCATGACCCGGTTGTTGTAGAACTCCGGGAGCCCGTAGAGCTTGCCGTCGAGCGTGATCTCCTCGAGCGCCGGGTCGCGGTACTGGTCGAGGTTGACCTGCTCTTTCTCGACACAGCTCTCCAGCGGCTCGATCGTGCCGCGCGCGGCGTAGGTGCCGAGCAGCTGGCGGTCGATGAAGATCAGGTCCGGCGCGGTGCCGGAGGCGACCGCGGACAGGAACTGCTGCGCGTCGAACGCGTTGCCGCCGATCTTGACCGAGCTGGGCGCGATCGCCTCGTTGGCCAGGTCGACGCGCACCGAGGCGATCTCGTCGTCGACCCCGAAACCGAGGGTGGTCAGCGTGACGGCCTCGCCCTCGGCGGGTTTGTCGTCCCCGCCGACACCACCGCAGCCGGACAGAACGAGCGCGGCGATCGCGGCCAAAGCCAAGGAGCGCGCGTAACGAGTGGACATCCGGAGTTCCTCCGCGTCGTCGAGGGGAACGAATGTGGCAACGATCCCACATGGAATCGTTGCCACAACCTAGGACGGCTCACCGGCCCCGTCAAGACCGCGCCGGTAGTCGGCCCACACTCGTGACACGTCCGCGAGGTCGGCCGCGGTCAGCTCCTCGCCGCTGAGGTCGACGTGGGTGGCGTAGTACAACGCCGGCACACCGAGCTCGGGCTGGACGGCGAGGTAGGCGGCCCACTCGGCGCGGTCGGGCAGGCACCAGCCGTCGGCGTCGACCGGCACGCCGGGGCAGGCCGCGCGCACGACCTCGGCGCGGTAGCGCATGTGCGGCACGACCGGGCCGTCCGGGTCGACCGCGTCGAGCATCCGGATGTCGTTGAGCCGCAGCATGTCGGTGACGTCGGTGAACGCGGGGTTGGGCGTGTGGGTGACGATCAGCGCGTCCGGTTTGACCCGCTTCGCGGTGTCGTACACCAGGGCCAGCAGCTCGTGCAGGAGCGCGGCGCCCCACTTCCGGCCGGCGTGCCGCAGCGCCGTGCCGCTGGGGGTGCGGGCGAGGAAGTCGACCTTGAGGCCGTCGGCGTCGAGCGTGCCGAGCATGTGCTCGACGGCGTCGGTGACGACCCGGCGCCCGGCGGGGTGCTCGGGGTCGAGCGCGACCGGGGTGCCGTCGGGCAGCCGGACGCAGGCGTCGGGCGGCGCGCCCTCGGGGTCCCAGGCCTTCCACCACAGCAGCACGCGCTGGCCGAGGGCGTGCCGGTCGGCGATCCAGCCGCGCAGGTCGGGCCACTTGTGCTCGTCGGGGCGGCAGGTGGCGTAGTGCTCGGCCCACTTGTCGTCGACGACGACCGTGCCGGGTACCACCTCGTGCCGGGCGAGGTGGTCGAGGAAGTCGTCGTAGTGCCGCTGGGTGGCGAAGTCCTTCGTGGACCGCCCGGTGCGCAGCGACAGGTGGTGCTGGGCGCCCCAGCCGCAGAACATCGGCTCCAGCCAGGAGCGGTGCGGCGGCTCGGGCTCGCGGGCCAGGCCGCGGGCGAGGAGCAGGTCGCGGTGGGCGCGCAGCGCGGCCGGCGGGTCCTGGTGTCCGAAGTGGATGACCACGGTCGGGGTGGTGAACGCGCCGTCGACCTCGGTGTGCCCCTCGTAGTCGAGGCGGAGCGAGAACCCGTCGGTGCCGGCGGTGTAGTGCATCGAGGTGAACGTCTGCTCCTCGACCGGCGCGGCCAGGCCGAGCGACACCCACTCGCCCTCGTCCCGGGTCCCGGCGACGCACCAGGGCGCGGGCGCGAACAGCCAGCGGCCGACGCCGGGCTCGGCGCCGTCACCGACGACGCCGATGACCGCGGGTTCGACGGCCGGGCGCCGGACGCGGCTCGGGTGGTCGGGGTTGGGCGAGTACACGGTCCGCAGCGCCGAGCCGCTCGGCAGGAACCCGCCGGGCGGGCGGTGACCGCCGAGCAGGTGCGCGGTGAGCAGGCGCCCGGTGCCGTGCACGGTGGTGCGCAGCTCGATCCGGTCGTCGTGCAGGGCGAGGACGGTGACCCGCTCGGTCCACCGGGAGCTGGCGCAGCGCACCTCGATCCGACCGTCCGACCGGGACACGACGGGCTCGCCCAGGGTCTCGTCCGGGCCGTCCAGAGTGTCCAGCGAGGACAGCAGGCGCAGTCGGAACCACAGGCCGTCCTCGTCGCGGACCTCGGCGACCAGGCGGCGCTCGTCGAGCGTCAGGGTGTGGGTCATCGCACGTCCACCAGGGCCTCCGCGTGCTGGCCGAACCGGGTGCCGCCGACGGTCAGGTCAGCGCCGAGGCGCGCCCGCCGGCACCGCTCGTCGGTCGGGGTGACCGTGAACCCGAACGTGTCGGTGGCCCGGCCGGGCACCGTGCCCGTGGCCGTCGCCGGCTCGGCGGACCAGCCGGCCGGCGTGACCAGCCGGACCGTGACCTCGTCGGCGTCGGCGAACGGGTTGCGTGCCTCGACCTCCACCTCGAACGGCCGGCCCGGTCTCGTGGTCGCCTGGTAGGGCCGGATCCACGCGCCGACGCCCTCCGCCTCGAAGTCCACGTCGGACAGCGGGAGCAGGTCGCGGTGCAGCCGGGCCAGCTCGGCGCCCTGCTCGGTCAGCAGGTCGAGGTAGGCGTCGTCGACCAGGCGCGGCGCCCAGTGCCCGGAGATCATCAGCTCGGGTGCGAGCTTTCGGTACAGCGCGGCGCTGCGGGTGAAGTCGTCGATCCGGAACCGGTTCTTGTACTGGAGGTTCAGCACCTCGGCCCGCTCCCCCGGCTGCCAGGTGGTGGTCTGCTGGTCGCCGGTCGCCACCACCCGCCGGCCGTCCACCTCGAACGCGATGGCGACCGCGTAGAGCGTGTGGCCGGGCAGCGGGTACAAGGTCAGCTCGTACTCGTGCCAGCGCACCGGGCGGCCCGCCGCCAACACCCGGTCGACCGGGATCGGGTCGTACCACAGGCACGGCAGGTCGTAGCGGGTCGGCACGCCGAGCACGTCGGCGACCGAGCGCTCGGCCCAGACCTGGGTGCCCTCGACCTCGCGCAGCAGGTTGAACCCGGCCACGTGGTCGTCGTGGTAGTGGGTCGGCAGCGCCACCTCGACCCGGTCGACGCCGAAGTCCCGGCGCAGCACGCGCAGCGACGGCAGCCACGGGCGGCGGGAGGACCGGTCGTCGCCGGTGGGCAGGTTGACGATCATGTCGAGCCCGAAGTCGATCAGCAGCGCGTTGCCGGTGTCGGACAGCAGCGCGTAGCTGGTGGCGAAGCTGTGCTTGTTGCGCAGCAGGTGCGGGCTCAGCTCCTCGAACGGGTGATCCCACTGGGCGCGGGCGTCCCACGGGGTGTCCCGGCGCGAGTCGGTGAACGCGCGCAGCCGCCGTTCCAGCAGGTCGAACGCCGGACGCGGCTCGCCGATCGGCTCGCCGTGGGAGGGCAGCACGAGGTCCGGGTCGCGGTCGGCGAGGTCGTAGAGCGACAGGACGGTGGCCTTGAGGCCTTCCAGGTCGCTGTAGGACCACTGCGTGGCGGCGAGCGACCAGACCTTGCCGGGGCTGTGGATCAGGTCGCCGGTGAACGCGAGCCGCCGGCCGTCGACGTCGACCAGGTAGGACACCGAGCCGAGCGTGTGGCCGGGGGTGGGGATGGTGGTGACGTCGAACCCGCCGAAGCGCCGGGTCCGGTACTCGGGCACGGTTCCGGTGACGGGCACGGGTTCGAGCAGCGAGAACCGGTCCTGCCGCAGGTCGTAGTAGTTCGTGAGGACGCGGGCCTGCCAGTGCTCGTCGACCCGGTCGAACAGGTCGCGCTCGGTCGGCGGTACCCAGATGCGGGCCCCGTGCGCGACGGCCCGGCGCAGGCCCTGCACCTGGTCGCGGTGGTGGTGGGTGACCAGCACGTCGGTGACCCGGTCGGCGCCGAGCTCGTCGAGGTGGTCGAGCACGGCCCCGTCCCCGAAGTCGACGAGCACGGCCTCCCGGTCGCGCACCAGGGCGTAGACGTTGCAGGTGTCGCGGAACAGGTGCACCCCGGCGGCAAGCTCCATTGTGGCAACGTTGCCACATCGCCGTCGACACCGTCCACCCCGAACCGTGACCGCGACGGCCAGAGAGCGGGTGTTCGACCACTACGGCACCGCCGAGCCGCCGAATGCCCGCTCGGGTCCAGAGTGGACGACAAGGTCACGGTGTGGCGCCCGGCCGGCGAGCCCTGCCGACCCGCGAGCGCCCGCTAGGACAAGTGGACCGGGAGCACCGCGGCGGAGTTGGAGAAGAACGACGGCACCGCGGGCAGCGTCGCCGCGTCGGCGGCCAGGCGCACGTCCGGGTAGCGCTCGAACAGCGCCGGCAGCGCCACCTGCGCCTCGAGCCGCGCGAGGTGGGCGCCCAGGCAGATGTGCGGGCCGCCGCCGAAGGCCAGGTGCTTGACCGCCGGCCGGGTGATGTCGAAGGTGTCCGCGTTGGCGCCGTGCTGGGCCGGGTCGCGGCCGACCCCGCTGTACGGCGCCAGGATGGCCTCGCCCTTCGGGATCCGCACGCCCGCGATCTCGATGTCCTCGAACGGGTAGCGGGCCGGGAAGTTGCCGATCGGCGCGTCCCAGCGCAGGGTCTCCTCCACCACCCGCGCCCACACCTCGGCGCCGCCGGAACGCGCCATCTCCAGCTGGTCGGGATGGGTGAGCATGGCCCGCACGCCGTTGACGATCAGCGACAGCGTCGTCTCGTGGCCGGCGGTCAGGAGCAGCCAGATCGTGTCGATCAGCTCCTCCTGGGTCAGCTTCTCCGGGTCCTGCCGGCCGATCTCGAGCAACGCGCTCGTCAGGTCCTCGCCCGGCTCCTCGCGGCGCAGGTCGACCAGCCGGTTCAGCAGCTCGTGCCGGTCCCGCTGGGTCGCCACGACCTCCTCGGCCGTCGTGTTCGTCCGGAAGATGCTGTCGACGAGCTCGCGCAGCCGCGGCCGCCAGTCCACCGGCACCCCGGTCAGCTCGCAGATCATCTGCATCGGCACCGGGTAGGCGTAGTGCGTGCGCAGGTCGACCGAACCGTCGGCGGTCGCGTGGTTGGGCAGGTCGTCCAGCAGCGCGGTGACGATGGCGTCGAGGCGCGGGCGCAGCTGCTCCACCCGGCCGCGGGTGAACGTGCGGGTGACCGGGCGGCGCAGGCGCAGGTGCACGTCGCCGTCGCTGGTCACCATGTTGGTCACCTTGATCATGCCGACCAGCGGCCACTCGTCGGTGACCTCGCCGGACCTGATCGCGTTCCAGTTGCGCCAGTCCTTGCTCACCCTCGGGTCGGTGACCAGGTCGGCGAGCAGCGCGTGGTCGGTCACCGCCCAGACCGTGACGTCACCCGGCAGCACGACCCGGATCACCGGCCCCAACTCCCGCATCCGAGCCGCCTCGCCGTGGTGGTCGGTGCCCATGGGGTCGAGGTGTATGACGGGAACCTGCGCGGCGACCGAGTCGGTCATCGGGGTGAGCCTCCTGCTATCTGGGGACCGGGCCGGACGGGGTGAAGCTGACCGGCAGGCTGGCGGGGCAACGGGTCCAGGGTGACGGAAGCAGCGTCACCTCGTCAGCCGGTATCGACAACGTCACATCATGTAGTTGGTGCAGGGCCGTGTCGACCGCTATCCGTGTGATCATGCGCCCGGCCCGCTGCGCCGGACAGGCGTGCGGGCCGGCGCTCCACGCCAGGTGCGACCGGTTCCCGATCTCCAGCCACGGGTCGTTCGTGTGCACCCGCGGGTCCTGGTTCGCCGCGCCGAGGCCGAGGATCATCGCGTCGCCGCGCTCGATCGGCATGCCGGCCAGCTCGCAGTCGACCAGGGCGTACCTGGCCGGCATGTTCGACATCGGCGGGTCGCGCCACAGCACCTCGTCGAGCGCGTCGTCGAGGCCGAGCCGGCCGCCGCGCAGCCGGCCGGCGAACCGGGAGTCGGCGAGCATCAGCCGCAGCGACTGGGCGATCCAGGACGTCGTGGTCTCGTACCCGGCGGAGATCATCAGCACCATCGACTGCTGGATCTCGTAGTCGTTGCGCAGGTTGTTGTGGTTGAGGAACGCGGTGGTGAGGTCGTCGGCCGGCACCTGCCGCCGCGCCTCCATCGCGCCGGTGAGGATCCGCTCCAGCTCGTGCGCGGCCGGCTGGGAGTCCTCGGCGGAGCTGAACAGCGCGATCAGCGCCGCGCGCAGCTGGTGGCCCTGCGCGGGCGGCAGGCCGAACAGACCGGCGACGGTCAGCATCGGCACCACCGCCGCGTAGTCGGACACCAGGTCGGCGGTGCCCTGGTCGGCGAAGCCGCGGATCAGGTCGGCGCAGGTGCCGCGGATGAACCTGCTCATCCGGTGTTCGTCGAGCCCGGCGAGGCCCTCGTCGAGCGGCGCGCGCAGCCGGCGGTGCTTGTCGCCGTCGGCGAAGTAGCAGTTGTCCCGGGGGAACATCATCGGGCCGAGGCCGGAGTCCGGCGGCACCACGCCCTCGTAGAACATCCGCCAGTTGTTGGGGTCGCGGGAGAACAGCTGCTCGTTGCGCACGACCTGGCAGAGCTCGTGGTGGCCCAGCACGAGCCAGGCGTTGATGCCCGGCTCCAGCTCGACCGGCGCGATCGTGCCCCACCGCTCCCCCAGCGCCCGGTAGGCGGCCTGCGGGTCGGCGACGGTGGTCGTGTTCAGCAGCGGCGTCAGGCCGGTCATCTCCGAGAGCCTGAGCCGGTGGGTCGTGGTCATTACGCGTAGGCCTTTGCGGGGAAGCGGAGGGCGTGTTCGACGAGTGTGATCAGCGTGGCGGCCGACGATTCCCGGGAGCGGGCGTCGCAGTCGACGATCGGGGTGTCGGGCAGCAGGTCGAGCGCGTCGCGCAGTTGGTCGGCTGAGTACCGCGGGGCGTCGGGGAACCGGTTGACCGCCACCGCGAACGGCATCCCGGTGCGCAGCTCCAGCTGGTCGAACACCTCGAAGCTGTCCTCCAGCCGGCGCGGGTCGACCAGCACGAGCGCGCCGACCGCGCCGTCGGCCAGGCCCTCCCACAGGTCCCAGAACCGACGCTGGCCCGGCGTGCCGAACAGGTACAGGACGACGTCCGGGCTCACCGTGATGCGGCCGAAGTCCATGGCGACCGTGGTCGTGGTCTTGCCGTCCAACCCGGCCAGGGAGTCCACGCCGACGCTGGCGACGGTCATGGTCTCCTCGGTGCGCAGCGGCGTGATCTCGCTGACCGAGCCGATCAGCGTCGTCTTGCCGACGCCGAAGGCGCCGACGACGAGGATCTTGACCGACTGCGCCACCGTCGGCGAGACGTACCGGGTGGGGTCAGAGCTTGCGGAGACCATTGAGCACCTTCTCCAGGAGGTCGCGGTCGGGCAGCGCGTGGCGCGGCGTGGCGGAGCGGATCGACAGGTGGCCGGAGTCCACCAGGTCCGAGGCGATCACCACCACCAGGCTCACCGGCAGTTTCAGGTGCGCCGCCGCCTCGGCCAGCGAGAGCACGCCGCGGCAGATCTCCAGCAGCGCCCGCTCCTGCCGCCCGGCGGTCACCGGAGTCGGCAGGTCCGGGTCGACGCGCAGCAGCGTCTCCGGCCGGATCGTGTTGCGCGACGGGTGCGCGCGGCCGGAGGTGATGACGTACGGCCGCACCGGGTGGTCGGCGAAGTCGGGTTCGTCCATGCGCTCAACCGGTGCGGGTCGGAGTGCTCAGGGTCCGTTCGCCGATCGTCAGCACCTGGGCCTGCATCTGCTGGGCGATCAGCGCGGGGTCGATGACCTGCTCGGTGACCACGGCCAGCCGGGAGCCGTCGCCCGCGCCGCGGACGAACAGGAACCCGCCGTCGAACTCGACCATCACCTGCCGGGGGCCGAAACCGGAGCCGAACTCCTTGCTCACGCCCTGGCCGAGCGAGCTGAGGCCGGCGCAGGCGGCGGCGAGCTTGTCGGCGACGTCGACCGGGGTGTGCTCGGTCCGCACCTTCAGCAGGCCGTCGGAGGTCAGGACCACCGCGTGCCGCACGCCTCGCACCGTCCTGATCAACTCCAGCATCCAGCTGTTGTCGCCGGGGTGGGTGGTCATCGGTCCTCCGTGTCCTGGTGGTTCGAACGGGTGGGTGCCGGGCGGGCGGAGTTGAGGAACGCGCCCATCCACTGGCCGGCCTCCTCGGCGGACTGGTCGCTGTCGCGGGCCGGCTCGCCGTACTGGTCGCCGTGGTGACTGCCGTGGTGACTGCCGTGGTGCTCGTCCGGCCAGTCGACGGACCGGGCCGCGTTGGCGGCGGCCTCCGCGCGGCGGGACCGGCGGCGGGGCAGGTCGGGCAGGTCCTGGGGGGTGGCGGCGGAGTCGGCCGCCGGCTCGGGTCGGGGTCTCGGCCGCGGCTCCGGCCGGGGGGCCGGATCGGGAACGTGCGACGCGAGGTCGCCGTTGTGGGCCGGCGGGTCGTACGGGTCGGGTTCGTCGGACTCGCGCGGCGGGGGTGTCGCACTCGCGGTGGGACTCGCGAGGGTCTCCGGGATCGGGGTGGGGGCGGGTTCGGGGAGGAGGGGGTCGTCGGTGCGCTCGGTGCGGCGGGTGAGCACGTGGCCGCCGGCGGCGACCAGGCCGCTGGGGGCGACCGGCTCGGTCAGCTCGGCGGGCACCAGCACGATCGCGCGCAGGCCGCCGTAGACGGACTCGGTGATGTCGACCCGGAAGCCGTGCCGGCGGACGTAGGCGCCGACCACGGGCAGGCCGGTCTGCGGGATCTCGCCCAGCTCGGAGAGGCCGACCGGCCGGCGGCCCGAGGCGATCTCGCGGACCTGCTCCAGGCGGATGTCGTCGAGGCCGACGCCGCCGTCGTCGATCTCGATGACCGCGCCGCGCTGCACGTGCCGCAGCGAGACCAGGACCTGCGTGGTCGGCGGCGAGGACTGGGTGGCGTTGGCCAGCAGCTCGGCGATCACGTGGATCAGCGGCTCGACCACGCGCGCGGCGACCGCGACGCCCGGGTCGCCGGAGACCTCGACGCGCTGGTAGGCGGTGATCCGCCCGGCGGCGCCGCGGACGACGTCGGCGATCGGCAGCGCCTGGTGCCACTGCTGTCCGGGCCACTCCCCGCACAGCGCGGCGAGGCTCTGCGCGTTGCGGGCCTGCTGGGCGGCGGCGTGGTCGACCCGCATGCTGGTGTGCAGGACGTCGGCGTCGGTGGGGTGGCGCTGCACCATCCGGGACGCCTCCTCCTGGATGCGGTGCGCGGAGGCCTGCACCTTGCGGCCGAGCGTGACGACCGCGGCCTGCACGGCCTCGGTCCGGGCGTGCATGTCGTCGCGGGCGCGGGACAGGTGCCCGGCGGCGCGGACGAGCAGCGCCGCGGACACGTCGTCGCCGCCGGCGTCCGGCAGCGGCGGCTGGGTCGGGGCCTGGGTGAGGGCCGGGAGCTGCAGTTCGACCAGGTTCTCCATGGCCAGCCGGCGGGTGTCGCACACGCCGGCGAGGTCACGCACCTCGTCGTCGAGCCGGTGCAGCTCGTCGACGTGGTCGCGGGCGGCACGGGCCGACCGCAGCGCGCCGGCGGCCACCACACCGATCGCGACGACACCGGCGGCGACCCACCACAGCGAGTCTTCCAGCGAGTCGCCGAGCAGCAGCGGGGATGCGACGACGTAGGCGGTGACGCCGACGATGCTGATCCACATGCCGGCCTGCCTGGGCAGAGTCGACACGGGTGAGGGAGAGGTCATGATCACCAGTTGTCAGTTCGCAGGTCCGTTGACGCTACTGATCGGTTCATCACCGTATGCGCTTCCCCGTAAGCAGCGGGATACGAGATTATCCCAACGGTCAAGGCGGCCGGCACGCGCCCGGCGGACCGGGCAACGACCGTCCACTATGGATGATTGGTAAATCGTCCATAGTGGACTTGACAGGGCCGGGTCCTGCGCTTTGGCGGTTTTCCGGGCACAGTGGTCGCGTAGTGTGCCTCCGGTAGGACCGGACAGACAGGGACTGGCATGAACGTGACAATCGGCGACCGGGTGGCCGGGCGGGCGGACATGCTGGTGGGCAGGGCCGACGAGCTGGCCGTGTTCGACCGGATCCTCGCCGGCGAGCTGGACCGGAACGTGCTGCTCGTGCACGGTCCCGGCGGCATCGGCAAGACCCAGCTGCTGCGCGCGTGGGCCGACGCGGCCCGGGCCGCCGGCCGTTCCACCAGGTGGATCGACGCGCGGTCGATCGAGCCGAAACCGGCCGCGATCGCCGCCGCGCTGGCCGACGTGCGCGCCGGCACGGTCGTGCTCCTCGACGGCTTCGAACGGATCGCCGCCGGCGCCCGGGAACTGCGCGACGACGTGGTGCCCCGGCTGCCCGGCGACGCCGTGGTGGTGATCGCGGGCCGGGACCGGCCGGACGCCGGGTGGTTCGCCGGCGGCTGGGCGCGGGTGTCGTTCGCGCTGGAGCTGGCCTCGTTGGACCAGGTCACCGCGGTCGAGCTGCTCGGCGCGCACGGCGTGCCGGCCGAGCCGGCGCGGGACATCGCCCGCTGGGCCGGGGGCTCGCCGCTCGCGCTGGTGCTCGCGGCCGGCGCGTGGCACCGGCACGGCCGGATCACGCCGGAGCCGAGGCTGGTGGCCACGCTGGTCCGGCTCACCGCGGCCGTGCGGTGGGGCACCACCCGGTTCGACGCGCTCGCCGCGTGCGCCATCGCCCGGCGCACGACGCTGGAGCTGCTGGCCGACACGCTGGACCAGCGCGCGGACGCGGAGGCCGCGTTCGGCTGGCTGGCCGGGCTGCCGTTCGTCGACCAGGTCGACGACGCGGTCACCCTGCACGACGCGGTCCGCGAGCCGATGCGCGAGCACCTGCTCGGCGGCCGGCCAGCGCGGGAGCGGGAGCTGCGCCGGCGCATCGCCGACCACCTGTACCGCCTGGGCACCCTGGGCGACCGGTCGGTCCTCACCGACCTGGCGCACCTGGTGCGCAAGCCGGTGTTGCGCTGGACGTACTGCTGGGACGGCAGCGCGCGCTACCACGCCGACCGGATCCGGCCGGGCGACACCGAGGTGCTCGGCGCCGCGCTGGTCGGCCGGGGGTACCCGGAGTGGTGGGCGGCCAGCGAGCCGTACCACCGGCTGGCGCCGCGCAACGTCGTCGTGGCGCGGGACGGCACCGGCACGCCGGTCGGCTACGCGGTGTGGCTGACTCCCGGTTCGGCACCGCGTTCCGTGCTCGCCGGGGACGCGTTCGGCCGCGACTGCCTGGACTTCGCCGCGCGGGTGTGCGGCTCGGAGGACGTGGTGATCTGGCGGGACAGCATCGACCTGTCCGACGACGAGGGAGCCGCGCTGGCGATGCTGAACATCGCGGTGGCGCTGCGGGCCGACGTGGCCAACCCGCAGCACGCGATCGTCCCGCTGTTCCAGCACAACGAGCGGCTGCACGAGTTCTGCCTGGCCGTGGGCGGCACGGTGGTGCCGGAGCTGGACCGCACGGTCGACGGGCGGCCGCTGTGCGCGTACTGGATCGACTACGGCCCGGGCGGGCTGCGCGCCCACCAGCGCGAACAGGTGTACCGCGAGCTGGGCCTGCCGCCCGCGGTGTCGGCCGGTCAGGTCCGCACCGCGCTGGAGTCGTTCGCGGTCGCGGCGTCGCTGGCCGAGCACCCGCTGGCGGTGGGAATCGGCGTGGAGCAGCGTGCGGAGTCCGTGCGCTCGACCCTGCGCGCGGGCATCGCGGGCGCGTTCGGCACCAGCCAGCGCGAGGAGGAGCTGCGGGCGGTGCTGTGGCAGCGCTACGTCGAGCCGGGCGCCACGTCGGCCGCGACGGCCCGGGGCCTGTCGATGAGCAAGGCCACCTACTTCCGCCGGCTGACCGAGGCGGTGCGGCGGCTGACCGAGCACCTGGCGGCGCAGCTGAACCGATAGGCACTGTCCTCCACCGAACGCCGCCGGTCACCGCGCCGCGGCTCGGGCCGCCACGTCGGTGCTGACGGTGGAACCGTGGCTGCGCTCATTCGTGGGCTGACTCAGATCCGGAACGGCGCCAGCAGGTCGAGCAGCTCCCCGTCCCCCCGCCCAGCCAGCTCGTCCGACACGATCCGCCGAGCGACCCCGGCGAGGAAGTCCGCGACCTGCACCCGGGCGTCCAGCCGCGCGGCGACGAGCCGCATGCTCGCGAGCCGCCCCCCGCACAGCTCGACGAGCCGGGCGATCCGGTACTCGGTGAGCGCGAGCTGCCGGTCGTGCACGATCGACACCGGCGCGTCCCAGTACCCGACCGCCCGCACGATGGCCGGGCCGATCGGGTCCAGCAACGACAGCTCCCGCGGGTCCCGCGCCCGGTACTCCTCGATCCGCTGCCGCCCGGCGCCGATCGACTCCAGCGCCGCCCGCACCTCACGGCTGAGGTCGAGCCGCAACAGGTAGTCGAGGTCGGCGAAGAAGTCGGCCCCGTCGCCGCGCCGGTTCCGCGGCCGGGCGAGGTCGTTGAACGCCCCGAGGAACGCGGCCCACCGCTCGCCCCCGACCTCCCCCGGCCCGCGCCGGTGCAGCACGTCGGCCACACCGGGTGCGTCGCCGGCGAGCAACTCGACCATCCGGCGCACCAGGAACAGCGCCTTGTCGACGAGCTGCACCACGGCGTGCCCGCGAATCGGCCCCGACGGCCCCAGCAGCCACACCAGGGCGTCCCGGTGCTTCTCGCGCAGCAGATGGTTCGCCTTGTACTCCGTGGCGGGCGACCGGATCCACTCCCGTAGCTCCCGCACGCACGCCTGCGCCGCCCCGACATCCAGGGCGACACTGGCATGCGCGAACACGTCGGTCACCCCGCCGACGAGCTTCTCCCCCTCCGACCCGGACTCGTCGCAGGCGATCTCGAGCCGCATCGCCAAACCGTACGCGCCGACCCGACCATCAGTCAGGTGGATAACCGGTCAGCGGAAGTCGTGCCACCTCGATCCGGTGCTGGCGATCCGAGGGGCCGGTGGGGCGTGCACCGTCGGGGGCACCGACGCCTCGGGCAGGGCGGTCGCGCCGGGGTGCAGGGACACCGGGAGGTGCAGGCGGCTGCGGCGCAGGTCCACCTCCACCGTGGCGCCCGTGCTCGACGGGATCGTGAACTGCCGGTCGCTCAGGGTCAGGACCAGGCCGAGCACCCTGCCCTTCGGCAGCACGGCGTCGTGGGCGTTCAGCTGCCAGGTCATCGTGTACCAGCGGCCGGGGCGCAGCGGCGTCGGCCGGGTCAGGGAGTCGCGGTGGGCGGCGTCGAGCCAGCCGCGGGTCATCACCGCGTAGTCCGAGGTGACCACGTTCTTCGCCGTGTCGCGGTAGCAGGCGTCGTCGAGCTCCGTGGACGCGCCCCAGCACGACTCCGTCGACAGGGTGCGCACGCCCTCACCCCGACCGAGCGCGTCGATCCGGGGCGCACGACCGTAGTCGACCAGCCGCGCGGACAGCTCCGTGTTCGGCTGGGACACCCGTACCCGCAGCGACACCGTCGGCGTGCCGCTGACCCGCAGGTCGTGCCGCAGCGGTGCGGACAGGAACACCTGCCGGCCCGCCACCTCCGCGTTCGGGTTCGACACCGCCTCGCTCTCCGACAGCGACGGGTCGTCGGTGATCGTCACGGTGCCGCGGCCGGGGCGCAGGCCCAGGGTGCCGGTCGTGCCGTCACCCGCACCGAGGGACACCGGGAACGGGAACGCGCCGCGCGCGGGCCAGGTCCGCTCGTTCACCCACACGTCCGGCGCCCGCTCGATCGTCGCCATCGGCTCGCGCATGATGCCGTTGCGCAGGTCCTGCAACCAGTAGTCGAACCAGCGGTGCAGCGTCGCCACCCACTCGGCGCGGCGGAAGTCGAACGGGTCGACGTGACCGGGCTGGCCGAGCCAGATCTTGCGCGGCACGCCGTGCCGGGCGAGCGCGTCCCACCACTGCGCGAAGTGCTTGGTCTCCACGTTCAGGTCGTTGATGCCGTGCGCGACGAACACGCTGGCCTTCACCTTGCGCGCGTCCGGCACGAAGTTCCGCTCGTGCCAGAACGCGTTGTAGTTGCCGGTCTCGTTCGCCGACCCGGCGAGCAGCGCGTCACGCACCGGCTGGCAGACCTCCGGCGGCCGGCCGTTGACGTAGCCGGACAGCCACGCGGGGCCGAAGTCGGCGGTGTAGATCGCGCCGTTGTCGCGGTAGTAGTCGTACCAGCTGGAGATCGCCGCGATCGGCACGATCGTCTCCAGCCCCTCGACACCGGTCGCGGCGACGCCGTTGGCGACCGAGCCGTCCCACGACTTGCCGATCATGCCGACCTTGCCGGTGGTCCACGTCGCGCGGGCCGGGGTGCCATCGGCGTAGGTGGCCTTGCCCCGCCCGTTGAGCCAGTCGATGACGGCCTTCACCCCGAGGATCTCCTCGCGCCCGCCGACGTCGCCACAGCCGGTGGAGCGGCTGGTCCCGTTGAAGTCGACGGCGGCGAAGGCGTACCCGCGCGGGACGAAGTAGTTGTCGTAGAACAGCGGGAACTTCGTGACCGTGCCGTCCTCGGCGTACTCCTTGAGCTCGCTCTCGTTGCCCCGGCCGCAGCACTGGTAGTACGGCGAGGCGTCCATCACCACGGGGATCCGCACCCCGGAGCGCGCGGTCTCCCTGGGCCGGACCAGGTCGACGACGACCTCGTCGTTGGCGCCGTCGCCGTCGTTGTCGAGCGGCGTGGTGACCCACACGCTCTCCCGGATGGCGTCGGCGTAGTCGTAGACGGGCACCGTCTCGGTGCCCTCCACGTGCGGCGGCACCCGCGGCGCGGCGGTGGCCGGCGCGGAGAGCAGCGAGGCGAACAGGCCGGTCGACACCGCCACGATCGCGGCGCGGCGCAGGGCAGGCAGGGACATGCTCAGCAACTTACGTTCCCGGACGCGCTCTGGGAATACCCGGTTACTCCGCGAAGTCGCGGTCGGCGAGGTCGGCGAACGCGCGCAGGGCCTCGTCGGCCTGCCGGCCGGCGGCGGACACGGTCACCTCGTCGCCGCCCCGGGCGCCGAGCGCCATGAGCGCCAGGACGCTGGTGGCGTCGGCGGACCTGTCGCCGAAGCGGACCGTGACCGACGCGTCCAGTTCGGACAGTGTGCGGGCGGTGAGCGCGGCCGGCCGGGCGTGCAGGCCGATCTCGTTGGTGAGGCGGACGCGGATCTCCGCGCCCGCCGCGGGCGCGGGCGCCTCCGGCTCGCTGCCGGCGTCGCGGGCGGCCGACGCCACGGCGACCAGGTCCGCGCCGCCCTGCGCGGCCACCGCGGCCGCGACGGCACCCTCCACGAGCGGCGCGTCCACCAGGACCGCCGTCGACGGGTCGTCGAGCGACTCCACGGCCAGCTCGGCGACCATGCGCGCGCTGCCGAGGTCGTAGAGCACCACCACGCCCGCCCCGGCGTCGGCCTGGGCGAGCGCCTCGGTCACGGCGTCGAAGTCGGTGCCGACGCCGCCCTCGGCCGTGCCACCCGCGGCGGCGACCGTCACGTCCGGCGCCATCTGCCCCGCGACCTCGGCCACCCCGGCCGCCAGCCGCGCGCTGTGCGACACCACCACCAGGCCGACCCGGGTCACGAGCCGGCCGACCGCGCGAACGAGCCCAGCAGCAGAGCCGTGGACCGGGCTCCCGGGTCGACGTGACCGGCACTGCGTTCGCCCAGGTAGGACGCCCGGCCCTTGCGGGCCACCAGCGGCTTCGTGGACTCCGTGCCCTTCCGCGCCGCCTCGGCGGCGGCCGCCAGGATCTCCGGCACCGAGCCGGCCGACCGGGCCGCCTCGACCGCGGGGGCCAGCGCGTCGACCATCGTCTTGTCGCCGACCTCGGCCTTGCCGCGCGCCACCACGCCACCGAGCGCGGCCTCCAGCGTCGTGACGACCTCGGCCGGGCCCAGCTCGCCGGCGTCCTTCACCACGGCCGACGCCCGCAGGAACGCGGTGCCGTACAGCGGGCCCGCGGCGCCGCCAACCTTCGAGATCAGCGTGGTCGCGACCACCTTGAGCACCGCCGCCGGCGTGTCCGGTGTGGCCTCGTCCAGGGCGGCCACGACCGCCGTGAAGCCCCGGTTGAGGTTCTCCCCGTGGTCGCCGTCGCCGATCGCCCGGTCGAGGGCGACCAGTTCGTCGCGGTGCTCGGCCACCACCGCCGCCGCGGCGCGGACCGCGTCGGCCACCGACTCCGCCGTGCACCCCATCAGCTGCCCCACCGCAGCGCGGCCGTCCGGACCGGGGCGTCCCACAGCTCGGTCAGCTCGTCGTCCAGCTTCAGCAGCGTCAGGCTCATCCCCTGCATCTCCAGGCTCGTCACGTACGGGCCGACCAGGCGCCGCTCCACCACGATGCCCCGGTCGGCCAGCAGCCGCTCGGCGATCCCGTGCGCCAGGTACAGCTCCAGCAGCGGCGTCGCGCCCATCGAGTTGGTGAACAGCAGCACCCGGTCGCCCTCCGCGAGCGGGAGGTCGTCCAGGATCGGCTCCAGCAGGCGGGCGACGATCCCGTCCGCGCCCTCCGCCGGCACCCGCGCCCGGCCCGGCTCGCCGTGGATGCCGATGCCGACCTCCATCTCGTCGGCGCCCAGGTCGAAGCTGGGCTCGCCGACGTGCGGCACGATCGGGGCGGCGAGCGCCAGGCCCATCGACCGGACGTTCGCCACCACCCGCTGGGCCAGCGCCAGGCAGGCGGCCAGGTCGTCGCCCCGCTCGGCGGCCGCGCCGACGACCTTCTCCAGCAGCACGGTGCCGCCGACCCCGCGCCGGCCGGCGGTGAACAGCGAGTCCTTCACCGCCACGTCGTCGTCGATCACGACCGTGGCGACCTCGACGTCCTCGGCCTGCGCGAGCTCCGCAGCCGTCTCGAAGTTCAGCACGTCGCCGGTGTAGTTCTTGACGATCAGCAGCACCCCCGCGCCCCCGTCCGTGCGCTCGATCGCGGCCTGCACCTGGTCGGGCGTGGGCGAGGTGAACACCGCACCGGGGCAGGCGGCGTCGAGCATCCCGGGGCCGACGAGGCCGCCGTGCATCGGCTCGTGCCCGGAACCGCCGCCGGAGACCACCGCGACCTTGCCCTGGACCGGGGCGTCCGCGCGGACCACCACCGCCGGGTCGGGCACGACCGTGAGCAGGTCGGCGTGCGCCAGCGCCAGCCCCCGCAGCGAATCGGCGACCACGCTCGCCGGGTCGTTGATGATCTTCTTCATCGAAGCCTCCAGGCGTGATCGACAGCCGCCACCTCGCCTTCCTACCCCTTCGCGGACGATCCCGAAAGCGGGTGTCGGTCCCGGCGCCGGGGGTAATCGGCTCCCATGACGACCGACAGCCCCAGCGACCTGCCGAAGCGCTCCTGGTGGGCGGCGCTCAAGCGCACCGTCCGCGAGTTCAAGGACGACGACATGCTCGACTGGGCGGCCGCGCTGACCTACTACAGCATGCTGTCGATCTTCCCCGGGATCGTGGTGCTCACCGCGCTCGTCGGCCTCGTCGGGGAGTCCGCCACCCAGACCCTGATCGACAACGTCCGGCAGGTCGCGCCCGGCCAGACCAGCGACACCATCGTGAACGTGATCCGTGAGCTGTCCGGCTCGGCCTCGGTCGCCGGTCCGCTCGCGGTCGCCGGTCTGCTCGGCGCCCTGTGGTCGGCGTCGGCCTACATCGGCGGGTTCATCCGCGCGTCGAACTCGATGTACGAGGTGGAGGAGGGCCGGCCGATGTGGAAGACCCTCCCGCTGCGGGTCGGGCTGACCCTGGCGATGGTGATCCTGCTCGCCGTGTGCGCGCTCGGCGTGGTGCTCACCGGCGGCATCGCCGAGCAGGTCGGGCAGCTGCTCGGCCTCGGCGACACGGGCCTGCTGGTGTGGAGCATCGCCAAGTGGCCGGTGCTCGCGTTCCTGATCAGCCTGGCGATCGCGCTGCTGTACTGGGCCTCGCCGAACGTGCGGCACCCGGGCTTCCGCTGGCTCACGCCCGGCAGCGCGCTGGCCGTGCTGTTGTGGGTGGTCGCCTCGGCCGGGTTCGCGTTCTACGTGGCGAACTTCGGCTCCTACAACAAGGTGTACGGCTCGCTCGCCGGGGTGATCGTGTTCCTGGTGTGGCTGTGGATCTCCAACCTGGCCATCCTGCTCGGCGCCGAACTGGACGCCGAACTGGCCCGCGGCAAGGAGATCGCCGAGGGCCTGCCGGAGGAGACCGAACCGTTCCTCCCGCCGAGGGACACCCGGGCGATGGACTGACGGTTAACGCCGCCGACGCTGGGTAGGCCCTCCGGACGACGTGTCTGAGGGAGCCAGCGTGAACGACAAGCATGAGCAGCTCGACGGGGTCCGGGAGGACCCGACCGACACCCACCTCACCACCCAGCAGGGCGTGCGGATCGGCCAGGACGACGACTCGTTGAGCGTCGGCGAGCGCGGGCCGACCCTGCTGGAGGACTTCCACGCCCGGGAGAAGCTGACCCACTTCGACCACGAGCGCATCCCCGAGCGGGTGGTGCACGCGCGCGGCGCCGGCGCGTACGGGTACTTCGAGCCCTACGACGACTCGCTGCGCGAGCACACCTGCGCCGAGTTCCTCACCGACCCGGCGGCCCGCACGCCGGTGTTCGTGCGCTTCTCCACGGTCGCCGGGTCGCGCGGCTCGGCCGACACCGTGCGGGACGTGCGCGGGTTCGCCACCAAGTTCTACACCCGGCAGGGCAACTACGACCTGGTCGGCAACAACATGCCGGTCTTCTTCATCCACGACGGGATCAAGTTCCCCGACTTCGTGCACGCGGTGAAACCCGAGCCGCACAACGAGATCCCGCAGGCGCAGTCGGCGCACGACACGCTGTGGGACTTCGTCGGCCTGCAGCCGGAGACCCTGCACATGATGATGTGGCTGATGTCCGACCGCGCGCTGCCGCGCAGCTACCGGATGATGCAGGGCTTCGGGGTGCACACCTTCCGGCTGGTGAACGCCGCCGGGCGCGGCACGTTCGTGAAGTTCCACTGGAAGCCGGTGCTGGGCACGCACTCGCTGGTGTGGGACGAGACGCAGAAGATCGCCGGCAAGGACCCGGACTTCAACCGGCGCGACCTGTGGGACTCGATCGATGCCGGGCAGTACCCGGAGTGGGAGCTCGGCGTGCAGCTGATCCCGGAGTCCGACGAGTTCGCGTTCGACTTCGACCTGCTGGACGCCACGAAGATCGTGCCGGAGGAGCAGGTGCCGGTGCAGCCGGTCGGCCGGCTGGTGCTGGACCGCAACCCGGAGAACTTCTTCGCCGAGACCGAGCAGGTCGCCTTCCACACGGCCAACGTCGTGCCGGGCATCGACTTCACCAACGACCCGCTGCTCCAGGCCCGCAACTTCTCCTACCTGGACACCCAGCTGATCCGGCTCGGCGGGCCGAACTTCAGCCAGCTCCCGGTGAACCGCCCGGTCGCGCCGGTGCACCACAACCAGCGCGACGGCTACCACCAGTCGGCGATCAACACGGGACGGACGAGCTACACGAAGAACTCGCTCTCCGGCGGCTGCCCGGTCGCCGACGGCCGGTTCCCGGAGGTGTTCGAGCACTACCAGGAGAAGGTCGAGGGCGCCAAGATCCGCCGCCGGGCCGAGTCGTTCAAGGACTACTACAGCCAGGCGACCCTGTTCTGGAACAGCATGTCCGATGTGGAGCGTGAGCACATCGTGGCCGCGTTCCGGTTCGAGCTCGGCAAGTGCGTCGACACCGGCGTGCGCGCGCGGGTCGTCGAGCAGCTCAACCAGGTGGACCACGAGCTTGCCATCCAGGTCGCCGCGGGGGTCGGGGTGTCGCCGCCGGCCGAGGAGGTGCGACCCAACCACGGCCGGAGCTCGCCCGCGCTGAGCCAGCTGAACGCGCCGACCGCCACGATCGCCACCCGCAAGGTCGCCGTACTGGTGGCCGACGGCGTGGACGGCACCGGGCTGTCGGGGGTGGTCGACGGGCTGCGCGAGCGCGGCGCGATCGTGGAGCTGCTGGCGCCGGCGGACGGTTCGGTGCGCGACTCCGGCGGCAACGAGCTTCCCGTCGACCGGGCGCTGAACACGATGGCGTCGGTGCTCTACGACGCGGTGCTCGTCCCGTGCGGTCCGTCGAGTGTGGACACGCTGGCGGCGGACGGGTACGCGGTGCACTTCGTCCTGGAGGCGTTCAAGCACGCCAAGGCGGTGGCCGCGTTCGGCTCGGGGGTGGACCTGCTGACCCGGATCGGGGTGCGGGACGTCCGGCTGGCGAGCGACACGGGCGTCGAGTCCGACCTCGGCGTGGTCAGCACCACCGCGGCGGCCGGCGACCTCGACGCCGGCCGGTTCGTCGAGGCGTTCGCCGACGGCATCGCGGCACACCGCGCGTGGGCCAGGAAGACCGAGGGGGTGCCGGCATGAGTCCCACCAGACGCCGCGAGGACACGGCGAAGCGGATCGTGGTGACCGGTGCGAGCGGCAACGTGGGCACGGCCGTGCTGCGGGCGCTGAACGAGGACCCGGACGTCGGCACGATCGTCGCCATCGCCCGGCGGCGTCCGAAGTGGACGGTCGACAAGGCGGAGTGGGTGCTCGCCGACGTCGCCACCGACGACCTGGTCCCGCTGCTGTCCGGCGCGGACGCGGTGATCCACCTGGCCTGGCTGCTGCAACCCGCGCGCACGCCGCTGATCACGTGGGAGGCCAACGTCATCGGCAGCGTCCGGGTGTTCGAGGCCACGGCCGCGGCGGGCGTGCCGGCGCTGGTGTACGCGTCCTCGGTGGGCGCGTACTCCCCCGGCCCGAAGGACACGATGGTCGACGAGTCGTGGCCGACGCACGGCTGGCCGGCGGCGTCCTACACCCGCGAGAAGGCCTACCTGGAGCGGGTGCTGGACGGGTTCGAGGCCGAGCACCGGGACGTGCGGGTGGTGCGGATGCGCCCGGGGTTCCTGTTCCAACGGGAGGCGGCGAGCGAGCAGCGCCGGCTGTTCGCCGGGCCGCTGTTCCCCCAGCGGCTGGTGCGCCCGTCGCTGGTCCCGGTCGTGCCGGACCTGCCGGGCCTGCGGATGCAGGTGGTGCACACCGACGACGTGGCGCAGGCCTACCGCCGGGCCGCCCTCGACGGCGACGCGCGCGGTGCCTACAACCTGGCGACCGAGCCGGTGCTGGACGCGCGGACGCTGGCGGCGGTGCTGAACGCGCGGGTGGTGCGGGTGCCGGTGTGGGCACTGCGCGCCCCGCTGGTGGCGGCGTGGCGGCTGCACCTGACGCCCGCGGACCCGGACCTGTTCGACGCGGTCCTGCGGTTGCCGCTGATGGACTCCTCCCGGGCCCGCGACGAGCTCGGCTGGGCCCCGCGGCACGACGCCGTCACCACGGTCACCGAACTGCTGGAGGGCATGCGCGACGTCGCCGGCCTGCCCACGCCTCCGCTCGAGCCGACCGTCCCCGGCGGCCGCGCGCACGAGCTGGGCACCGGCGCCGGCACCGAGCCCTAACCGTCCAGGAGGCGGTCCCGGACCCACGGCCACGGCGCCGCCGGGACCGGGCCGCCGGGGAGGGCCGCGGCGGCGCGGTGGAAGCGGCCGTTGCTGGCGAAGTCCTGGGGGAAGGCCGCGGGGTCGACGCCGCAGAAGGCGCCGCGGTGGCGGGCCCGGCCGAGCACGCCGGCCCAGTCCGGGGGGCGGGCGTGGCCGATCGAGCAGGTGCCGTGGGAGAACAGGCCGAGGTGGATCTCGTCGTACGGGTCCGCGTCGGCGAGGTGCGCGGCCAGCGTGTCGCGGGCCGCGCAGGTGCCGAACAGCGCCCAGTACGGCACCAGCCCGCGCGCGAGCGGCAGGTGCGCGTCGATCACCGCGAAGCAGCTGACCAGCAGGCGGTTCGCCGGCACCCCGACATCCGCGTACCAGTCCCGGTACAACCCGGCGACCGGCCCGCTCAGCTCGTCGGCCCGGCGGAACGTCAGGTGTCGGGGCGAGAACTCGGCCAGGTCGTCGAGCAGCGCGGGGTCGAAGCCCCACTCGGCCTCCGGGCCGTCCCCGTCGGCCGGCGGCGGGTCCCACGCGCGTCGCGAGGATCCCTGCTCGGCGAGGAACTCCGCGACCCGCGGACTCCCGGCGGCGTACTCCTCGGGGGTCGCGTCGCCGACGGCGCCGTGCTGGAACACCTGCCGGTCGCCGGTCGCCGTGGTCGGCCAGCGCTCCTGGCAGTCGACGACCACGACCGTGCCGCCCGGTTCGAGGCACTCCCGCAGGAACCTCGCGTAGGCGGGCGGCAGGCGCCGGTACTTGAACCGGAAGTACGCCATGTGCTGGATCATCAGCCGGTCCTGGTTCGCGTCGTGCATGTGGTGCAGCGCCACGCCGGGGTTGGCCGAGGTGAACGCGTCCCGCTCGGGGGCGAGGGCGTCGAGCGCGGCCCGCGGGTCGTCGCGGTCGAGCCGGCCGTGCCGCACCGGCACGAGGAACGTCTGCGGCAGCCACGGGATCCCGGCCAGCGCCGCGAGGTGCGCGACCGCGCCGGACGACGAGCCGACCAGCACCGCCGGGTAGCGCCGGCGCGGGTACTGGCGCACGGCCCACTCGGCGACCGCGTCGGTGTCGACGTCGCCGGCCTGCCGCCGCCACACGCCCTCCGACCAGCCCGACCAGGTGTAGAGCATCTCCCGCGCCCGCCCCGGCAGCCGGTTCACCACCGGCAGCACGTGGCTGGTCGCGCGTGCGGCGGGACCGAGGCCGAGCGCCGGGCTGCCCCGGCCGTGCAGGTGCTGGGCGAGGACCCGCAGGAACGTCGACGCCGAGTCGAACGACGCGATCACCCGCTGCGGCCTCATCGGGCGAGCTCCCGGATCGGCTCGCTCCACGCGTGCGGGTCGCGCCAGAGGAACGTGTGCGGGCCCGGCACGTCGACGAGCCGGTCGCCGAGCGAGGCCGCCCAGGAGCGGGTGCAGATGCCGTCCTGGTCGCCGTGCAGCACGAGCAGCGGGCCGCGCAGGCGGGCGACGGTGTCCTCCAGGCGGTCGTCCAGGTGCGCGCGCAGCAGGTGCGCGATCCGGCGCGGACCCGCCCGGCGCCACTCCGGCTTGTGGCTGTCGTTCAGGCCGGGCATCGGGTAGCGGGAGTCGATGCGCCAGTGCAGCAGGGCCTTGGGCATCGACCGGTACGCCGGGTCGATGGTCGGGCTCGCCAGCACGGTCGCGGCGACGAGGTCGGGGCGCGCGGCGGCCGCGTGCGCGGCGACCTGGGTGCCGCTGGAGTGCCCGGCGAGCACGACCGGCGGCAACCCGGCGGCGTCGAGCCACTCGGCGACCGCGTCGCCGTACTCGGCGACCGAGAGCGGGCGCGGCGGTTCGCCGCTGCCGGCGAGTCCGGGCAGGTCGAGCAGGTGGGCGCGGGTCCAGGTCAGCGCCGCCTGGGCGGGGAGGAGGTAGTCGGAGACCGCCATCCCCATCACGGTGACGACGGGCGGAGCGTCACTGGGAGTGCCCATGACACGGCTGCGCATCCGGCCGTAGCGGGTGTCGGTGAAGCGCACCAGGTACTCGTTGGGGGAGGCCGGTGGCATGGTCACCACCAGTAGTTACCCGCCGAGATCATCCCCGAAACGAAGAACCCCGTGTTGCTGCCAGGTCGGGGGTCCGCCAGCAACACGGGGTCATTGAGGGCATCGCCGCCCGAACGGCGTGTGTTACACGCTCAGTTCGGGACGCTGGTGGGACAGCGCCTCGTCGACCGTCGCGCGGACGTCGAGGGTGTCCAGCAGCGCGGTGAGCTCCAGCGGTCGCAGCACCTCGCGGCGGGTGGCGACCATCCGGACCTCGACGCCGCGCTCGCGGCCACGCTGGTCGACGCCGACCAGCTCGGCCAGGCCGACGGAGGACAGGAACGAGACCCCGCTGAGGTCGACGACCAGCGGGTACGGCGCCGTGGTGAGCGCGAGCGCGGTGTCGAAAGCCTGCCGCAGCTGGTCGACCACGTTGAGGTCGATCTCCCCGAAGACACGGGTGAGAACGGCGAAGTCGTGGATCTCTCGTTGGATGTGGAGCACCAGGGGCCACCTCACTCGTGGGCGTACGAACGTGGCTGCTGGCTGAACCACCTCCTACCGTAGCCCGCTTCTGCCGTGCTCGCCACAACACATACGTCACCTGACCGATGTCTCGGCGTCGCGACAGGTCAAGAGTTGCTCAGGTCAAGCAAGTGGTGAGCACAGGAGATGGGGAACGGTGACCGACCCGGACTGGCACGACGAGCTGGTGCTCGTGGCCGAGCTGTCCAGCGTCAACAACCAGATTGCCCGGTACGTACTCCGGCTTCTCGACGCGGATGCCGGAAGACGAGAGCAGGTGGGCGCGGCCGATGAATGCGCTTTAGGTGGGCGTCTCGTCGACCTCGGCTATGCATTGCAGAATCGCGCAGTGCACCGGGCCGCAGGCTTCGACGGCGATGGTGGAGCCATCGACGAAGAAGACCTGCG
>DATABL010000020.1:0-19907 GCA_036259595.1 Actinophytocola sp.
GCCGCCGGTAGATGTCCAGCCACACCCGGGTCGCGGCCTGGGACGTGGGCAGCACGGAACCGGCGAGCTGCGGGTGCCGGGGCAGCAGCGGCCCGAGGTGCAGGACCAGGTAGCTGCGCGGGTGGTTGGACAGCTCGGCGAGCAGGTCGTCCGCGCCGGCGGAGACCAGCCGCGAGACCGACGCCGCGGGCGCGGGGACGAGCGGGGCCTGCTCGCGGAGCAGGGCGTAGACCACCGCGTCGGGCAGGAACTCCGCCCGGGTCGGCCACCGGCTGAAGAACGCGCGCCGGCTCGCGCCCTCCCCGGTCCACGACTGCGCCAGTCGGATGACGTCCTCGGTGCGTAACCACTCGAGGGCGGCGGGGAAGCGGACGTGCCGCAGCCGCCGCGTCTGGTGCGCGTCGACGGGTTCGGCCTGCAGGTACGTGTCGATCAGCTCGGCCGCCACGGCCAGGAACTGCTGGGCTGTGGCATCGTGGCGCGAGAGGCGTGTTCGCGGACCCACCGGTGGCGTTCCTCCACGGGAAGCGTTGACCCCCGGATCAGTGTGCGGGCAACGCGAGATCGAACACAGTCCGGCAGAAGAGTGACACGTCTCTTACGGAATGTGTCCGCGGGAACTTCCGTGCGTCGGTGTTCGTATCGAAGGTGGATCACACCGAGCGGAGGAGTGCCCATGGTGCGCCTGGTCGCGACGCTAGGTGCGGTGGGCGGGGTGGTCGCGGTCCTGCTGCCGGGCGGCGCGGCACGTCCCGACCGGCCCGATTTCGGCGTGGTCGCCGGCGCCGCGGCGCTCGTCGTGGTGGCCGTGCTGGGTTTCGTGCCGCCGAGCCGGCGTGTTCGCCTGGCGGCCGGGGTCGTCGCCGCCGGCGCCGCCGCGTGGGCGGTGCTGTGCCTGTACCGCGACCTCACCAGCGGCCTGCCGGGTTCCGGGACCGCGGTGCTCGCGGTCTGCGCGGTCGGGGTGCTGGTCGCGCTGGTCGCCGCCGCCGTGCGCCCGCTCGGGATTCCCGTCACGGCCGCGCTGGTCGTGGTGCTCGCGGCGGCCGCCGTCGCCGGCGGGCTGCTCGCGCCGCGGGTGCCGCTCCGCGCGAGCACCGCGGGCACGGTCGAGCCCGCGGCGTTGGCCGAGCAGCCGGGGGAACGCCGGTGGACGTGGCGGACCGAGGGCGCCGTGCTCGACGTGGTGGCCGCGGGCGCCGGCGTGGTGGTGGCGGTCGAGGGCGGGGAACTGGTGGCGCTGGACGGCCCGACCGGCGCGGTTCGCTGGCGCTATGCCCGAGGGGGCGCGCACGTCCGCGCGCTGGTCGCCACGCCCGACCGGGCGCTGGTGCTGGCCGCGTTCGCCCCCGGCGGCGACGAGGTGACCGGGACGGAGCTCCTGGTGGTCCTGAACGCGATCACCGGCGAGGTCGTGCGTGAGTCCATCGTGGACGAGGGCGGCTTCCTGGTGCCCACGAACACCGTGCTCCCCGTCCGCGACCGGGTCGGGCCGGACGACCACCGAGTCCGTGCCCTCGACCTGCGTACCGGCGCGGAGTCGTGGACCTGGCGGGCGCCGAACGGCTGCACCTCCCCGTTCCTGTTGCCCCGCAGCGGTGCCGACGTGGTCCTCACACCGATCCGGTGTCCGGACCGGTCCGGGATCCTGGCCCTGGACGACCGCACCGGCGAACAGCGCTGGTCCCACCTGTCGGACGATCCGCTCCACCTGTCCACCGACCCCACCGGGGACCTGGTGTCGGTCAACGGCACCGTCCTGCACACCGCGACCGGTGTCGAGGTGTCCACAACGGACGCTCAGGTCGACGTGGGGGCACGTCCCCTGCTACCCGACGAACCGGACGACACCCTCGGCCCCCGGATCGTCGACCCCAGCACGGGCGAGACGACGGAGCTCCCACCCACCACGTGCGAGAGCCCCCGCGCCGACACCACCACGGAGTCGGCCTACCTCCGCATCTGCGGCCCGGACACCGAGGCGACCCTGGTCTGGCAGTCCTTCTCGGACGGCCACGTCGCCCGCACCCCGATCCCCTGGGGCACCTCCGCCCACCCGTCGAGCATGCTCGGCAGCCGAGACCACGCCGTCGTCCTACCGGCCCCCGGCGCCATCGTCGTCGCGAAGGCCGCCGACACCGCGGTCAACGGCTACCCGGGCTGACTACTGCTCCACCTGCTGGATGCCCGGCTTCCCGGCTTCGACGTGGACGCTGGCGCGGGTGGAGACCGGGGCGCCGGGCCGGTCGACGTACGGGACGACCCGGTAGTCGGTGCGCCATTCCGTGGGGGTCAGGTGGCAGCGGGCGTAGCCGCGTTGTGAGTTGTGGAACTTCATGTGCGGGTTCTCCGCGAGCCAGGTCCGGCCCCAGTCGTCCTGGTCCTGGCCGTTGCCGCCGGAACTGATGGACGTGCCGAGGAACTCGGTGCCCACGGTGGCCGACTCCGGGTCGTCGAAGTTCGCCTTGAGGTCCGCGGCGACGCTGCGGTGCGCGTCGCCGGTGACGACGACGAAGTTGTCCACGTCCCGGCGGCGGATGCCGTCGAACAGGCGTTGCCGGGCGGCGGCGTAGCCGTCCCAGGTGTCCATCCCGAAGGCCTGCTCCGGGCCGGCGGCCGAGTCGCCCTGCATCACGAAGATCTGGTTGGCCAGCACGTTCCAGGTGGCCTTGGAGCGGCCGAGCCCGTCGAGCAGCCACCGTTCCTGCTCGGCGCCGAGCAGCGTGCGGCTCGGGTCCAGCCGTTCCGCGCAGTCGAACTGGCGGCCGTCGCCGCAGGCCTGGTTGTCCCGGTACTGCCGGGTGTCCACGACGTTGAACCGCGCGAGCCGCCCGTAGCCGAGGCGTCGGTACAGCCGCATGTCCGGCCCGTCCGGCATGGCACTCCGGCGCAGCGGCATGTGCTCGTAGTAGGCCTGGAACGCCGCGGCCCGGCGCGCGAGCACGTCGTTGTCGTGGCCGTCGAGCTCGTCGGCCCAGTTGTTGTCCACGTCGTGGTCGTCGAGCACGACGACCCAGGGGCAGGCGGCGTGCGCGGCGCGCAGGTCCGGGTCGCTCTTGTACTGCCCGTACCGGATCCGGTAGTCGGCGAGCGAGAACAGCTCCGCCTCCGGCAGGTGCCCGCGCCCGATCTCGCCCTGGGCCGTGCCCTCGTAGATGTAGTCCCCGAGGTGGACGACGAGGTCGAGGTCCTCCTCGGCCAGGTGCCGGAACGCGGTGTAGTACCCGTCGGCGTAGTTCTGGCAGCTGACGAACCCGAAGTCCACCGATGACGGGTTCGCCCAGTATTCCGGTGTTGTCCTGGTGTGTCCGACCTCGCTGAGCTCGCGCCCGACTCGGAACCGGTACCAGTAGTCCCGGCCCGGCCGCAGCCCGCGCACCTCGGCGTGCACCGAGTGCCCGAGTTCCGGGGTGGCCCACGCCAGGCCGCCCCGCGCCACCCGCCGGAAGCGTGGGTCCTCGGCGACCTGCCAGATCACCGGCACGGTCCGATCGGGCATGCCCCCACGCCCGTCCGCCGCCACCGGGTCCGGCGCCAGCTTGGTCCACAGGACGACCCCGTCGGGCGTCGGATCCCCGGAAGTCACGCCGAGCGAGAAGGGATCATCGGGGAAACGCGGCTCGTTCCACGCGGCCGCGGTCGAGGTGGTGGCCAACGGCAGCGCCAGCGCTCCCGCACCGGCCATCCCCAGAAACCCCCGACGACTGAGGCCCCGGGGTCCTACGACGCGAGACAACGGCTCCTCCAAGCTCGTGAACGACCAACACACAACGGGAACTGACGGACACAGCTTCACCTACCGAGGGGTCCGATGTCCAGGGTGGACCTCGGATCCGAACCACTGGCCGGCACAGACCCCGCACATCGAGATTCTGGAGCCTTCGGAATCGGAAGGATGGTTCGAGGCGTCAGCGCGGGGCTCTCCGGTTGGTGCGGGCGGTCGGGGTGGCCGTGCTCGGGTCGGCCGGCCAGGGGTGCTTCGGGTAGCGGCCGCGTAGTTCGGTGCGGACCTGTTGGTAGCCGTCCTGCCAGAAGGACTTCAGGTCGCGGGTGATGGCCACCGGGCGGCCGGCGGGGGAGAGCAGGTGCAGCAGGACCGGGACGCGGCCGTCGGCGACGGTCGGGGTGGTGGTCCAGCCGAAGGTCTCCTGGAGCTTCACCGGCAGCACCGGGTCGTCGGCGGTGTAGTCGAGCCTGACGTTCGCGCCGGAAGGGACGCGTAGGCGCTCGGGGGCCAGCTCGTCCAGGCGGGCGGCGGCGGGCCAGGGGAGCAGGCGGGACACCGCGGCGTGGATGTCCACACGGGACAGGTCGGCGCGACGGCGGGCGGTCGCCAGCTCTGGGCCCAGCCAGGCGTCGACGTCGGCTAGCAGAGCCTCGTCGGACATCGGTGGCCACGGGGTGCCGATGACGCGGTGCAGGAGGGCCATTCTGGCGCGGAGGCGGGTGGCGGCGTCGGGCCAGCGGAGCAGGGTGAGGCCCTCGGTGCGCAGGCCCTCGACCAGAGCCGCGTGGACGGCGGTGCGGTCGGGGTCGGGGAGTGGGCGTTCGCGCAGGACGATGGCGCCGAGGCGGGTGACGTGGCGGGCCACGACGTCGCCGTCCGACCAGGTCACTTCGTCCAGTGTGGACAGCAGCGTCGGGGCGGCGCGGCGGGCGAGCTGCTCGTCGGCGGGGGCGGCCAGGCGGATCGTGGCCTGGGCGCGGTCGGGGCGCCGGTCGGCGCTCGCGACGGCGAGCCATTCGGCGTCGGGTGGGCCGGGCAGTTCGGCGGCGGTGCCGCCGGCCATGAGGTAGACGTGCGAGCCCGGCGCGCGGCGGCGGGCCAGCCGCTCCGGGTGGGCCAGCGCCACCACCAGCGCGGCGTCGGGAGAGGTGGTGGCGGAAGTCGGGTGGGCGGGCGCGGGGTTGGGAGTGGCGGAGGTCGGGTGTTCGGGCGCGGGTCCGGACGGGTGGCCGTCGGTGGTCGCCAGGCGGGTGAGGCGGCGGGTCTCGCGGCGCCAGCGGTGGTGCCGCTCCCCGCCGGAGTCGTTGCGTAGCCGGCGGAGCGCGTCGCCGACGTCGGTGGCCGAGGTCAGGGTGTCGTCGTCGAGGAGGGCCACCACCTCGGCCGCTGCGGTGGCGCCGACGGCCTCGGCGCCGTCGAGGAGTGCCCGCGCCAGGCGGGGGTGCAGGCCGATCCCGGCGATGCGCCGGCCGCGGCTGGTGACGCCCGAGCCGTCCAGCGCGCCCAGCGCCGTCAGCACGGCGCGCCCGGCCGCGAGCGCGCCGGGCGGCGGCGGATCCCACCACGTCAGCCCGGCGCCGTCGGGAGTGCCCCAGCACGCCAGCTCCAGCGCGAGCCGGGTCAGGTCGGTGGTGCGGATCTCCGGCTCCGGCTGCGCGGGCAGCGTCGCGTGCTCGTGCTCGGGCCAGCACCGGTACACCCGCCCCGGCGCCTCCCGGCCCGCCCGGCCGGCGCGCTGTTCGGCCACCGACGCCGACACCCGGGTCGTCACCAGGCCGCCGAGCCCCCGACGGTGGTCCATGCGCGCCACCCGGGCGAGCCCGGAGTCCACGACCGCGCGCACCCCCGGCACGGTCAGGCTCGACTCCGCCACGGCGGTGGCCAGCACCACGCGGCGGCCGGAGCCGGGCCGGAGCGCGGCGTCCTGACGGGCGGCGGCCAGGCGGCCGTGCAGCGGCACCACCGTGACCCCGGACAGCAGGGCGGTGGTGCGGGCGATCTCGCCCACGCCGGGCAGGAACGCCAGCACGTCACCATCCCCTTCGGACAGTGCGGTGCGGACGGCGCGCGCCACGCAGGCCTCGACGCGTTCGCCGCGGGCCGGCGGGGTGTGGGTGACCGTCACCGGGAACGTGCGGGCGGACGCGCGGACCACCGGGCCGAGCAGGGCGGCGACCCGGTCGGTGGCGACGGTGGCCGACGTGGCGAGGAGCTTGAGGTCCTCGCGCAGCCCGGCGCGGGCGTCCAGCAGGAGGGTCAGGAGCAGGTCGGCGTCCAGGTGGCGTTCGTGGCACTCGTCGAGGAGGACGGCCGCGACCCCGGGCAGGCTGGGATCGGTCTGCAGGCGGCGGACCAGCAGACCCGTGGTGACGACCTCGATCCGGGTCGCCGCCGACACCCGCCGGTCGCCGCGGATGGCGTAGCCGACGGTCCGGCCGACCGGCTCGCCGAGCAGGGCGGCCATCCGGGCGGCCGCCGCGCGGGCGGCCAGCCGGCGGGGTTCGGCGACCACCACGCGGCCGAACCCGGCCAGGGCCAGGGGCACGATCGTGGTCTTGCCGGTGCCCGGCGGGGCGACGAGGACCGCGGCGCCGTGGCCGGTCAGGGCGGCGAGCACGTCGTCGAGGACGGCGCGGACCGGCAGGTCGGGAAGGTCGGCGGGCAGGAGCACGGACCCAGTGTGCCCTTGACACCGAGTCGAATGTCTGTTCGAATCGTGCCTCGTGCGAGAGCCGGGAAGAATTGCGCCGGGGACACAATTTTCGGCCACCGTGAGTGTGTTTTCGAATCCCGGTTCGGGTGATTGTCATCGTCATTTTCCGGCGTAGCGTCGGGCTTTCCTCGATTCGGAGATCGTGAGGAGAACACGGTGGTCGCGACGGGTAACGCGCGGGTGGGTAGCATAAATGGCTGGGTAATCGGTGCCGGGGTCGCGCTGGCCGTTCTCGTTTTTCTCGATCCGGTTCCGGTGACGGCCGCGTTCGTCACCGGATTTCTCAACACCGCGGGCGGCGGAGGCGCGGTCGTCACGTTTCTCGCGCTCACCGCGACCGGCGTGCCCGCGCTCACCGCGCACGCCACCAGCCAGCTCGTCACCCCGGCCTCGTTCCTCGGCGGGGCCCGCCTGGTGCGCGAGCACCGCCCGGGCCGGGGGCCGCTGCTCACCGGGTGCGCGGGCACGGTCGTCGGGGTCGCGGTCCTCACCGTCACCCCGCCCGAGACGTTCCGCGCGGTCGCGCCGTGGTGCCTGCTGCCGGCCGCCGCGCTGGTGGTCGCCCAGGAACCGGTGCGGCGGCTGGTCGCGCGCACCGGGCGCTCGCTCGGCCCGGCGACCACGCTGGCGGCGACGTTCGCGTGCGGGGTCTACGCCGGGCTGATCGGCGTCGGCACCGGGACCCTGGTGCTCGCGGTGCTCGGGCTCGCCCCGGGCTTCACCCGCCTGCCGCTGCGGGACCTGCTGCGCACCCGCAACGTCCTGCTGCTGGGCATGGCGCTGCTGGTGAGCGTGGCGTTCGCGGTGACCGGCCTGGTGGACTGGCGGCTGGTCGCACTCCTGCTCGTCCCGGCCGCGCTCGGCGGCTGGCTCGGCGCGCGGCTCGTCGGACGCCTGCCCGTGCCCGTGCTCCAGGGCCTCGTCGTGGTCACCGCGATCGGCGGTACCGCCTGGCTGCTCGCCTAACGCCCGTTGCGGATCGCGCGCACGGCCGCCTTCGCGTTCCGGTAACCGCGCAGCATCCAGCGCATCCGGGGGTCGCCCTCGTAGCGGTCCAGCAGCACCCCGCGCAGGCTCGGCGGCGGGGGAGGCTGCCTCTCGGCCGCGCGCCGGCGCTCCGACTCGACCCGGCGCAGGGTCGCGGCCAGCGCGTACACCGCGACATCGAGCAACTCGGCGTCGGTGGCGCCGTCCGGGTGGCCGGCGTCGTGGTCCACCCGCCAGGCCGGCAGCAGGTCACCGAGGTCGCCGACGACGTGGTAGCCCGCCGAGCGGATCGCCTCCACCGCGTCCTTGCACCACTGCTCGACCCACGGGCGGTCCTCGACCGGCAGCGTCAGCGGCACCGACCCGGGCCGGCCGGCGAGCACGTCCAGCGCGAGGAACTTCTTGATCAGGCTCTCGTACGCCGGCCAACCGAGGTCCTCGCGCACCCCGGCCTTGTTCAGCAGCCGCAGCAGGTTGGTCTCCACCACGCCGGTCGACGGGTTGCGCACGTCGACCTCGACCGGGCACCGCGTGGCGTCGAACCCGACGACCTCGCCGAACCGGTGCCAGAGCGTGTCGCGGGCGGCCCCGCGCGGCAGCGTGATCACGTGCACCCGCTCGGGCGGCAGGTCCGCGGCCCAGGTGCGCAGGATCGCGGGGATGTCCTGGTAGCCCCAGAACGTGTTCGCGAAGTACTGGTTGACCGAGGTGTCCCCGCGCAGCGAACGGCTGAACTCGTCGAACGTCAGCTGGCCGCAGTTCTTGATGTCCTCCTGCCACACCGCGGGCAGCTGGCGGGCCAGGTCCCGCACGGTGCAGACCAGGTGCACCTGGGCGTCCCCGAACGAGTTCATGGCCCGCCGCACCATCTCCGGGGTGGCCGGCGCCAGCATCTCGTGCGAGATCACCGACGTGCCCCGCCACGTGCGGGCCTCGGTGGCGATCCGGTCCCACGCGCCGGACACCGCGGGGTCGGCCATCCCGTGGAAGTCACGCTCCAGCAGGTCGAGGGTGGCGAGGAACTGCTCGTCCGGCCGCGCGCCGGGGTACCGGACGTCGTGCGCGCGCAGGGCGTCCCGGTTGCGCCAGAGGACCTCCTGCAGGTAGGTGGTCCCGCTCTTCGGCGTGCCGACGTGGAGGAAGACGCGGTGCATGCTGCGCCACAATAGGCGACCACGGACAGTGACGACCTCGACGCCCTACGAACCGAAGCCGCTATGCGCTCTCCTCCAACTCGGGCGCGTAGGCCGCCCGGACCTTGTCCGTGAACCACTTGCCGACGGTCACGGCCGACTCGTTCCGGTCGGCGGTGACCGGTTCGATGGGGGCGTCGTGGTTGGGCAGGTAGAAGAACGGGATGGAGATCCGGGACGGGGCGTTCGCGCCGTCCGGGTTGACCACCCGGTGCACGGTCGACGCCCAGCGCCAGCCGGTCCAGAACGCCATCAGGTCACCGATGTTGACCACGAAGCTGTCCGGGACCGCCGGCACGTCGCGCCACTCGCCGTCCTCCCGGCGGACCTGCAGGCCGCCGTTGTCGTGCTCCTGGTAGAGGACGGTCAGCGTGCCCCAGTCCGTGTGCGACTCGCGCCGCAGCTCCGCCGGGGCCGGCTCGTCGTCCCGCGAGTAGTAGTAGTTGGCGAGCATCAGCGACACGTGGTTGTCGAACTTGTCGTCGAAGAATTTCTCGTCCAGCTCCAGGGCCAGTGCGAACAGCCGCATGACGTCCGCGGCCAGGTCGGTCATCGCGGCCAGGTACTCCCGCCAGGTCGGGGCGAAGTCGGCCGGCGCCGCCGGCCAGATGTTGGCGACCTTCCAGGTGGACGGGTAGTCGCCGAGCGCCGCCCGCACCGCCTCGGGCAGGTCGCCGGTGACGTGCGCGGCGAACGCCTCGTAGCTGCCGAGCCGGCGGAGCCCGGAGACCCCGGCGCGGTTCGCGCTGCGCTCCTTCTCCTCCTCGGGCATGGTGAAGAACGCGTTCGTCGCCGCGTGCATCCGCGTGATGAGGTCCCGCGACACCCCGTGTCCCACGATCGTGAAGAAGCCCGAGGTCTCGCACGCGGTCCGGATCGCCTCGGCTATCGCGGCCCGTCCCTCGGCCCTGTCCCGTGTGGACAGATCGATCACCGGTACGAAGTCGTCCTCCAGCACGATGGTGTTCATGTCAGGTCCTTCCTGCGACCAGTTCGGCCGCGAGCCGCTCCAGCGCGTCCCGCAGCACGTCGATCGCGCACGTGTACTCGGTCAGGTCCAGGTGTTCCCGGTCGGTGTGGTCGAGGGCGGAGTCGCCCGGGCCGTACACCGCCATCGGCACCCGCCAGCGCGGCTCGACGATGTTCAGGTCGGCCGTCCCGGTCTTCAGTTTCAGCGTGGGCCGCGCGCCCCGGGCCCGGATGCCGGAGCACAGCGCGCGGACCGCGGCGCCCCGGTGGTCGACCCGCACCGCCGGGGTCCGGTCCTCGATCTTCAGCACGTCGTCGCCCGCGGCCGCGACGGCGAACTCCTCGAACGCGGCCAGGTCGAAGCCGAGCGGCGTGCGCACCGAGACCACCAGCGTCACCTCCTCGATGTCCCCGGCGACCTGGTTCAACGTCGCGATCGGACGGTCGAACGCGGTCGCGCCGTCCGGGGTGACCGAGGCGCAGTAGGACACCACCGCGTTCCAGAACGCCACCCCCGCCTCGGACGCCTTCTGCTCCGGGCTGGCCGTGTGCACGCTGGGCCGGCGCACGACGTGGCGCAACAGCACCCGGCCCTTGTAGCCGATGCCGACCCCGGACCATCCGTTCGGCTCGCCGACGAAGCCGGCCGCGGGCCGGAAGCACTCCGCGAGGTGGGTCGCGCCCCGTCCATGGGTCTCCTCCTCGACGACGCCGGCCACCGCGACCTGCACGCCACCGAGATCCGCCTCGGCGGCCGCGCAGATCATCGTCGCGAGCGGACCCTTCGCGTCGACGGTGCCGCGGCCGTGCAACACCGTGCCCTCCTGCCGCACCGGCAGCGCGCCGGGCACGGTGTCCAGGTGCCCGACCAGCAGGATCATCGGTGCCGCCGGGTCACCGCGACGTCCGATCACGTTGCCCACCTCGTCGAGGTGGGCGGTGAACCCCCAGGACGGCAGTTCGCCGACGAGGAACTCCGCCAGCGCCGCCTCCTGCCCCGACGGCGACGGGATCTCGACCATCCGGCGCAGCAGCCGCTCAGCTCGCACGGACATCGCGCACCCCCGGGACGAGCCGGGTGCCGGCCCCGGCGACGGCGGCCAGCACGGGACTGTCGTGCCGGCCGTCGGCCAGCACCACGTTCGGCACGCCGGCGGCGTGCGCCTCGGCGGCCGCGCGCAGCTTCACCTTCATCCGCCCGCCCGCCATCGTCAGGAAGCGGGGCAGTTCGTTCCTCGGCAGGACGGGCACCAGGCTCGCCGGGGCCTCCCGGTCGGCCAGCAGGCCCGGCACGTCGGAGAGCATCACGAGCCAGTCCGCGCCCATGGCCACGGCGATCGCGGCGGCGAACCGGTCGGCGTCCACGTTGAGCGGCCCGGCGGCGGGGTCGAGCGCCGGCGGTGACACCACCGGCACGTAACCGGCGGTGAGCAGCGTGAGCGGCAGGTGCGGGTCCACGGCGGTGATCCGGCCGCTGAGGTCGTCGCGCACGACGCACGGCGTACCGTCCAGCACCGCCCGCGCCGGCGGGTTGCGCGTCGCGGTGACCAGTCCGCCGTCGATGCCGGACAGGCCGACCGCCCGCACCCCCAGCCCGAGCAGCGCGGTGACCAGCGGCGGCTTGACCCGTCCCAGCATGGCCAGGGTGAGCGTGTCGAGCGCGCCGGCGTCGGTGTACCGGCTCCGCCGCTCGCCGGCGCCGGTGAGGTACCGCGTCCGTCGGCCGAGCTCGCCGCCCAGCCGGTCGGCGGCCGCGCCCCCGCCGTGCACCACCACGACTTCCGCGCCGCGGTCGGCGAGCGCGCGGACGTCCGCGCAGACGCGGGACATGTCCGCGTCGAGCGCGCCGCCGACCTTGACCACGTACCGGTCAGATCGGGTGGAGGCCGACGAAGTCGAGTCCGGCGGTCTCGTCCCAGCCGGCCGCGATGTTGAGGCACTGGACGGCACTGCCCGCACCTCCCTTCACCAGGTTGTCGAGCGCCGCGACCACGACCAGGTGGTCGCCGAGCGCGAGGCCGATGTCGCAGAAGTTGGTGCCGGACAGGTGTTTGGGCTCCGGCATGCGGTGCAGCGCGGACCGCTCGCGGACCAGCCGGACGAACGGCTCGTCGCGGTAGGCGTCCCGGTAGACCGCCCACAGGTCCTTCTCGGACAGTGCGCGGGCCGGCGTGACGTGGCAGACGACCTGCACCCCGCGCACCGCCTCCACCGCGGTCACCGACATGTGCGCGGCCAGCCCGCACGCCTGCACGATCTCCGCGATGTGCCGGTGCCCGTGCGGTTTGGCCATCCGCATCGCGCGGCTGCGCTCGGGGTGGTGACTGCCGTGGTCCGGGGTGCGTCCGGCACCGCTGGACCCGGTGCGGGCGTCCACGATGACCGGTCCGGCGACCAGCCCCGCCGCGGCGAGCGGGTGCAGCGCGAGGATCGCCGCGGTGGCCATGCAGCCGGCGACGGCGATGTGCGTGGCGTCCCGCAGTCGTTCGCGGTTGAGCTCCGGGATCCCGGTGCGGAACCGGGCCAGCCAGGCGGGATCGGCGGCCGCGCCCGGGTAGTACCGCGCCCGCAGCGTGTCGTCCTGGACGCGGTGGTCCGCGCTCAGGTCGACGACGATCGGCGCGACGTCGGCCCACCGGTCGATCGACTCCGCCGCGGCGCCGTGCGGCATGGCGAGGAACAGCACGTCGGCGGGCCCGACCTCGTCGTCGCGCACGAAGCACAGGTCGGTGCGCCCGCGAAGGTTCGGATGCGCGACCCGCAGCGGCCGGCCGGCGTTCCGGCCGGAGGTGACCTGCGCCAGCTCCACCTTCGGGTGGTTGAGCAGCAGCCGGACCAGCTCCCCGCCGATGTACCCGCCGCCGCCGACGACCGTGGCCCTCACGACCGCAGCACCTCCCGGACATGCGCCACGATCAGGTCCGCGAGGTCGACGTCGACGACCTCGGCGAGCCCGTGGAACTCCATGGTGTGGTTGATCTCGGTCACCAGCAGTTCCCCGGACGCGCGCTCGACCAGGTCGACGGCGAGCATCCCGCCGCCGACCGCCGCCGCGGCCCGCGCGCCGAGCTTGACCAGGTCCGGGGTCAGCTCGAGCCGTTCGGTGGTGGCGCCGCGCGCGGTGTTGGTGATCCAGTGGTCCGACCTGCGGTACACGCCGGCGACCACCTCGTCGCCGAGGACGATCAGCCGGATGTCCCGGCCGGGCTTGTCGACGAACTCCTGCACGTAGAAGACGGTGTGGCTCGGGTTGCGCAGCGACTGCTTGTGCTCCACCAGGGTCTCCGCCGCGTCCCGGTCGTTCACCTTCGACAGCAGCCGGCCCCACGACCCGACGGCGGGCTTGAGCACCGCCGGGTAGCCGAGTTCCTCGATGGCGTCCACCGCCGCGTCCGGGGTGAGCGCGACGACCGTCTCCGGGGTCGGGATCCCGGCGCGCACCAGGGCGAGCGAGGTCAGGATCTTGTCGCCGCAGGTCTCGATCACGTGCGCGGGATTGAGCACCCGATGGCCGGCCGCCTCGAGGATCGCCGCGGCGTACCGGCTCCGGGTGTGCGACATGATCCGGTTCAGCACCGCGCGGTGGCGTATCCGTGGGGCGCCGCGCAGGGGCTCGACGACGGTCCGGTCGTCCACCTGGACGTAGGGGACCCCGTGCCGCTCGAGCGCGGCGAAGATCAGCCGCTCCTCGAGCCGGGTGCGGGTGGTCAGGACGGCCAGCCGACCGTCCTGACCGGCACTCCTACTCACTCGCCGAAGTCTTCCTCGATCTCGGGGGCCAGTGCGTACTCCACCGGGTCGAGGTCGACGACCTCGAGTTCGGCCTGGCAGGCCGGGCACACGACGATCGACGTGACCCGCAGGTCGCTCGCCGCCGGCACGACCTCGGTGCAGTCGGGACAGGTGCTGCTCACCGTCGTGGTCATGGGTTTCTCCTCCCGGTACGGGTTTCCTGGGTGCGGATCAGGGACAGGGCGGCGGTCACGACGTGTGCGGTGGACACACCGGCCGCCGCGAGCTGTTCGGCGTGCGTGCCCGGACGCGGGCAGAACGCGTCCGCGATGCCGACCCGGCGCACCGGCGCCGGGTGGTGCTCGGCCAGGGCTTCGGCGACCGCCCCGCCGAGCCCGCCGAGCACCGAGTGGTCCTCGACGGTCACCACGCCCGCCGTCCGTTCCGCCGCGGCGACGACGGCGGGCACGTCGAGCGGCTTGATGGTGTGGGTGTTGAGCACCCGGGCCGCGTACCCGCACCGGGCCAGCTCGGCCGCGGCCTCGAGCGCGAAGCGCACCGGCAGCGCGCCCGCCGCGACGATCGCGACGTCGTCCCCGCCGCGCAGCTCGACCGCCGTGCCGACGGAGAACTCCGGCTCGGTGCCCTCGGGATAGACGGCGGGCGTGGGGGAGCGGCCGAGTCGCACGTAGACCGGGCCCGGCAGGTGGGCCACCGCCTCGACCAGGCGGACGGTCTCGCCGGCGTCGGCCGGCGTCAGGACCGTCATGTTGGGCATCGACCGCATGACCGCGAGGTCCTGCTGCGCGTGGTGGGTCGGGCCGAGGTGTGCCGCCGAGAACCCGGAGTGGGTGGCGACGATCCGGACCGGCAGGGCGTGGTAGGCGATGTCGATCTTGATCTGTTCCAGCGCCCTGGCCGACGCGAACGCCGCCATGGTGTTGGCGAACGGCAGCAGGCCGGTGCTCGCCACCGCCGCGGCCATCGACATCAGATTCGCCTCGGCGATGCCCACGTCGGCGTACTGGTCGGGCAGCTCGGCCTGGAACTGCTTCTCCAGGCCGCCCAGGTCCGAGTCCAGGCACCAGATCCGCCGGTCACGCCTGGCCAGGTCGAGCAGGGCCGCCCGGTATGCGGCCCGGTCCGAGTCCGGCTGGGTCGTGGTGGTGCTCATGCCGCCCGCCGTAGTGCCGTGAGCGCGCGCTCGTAGGCCTGCGGGCCGAGCTTGGCGAAGTGGTTCTGCTTGCGGTGCTCCAGGTGACGCACGCCGCGACCCTTCACCGTGTCCGCGACCAGCACCGCGGGCCGGCCGGGCGGTGGCGGGAGCCGCAGCGCGGGCACCAGTTCGGCGAAGTCGTGCCCGTCCACCTCGGACACGTGCCAGCCGAACGCCCGCCACTTGTCGGCGAGCGGCGCGAGCCCCATCCGGTCCTCCGTGGACCCGTTGATCTGCAGCCGGTTCCGGTCGACCACGGCGGTCAGGTTGTCGAGCTCGTAGTGCGCGGCGGCCATCGCCGCCTCCCACACCGACCCCTCCTGCAGCTCGCCGTCGCCCATCAGCACGAAGACCCGCCGACCCCGGCCGGCCCGCCGCGCGGCGAGCGCCAGGCCGGCGGCGAGCGAGAGCCCGTGGCCGAGCGACCCGGTGGCGAACTCGACGCCCGGCACGGCGGGCGTCGGGTGGGCCATCAGCCGACCGTCGGCGTGGCCGTACCCGGCCAGCTCCTCGGTGGGGAAGAACCCGTACTCGGCGAGCGTGCCGTACAGCGCGGCCGACGCGTGTCCCTTGCTGAGCACGAACTGGTCGCGGTTCGGCCAGCGCGGCTCGTCCGGCCGCACCCGCAGCACGGCGCCGTAGAGCGCGACGAGGATGTCGGTGGCCGACAGCGACCCGCCCACGTGTGTTCCGACCGGACCGGCGCCGATCGCCAGCACGTGCTCACGCACCGCGAGCGCCGTGCGCCGCAGCCGCGCCGTCTCGTCGAGGTGGCCGTCCGTCCGGGTCACCGCCGCGATGGTCATGCCGCCGCCTCGGCGGGTAACCGGGCGCCGTCCCGCACCGCGTGCCACGGCGGCTGGTACGGCATCGCGCGGGCCATCCGGCCGATCCGGTCGAGGTTCTCCCACACCCGCTCGAACGCGGTGGCGTACTCGGCCAGCGCCGGTCCGGCGTCCGGGTTGAGGTGCATCCGGCGCAGGCACAGCGAGTCCTCGATGACCTGGCAGGTCACCGGGTAGTCGGCGAGGTCGTAGCGCTGCGGGTTGGCGTGCGGCAGCGACCACGGGAGCCCCTCGCCGTAGGCGTCGCGCCGCTGGAACACGGGCTGCCCGGGCAGCGGGATGATCTGGTAGTGCGTGAGCGGGACGCCCTCGGCGAGCAGCGCGCGACGCAGCGCGGCGCGGAACCGGCCCGGCGTGACCCCGTCCAGGCCCGCCGCCGCCGGGTCGAACCGGAAGCGCAGCATGTGCCACATGTGGGTGCGGTCGTCGGGCACGGTCGGCACGACGATGCCGGGCAGCTGTCCGAGACGGTCGACGAACACCGGGATGTTCGCGTCGCGCCGGTCCTGGTACTCCCAGAACCTGGCCAGCTGGGTGCGGGTGAACGCGGCGAGCACCGAGCTGAGCTTGAGGTTGGAGCCGCGGGTGGCCGAGACGTACAGCCGTTCCTCCGTGGACAGGTCCTCGCCGAGGATCCGCAGGCTGCGCACGCGCTCGGCGACGTCCTCCCGGTCGGTGACCACGAGGCCGCCCTCACCGCAGGTCGGGATGCTCTTCTCGACGTTGAGGCTGAACACGCCCACGTCGCCGATCGACCCGCAGGTCTCGCCGCGGTAGGTCCCACCCTGTGCCTGCACCGCGTCCTCGACCACGAACAGGTCGTGCTTCCTCGCCAGGGCACGGATCTCGGCCATGTCGGCGGGCAGGCCGCCGAGGTGGACCGGCACTATCGCGCGGGTCCGCTCGGTGATCTTCTCCTCGATCCGGGACACGTCGATGTTGAAGGTGACCGGGTCGATGTCGACGAACACCGGGATGCCGAGTTGGTACAGCGGCGCCATCGCGGTCGCCACGTAGCTGAGCGCCGGCACGATCACCTCGTCGCCCGGCCGCAGGCCCAGCGCCGTCAACGCGAGCTCGAGTGCGACGGTGCCGCTGTTCACCGACACCGCGTGCCGGGCGCCGCAGAAATCGGCCCACTCCCGCTCCAGCCCGTGGATCTCCTGCTCGTCCTTGGCTCCCACGGTGAACTTCCGGCTGTCGAGCACCCGCAGCACGGCGTCCCGGTCGGCCTGGGTGACCACCGGCCACTCCAGCCGCCGGTACTCCGGCCGAACCGCGGGCGTTCCGCCGAACATCGCCAGATCCGTGTTCATCTGTCTCCTCAAACCCGTACCAGGTGGGGGGAACGGCTCTCGCCGGCGTCCCGGGAAACCCGCCGCCGCCCGGCGGCGACGAGCAACGCGGCCATCAGCAGTCCACTGAGGACGCCGAGGATGACGAAGGACAGGCTGCCGGTCAGCTCGTAGAGCAGCACGCCGACGACCGGGCCGAGCACGTTGCCGATGTCGGACACGAGTCCGAACAACCCGAAGGCCTTGCCGTGGTTGCCGACCGACGACCGCAGCTCGACGATCCCCCGGCGGGCGGACAGGAACAGCATCGCGTACCCGACCATGAACAGCACGAACGACGACGCGACCGGGAGCACCGCGGGGCTGGCGGACATGCCGACGAGGCCGGCGGCCAGCAGGGCGAGGCCGGTGTTGATCAGTGTGACCAGGCTGAACCGTTCGGTGTACCGGCCGAGCGCCCACATGCTCAGCGCCGAGGTGGCGAGGCCGACGACGAACACCACGGAGATCGCGCCGCGGGCCGATGCGTCCGCCGCGGTGCTGACGTACAGCGGCAGCAACGGTTCGAGTGCCGAGTAGACGAGGTGGGTGAACAGGTCGAGGCCACCGAGCGCGAGCACCAGGATCCACCACCGGCGCCCGATCGAGGGTCCGTCCGGTGTCGCCGGGTCCGCCGGTGTCGAGTCCGCGGCCGGTGTCCCGGCCGGCACGTCCGGAATCGCCCGCAGCAGGCCGAACGCGGTCAGCGAGGTGGCCACCGCCCCGGCCAGGAACAGCGTGCCGAGCCCGAGGGGGGCGGCGATCCCGGTGATCAGCGGGCCGAGCAGGAACCCGGCCACCGCCGCCGAGCCGAAGTTGCCCATCATCCGGCTCGTCGACAGCTCGTACCGCTGGCACAGCGCGGCCATGCCCGCGTACAGCGCCGGAGTGACGAGCCCTTCGCCGACGCCCCAACAGACCCGGCCGAGCAGCAGCGTCGCCGAGTCCTGGGCGAACGCGGTGACCACGATTCCCACGGCGGCGATGTTCAGTGCCACGCAGGCGACCCCGGACGCCCGCCACCGGTCGACCCACCAGCCGCCGAGCGGCTGGACGAGTGCCTTGGCGGCCGCGAACAGCGCGAACATCGCCGCGATCGTGACCGGACCCGCGCCGACCCGTTCCTCCAGGTCGGGCACGAACGGGATCAGCACGGTGTACGAGGCGTTCACGCTGATGACCGCGACCAGCAGGAGCAGCACGCGCCGCTGTCCGGGACCCATCACGCGGCCCTGATGTAGGTCGAGAGGACGTCGTGCATGTGCGCCAGCGGTGCCACCAGGTCCGGACGCGGCGCGGGGGCGTAGACCAGCGCCCACAGGTCGGTGCCCGCCAGGCCGTGTCGCTCCTTGAACCGGTAGTTGTCCCGGCCCCACTCGATCCGGCGGATCCCGTTGTCGCAGGCCCATTCCGTGCTGCGGTACATGAGCGCGACGTAGGTGCTGTACTCGTTCAGGCTCGCGTAGTCGACGCCGCCGCACATGAACGTGACCTCGTCGCCGCGGCGGAACGCGAAGAACGCCCCGACCAGCCGCTCGCCCACCTGTGCGGCGACCAGCATCGCACCGGGCACGTCGAGCAGCCCGTGCAGCGCGGCCTCGTCGAACAGCGCGGGCCAGTCGTTCTTGTCGCTGGTGTCCACGGTGAGCGGGAACGCGGCCGGAACCAGCGCGTGTGCCTCGTCGCCGGTGACCATGCGCACCCGCAGGCCCCGCTCGTCGGCGCGGCGCAGCCGCCGCTCGACGTCCCGGCGGATCTTGTTGTTCGCCCGGGAGAGGTGCTCGCGGAACGACCCGGCGACGTCGATCGCGTACGTCCGCTCGAGGTGCACGACCCGGCCGATCGGCGGTCCCACCGCCGCGACCCAGCTGTCGACCCCCTCGGCGGTGAGGTTCGGCACGACGAGCAGCTCGGCGTCGCCGCCGCGGATCCACTCCATCGCCGTGTGGTGGGCGCCGGCGGCGAGCGCGGGGTCGACCGGCCCGCGCTTGCCGTACATGGAGTACGTCGATCCGGCGAAGACGATCGGATTCCCGAACCGGCCGACGAGGTCGCACTGCACCTCGTAGCCGTGCCAGAACGGCGACATCGTCGTCTCGTAGAGCGGCAGCACCTCGCCGGCGGCGCACACGTAGGCGTGCCGCGTGCGACGCTCGATCCCGATGCGCTCCCAGCCGTCGAGCCACCCCGTCGTGTCGTACAGGCAGGTGGCCGCCACCCGGTCCGGCACCCGGTCGGACAGCGCCCACCCGGGAGTGGCGTCCACACCCGTGTCGGTCACAGTCATGCCACACCTCGTGTTCCGCGTGGGAATCAAGAGCCGTGGCGAACGTATCGACGGGCGGTCTCCCCTGGCTCGCATCGCACTTGTCGCGCTCGTCGGCGGCCGGCTCCGTCGCCTACGTTCGGGAGCGACCACCTCCCGTCTCCTTGCGAGGTAAGCGATGAACCGTCGAGACCTGCTCCGGAACACGATGGGCGCGGCCACCGCGGCGGCGGTCTCGTCGCTCGTCGGGCCCGCCACGTTCGCCGCGGCCAGCGAGTCCGGGCGGCGTGACCGCGGCACGCTGGGGGTGCAGATCCTGATGTACGACGGGGTCGAGGAGGTCGACTCCATCGGTCCGGCCGAGGTCTTCGACATCGCGCGGGTCTACTTCGACGCGGACGTGTCCGTCGACTACGTGACCGTCGACGAGCCGCGGGTCATCACGCTCAACCGCGGCGCCAAGATGGTGGTGGAGCACCGGTGGGACCCGCGTCGGGCGGACGTGGTGATCGTCCCCGGCGGCGGCTGGCGCGACCCCGAGGCGCCCGGCACGCACGTGGAGATCGCCCGCGGCGTCATCCCACGCGAGCTCGCCAGGGCCGCGGACGGCCGCCGGGTCATCGGCGGGGTCTGCGTCGGCGTGATGTTGATGTCGGCGGCCGGACTCGTCCGCGGCCGCCCGTGCACCACCCACCCGCTGGCCCAGGAACGGCTGGTCGCCGAGGGCGGCGTGCTCAAGCCGGCGCGCGTCGTCGACGACGGCGACGTGATCACCGCGGGTGGGGTCACCTCGGGCATCGACGAGGCGCTGTGGATCCTGGAGCGCGAGTTCAGCCCCGACATGGCGGTGGCCACCGAGCGCGTTCTCCAGCACGAGCGCCGCGGCACGGTGTGGCGCGCCCGCTGAGGACTCCGGCCCGGGGGG
>DATABL010000021.1:0-13416 GCA_036259595.1 Actinophytocola sp.
GCCGCCGGTAGATGTCCAGCCACACCCGGGTCGCGGCCTGGGACGTGGGCAGCACGGAACCGGCGAGCTGCGGGTGCCGGGGCAGCAGCGGCCCGAGGTGCAGGACCAGGTAGCTGCGCGGGTGGTTGGACAGCTCGGCGAAGAACAGGAACGCGTGGGCGAACATCAGCCCGATCGTGGTCAGGCTCGTCGTCCGGTGCCAGCGCTCGACCCGCGCCGCCGAGAACCGCGCCGGCAATGACCACGACGGCCGCGTCGACGACCGGACCAGGCCGAACATCGTGGTCAGTCACGCCCAGAGCAGCGCGGACCAGCCGAACGCCTGCGACAGGTAGTACATCCAGAACGCGTTGGCGGCCCGGCACCCCCCAGGAGTGCCGGACCGCACACAAATCTACCTCATGCGCGGCACGCGAAAAGCACCCGGCGATTGTTCCGGAAAGCGATAGGCGATCTCCCGCGGAGTACTCGTTTTTCGGGACAGATCGTGGCCGAGGGGTTGCGCCGCGATTAATCCGCACCGACGATTATTCCGGCATGTCCGCTCGGGAACAGTGAGTCGATCATGGGTACGCAGGCCATCGGCAAGGGCTGGATCCGGTCACCTCGTTGCACTCCGCACAACAACTGTGTAGAAATCAGGTTCGACGCCGACTCCGTCGGAGTTCGGGACTCGAAGAACGTCGGCGCGGCACCACTGGAGTTCGACCGCGACCGGTGGGCCGCCTTCCTGGTGGGGGTTCGCGAATAGGTGAGAACGGCCGGCCGGTCCGCAGCGCGGCGCGCCGCACTCGGCGCCGCGCTGCGTGACGCGCGCCGGGCGGCCGGGATGACCCAGGCTCGCGCCGCGGCCGCACTCGGCTGCCGCCAGGGCAAGATCAACAAGATCGAGACCACGCAGTGCGCGGTCAGCCCGAAGGACCTCAACCAGCTGCTGCTCGCCTACCACGCGCCGGACGAGGTCGCCGCGTTGGTCCGGTCCCTGGCCGCGCACGGCGGGCCCGGCCCCCTCGCCGGCGCCCGGCCGAGCCCGGCGTTCCTGCGGCTGCTGGAGCTCGAACGCGGCGCCACCGAAGTTCTGTCCCTGCACAGCGAGCGCATCCCCGGCCCGCTGCAGTCCGAGCACTACATGCTCACCCAGTTCCACCGGGCCGGCGACCTGACCGACATGGCGTCGCTGCTGTTCGACCGGCAGGAGCGGGCCCGGCTGTTCACCCGCGACGACCCGCCGCACTACCGGGCGGTGCTGAGCGAGTCGTCGCTGCACCGGATGCCGGGCGGGCGCACCCCGGCACTGGTCGTCGACCAGGCGGAGCACCTGCTCACGCTCGGCGCGGCGCACGAGCGGGTGGCCGTCCAGGTCCTGACCTTCGACGCGGACGTCCCCTACCTGGACGCCGACTTCACGGTGCTGCGGTTCGCCGGCGACGACAAGGACGCCGCCTACGTCGAGTACGCGACCGAAGGGCGAATTTCTCGGGCGAAGAGACTGGTCGACGATCGCATTCGGTACTGGAATCGACTGCACCACGCCGCGCTCAGCGTCGAGGACAGCCGGAAGTTTCTCGAGGATCTCATCGAACAGGCACGCACGGGTTGGCAGGAAAGGTGACGTCCATGTCTGGGGAGAAAGTGGATCCGGCGCCACCCGTCGGGATCGACCTCGACCGGCCGAGCGTGGCGCGGATTTACGACTACTACCTCGGCGGCACCACCAACTGGGCGGTCGACCGGGAGTTCGGCGACCGCGCCCTGGAGAAGGTTCCGCTACTGCGGGACATCGCACTCGCCAACCGGATGTTCCTCAACCGCGTCGTGCGGCACCTGGCCGGGCGCGGCGTGCGGCAGTTCCTCGACATCGGCGCCGGCGTGCCGACCGCCGGCAACACCCACGAGGTCGCCGACGAGTTCGCGCTCGCGCAGCGCAGGCGGCCGGAGGTGCGCGTGGTGTACGTCGACAACGAGCCGGTGGCCGTCGCCCACGCCGAGATCCTGCTCGACGAGCGCGGCGACCCGAACCGGCACGCGGTGGTCGACGCCGACCTGCGCGACCCGGACGAGGTGTGGGCGACGGCGCTGGACACCGAGCTGCTCGACCCGCACGAGCCGGTCGCGCTGCTGCTGGTCGCCGTGCTGCACGTGCACCAGGCCGGCCCGGACGGGCGCGACGTCGGCGCGGAGTCGGTCGCCCGGTTCCGGGAGCTGCTGCCGGCCGGGTCGCTGGTCGCGATCTCGCACGTCACCGACGACGGCGTCCCGGCCGAGGGGGCCGGACACGTCGCGGAGCTCAAGCGCATGTACGACGCGTCGAGCAGCAGCGACCTGGTGGTCCGCACCCGCGCCCAGATCGCCGCCCTGCTCGGCGACTGGCCCCTGCTCGACCCCGGCTGGACCTGGACGCCCTGCTGGCACCCCGAGGAGACCGGCCCGAACGTCCGTACCATCACCTTCCCCACGCCAAGCCACGCCCTCCTCTGGTCGGGCGTCGGACGCAAGCCCTGACAATGGGAACGTGAGCGCGACGCTGGTGGTCAAGGGTCTGGCGGCGGGGCACGGGGACCGGGTGCTGTTCTCCGGGCTCGACCTCGTCGTGGCGCCGGGGGACGTGCTGGGGCTCGTCGGGGCGAACGGGGCCGGGAAGTCGACGCTGCTGCGCACGCTCGCCGGGCTGCTGCCGGCCGAGGAGGGCTCGGTGGCGCTGAGCCCGCCGAGCGCGACCGTCGGCTACCTGCCCCAGGAGCCCGACCGCCGGCCGGAGGAGACCGTGCGCGCGTTCCTCGGGCGGCGCACCGGTGTCACCGCCGCCCAGGCCGCGCTCGACGACGCCACCGAGGCGCTGTCGGCCGGCCGGCCCGGTGCGGACGAGGCCTACGCGGAGGCCCTGGAGCGGTGGCTCGCGCTCGGCGGCGCCGACCTCGACGAGCGGATGGACGAGGTGGCCGCCGACCTGGGGCTCACCGTCGGGCTGGACGCGCCGATGCCGTCGCTGTCCGGCGGGCAGGCCGCCCGGGCGGGGATCGCGTCCCTGCTGCTGTCGCGCTACGACGTCTTCCTGCTCGACGAGCCGACCAACGACCTCGACCTGGACGGCCTCGCCCGGCTGGAGACGTTCGTCGCCGGGTTGCGGGCCGGGGCGGTACTGGTGAGCCACGACCGCGAGTTCCTGGCCCGCACGGTGACCGGCGTGGTCGAGCTGGACCTGGCCCAGCAGCAGGTCAACACCTACGGCGGCGGCTACGAGTCCTACCTGGCCGAGCGGGCGGTGGCCCGCCGGCAGGCCCGCGAGCGCTACGAGGAGTACGCCGACACGAAGGCGTCGCTGGAGCTGCGGGCCCGCACCCAGCGCGCGTGGATGGACAAGGGCGTGCGCAACGCGCGCCGCAAGGCGAGCGACAACGACAAGATCGGCCGGAACAAGCGGGTCGAGTCGACCGAGAAGCAGGCCGCGAAGGCCCGCCAGACCGACCGGCTCATCGACCGGCTCGACGTCGTCGAGGAGCCGCGCAAGGAGTGGGAGCTGCGGATGGAGATCGCCGCCGCACCCCGCGCCGGAGCGGTCGTCGCGGCGCTGCGGGGCGCGGTCGTGCGCCGCGGCGGGTTCACCCTCGGGCCGGCGGACCTCCAGGTCGACTGGGCCGACCGGGTGGCCATCACGGGCGCGAACGGCGCGGGCAAGTCGACGCTGCTCGCGGCGCTGCTCGGCCGGGTCGAGCTGGCCGAGGGCCATGCCTCGCTCGGGCCGGGCGTGCGGGTCGGCGAGGTCGACCAGGCCCGCGCGCTGTTCAGCGGCGATCGGACCCTGCTCGCGGCGTTCGAGGCCGAGCTGCCCGAGCAGGCGCCGAGCGAGCTCCGCACGCTGCTGGCGAAGTTCGGCCTGACCGCCGCGCACGTCCTGCGCCCGGCCGCCAGCCTCTCTCCCGGCGAGCGCACCCGCGCCGCGCTCGCGCTGTTGCAGGCGCGGGGGGTGAACCTGCTCGTGCTCGACGAGCCGACCAACCACCTCGATCTGCCCGCGATCGAGCAGCTCGAGTCGGCACTGGCGACGTATCCCGGCACGCTCCTGCTCGTCACCCACGACCGCCGCATGCTCGAGGCGGTGCACACCACCCGGCACGTCCGGGTGGTCGACGGCACCGTCACCGAGCGCTAATTGTCGGCGACCGAACGAATGGCTGCCGGAATGCCTCAGCTCTTCTTGCGGCTGCGGCGCTTCGGGGCCTTCTCGGTGGACTGGGCCTCTTTGTAGGCGTCCAGCACGTGGCCGGGAATGCGGCCGCGGGCGGACAGTTCGAAGCCGTTCTCGGCCGCCCACTCGCGGACCTGGCCGGCTTCGCCGTTGGCCCCGCCACCGCCGCTCGGGCGGGTTCCGCGCTTCACCCGGCCCCCGGTCCGCCGCGCGGACCCGACGTACTCGGCGAGGGTCGCCCGAAGCCGCTCGGCGTTGTCCTCCGTGAGATCGATCTCATAGCTGGCACCGTCCAGTCCGAACAGGACGGTCGAGATGTCGTCCGAGGCCTCACCGGTCAGATCGTCTACCAGTTGGACCAGAACTTTTTGCGCCATCGAGGAGCCCTTCCGAGAAGCCGTCGCGAATGCGACTATCAGTTGCGAAGATTAGCAAGCGCCGAGAAGTATTCCAAGCCGACGCGGCGACGATCAACCCACCCCTAATTAGAAGAATCTGGGGCGCAACTTGCGGTCCGCAGCATGCTGCGGCATACACGACGAACCCCCGCGGTGCTGCCAGGTCGGGGGTCCGCCAGCACCGCGGGGGCAACCGGGACATCGCGCCCGGCGAGGGTGTTGTTACACCTCCGCCGAGTGTCTCAGAGGCGGGAGGCGCCGAGCGTCGCCAGCAGGGCGTCGTCCTCGGAGACCGGGTTGAGCGGGGTCGCGGTGGCGTGGCCCTCGGCCAGCATGGCCGCGTCCGTGCCCGCCTCCAACTCGCCCTCGACCACCACGCTGCCGACCTCGATGAGCTCGCCCCCCACCTGGGTGACCTTGCTCTGCACCCGCCCGTAGCTCGCGAGCGGTCCCCAGCGCAGCTCGCCGACCTCGCCGGCCGGACGGTTGGGCACGTTCACATTGATCACCGTGCCCCGCGGCAGCTGGACGGCCTTCGGCAGCAGGTCGGTGGCGATCGCGCTCGCGGTCGCCCAGTGGTGCTCCCCGTCGTCCTCCATGTCGGTGTCGAGCGAGACCGCGACCGCGCGGATGCCGTTGACCCCGGCGGTGAGCGCGGCGCCGACCGTGCCGGAGTGCAGGATCGCGCGGCCGACGTTGGCGCCCCGGTTCACCCCGGACAGCAGCAGGTCGGGCCGGTCGCCGAAGCCGTCGTGGCAGGCGATCAGCGCGATCAGGCCGGGGTGCGCGGCGACCGCGTAGGCCGTGACGCCGTCGAGCCCGGGCAGGGTCCTGCGGTCGAGCCCGACCTGTCGGGCGTCCCTCGCCGCGGTCAGCCCGGCGCTGGTACCACTCGACTCGGCGGTGGGGGCGGCGACCACCGGCGACCAGCCGAGGTCGAGCGCGCAGCGGACCAGCATGTGCAGCCCGGGCGAGTCGATGCCGTCGTCGTTGGTCACCAGCACCTTCGGCGTCATGGAGTCACTCCTCGATGGGCTCGATCTCGACGCGGTCGGCCAGTACGCGGACCGCGTCGCCGCCACCGGTGCCCAGGCCGTGGCGGGTGATGTTGATCGCGCCCGCGGCGGCGCCGAGGCGCAGGGCGGTCTCGACGTCCGCGCCCTGCGCGAACGCCGCGGCGAAGCCGGCGGTCATCGAGTCGCCGCCGCCCCGGGTGTCGACCGGGTTCAGTGCCGGCGCGGTCACCGTCACCGCGTTGTCGCCGTACACCGCGAGCGTCGGGTCGGCGGCACAGGAGACCACGACCAGGTCGACCCCGCCGTCGGCGATCGTCCGCGCCGCCGCCAGCAGGTCGGCGCGCGAGTCGGACTCGGCCCGCCCGTCCTCCTGGAGCTCCTCGTGGCTGATCTTCACCACGGTCGGCGTGCCCTTCAGCGCCGCGGCCAGCCGGGCCCCGGCGAGGTCGACGACGACCCGGCACCCGTTGCGGGTGAGGTCGGCGGCGAGCCGCTCGTACACCGACTCCGGCACGACCTCCTCGGTCACGGCGTCGGCCGACCCGCTCAGCACCGCGGTGCCGGCCTCGATCGCGGCCACCACGGTCAGCTCGTACAGGTCGTCGAGCTCGTGTCGGCTGAGCTTGTCGGGCGGCATCTCCACCAGCGGCTCCCGGTCGCCCTCGCGCCGGTCGTGCACGTAGGCGCCGTTGCGGGCGGACACCTCGCGGGCGCGCACCTCGATGTCCGGCGCGCCCAGCAGGTGTCCCAGCACGGTGCCGGTCTCCCCGCCGAGCGCGCAGCACAGCGTCACCGACGAACCGAGCCCGGTGATCATCCTGGCCTGCCAGAACCCCTGCCCACCGGCGTGCACGTGCACGTCGGGACTGCCCTCCACCTGCTCGACGGTCACCGTCAGCTGCGGCGAGGGCGCGAACACGACTACTCGGTCACTCACGACGCCCGGTGTACCCCGAAGCGTCCTGTTTCAGACCGAGCACAGTTCAGAAGTCCGGCCGACCTCCGTTGACAACCTTCCTCACCTGGGCAAAGTCCGGTCCGTCGGCCTGTTTCAGATGGTGCTCGCCTTCTCCAGGACCTCGCGCAGCGCGGCGGTGAACTCGGCCGGCTTCTCGAGGTGCGGGCTGTGGCCGCAGTCGGTGAGCACGACCTCGTCGTAGGTGCCGCCCGCCTCGGCGTAGCGGTCCAGCACGGCGCGGGTCTGGGTGACCATCGGCTGCGGCGGGTGGGTGTCGGCGCCCGGCCAGTCCGGCAGCGCGCCGGCCGAGCCGAGGAACGCCAGGTCGAACACGGAGGTGTCGGAGACGATCTGGTCGTCGGCGCCGCGGATCCAGCGGATCGGCGGCTTCGGGTCCACTGCGTGCAGGTCGTCGAGGCGGAAGTGGTTGGGGGCCATGGTGTTCAGCACCCCGGAGCGGCCCGCGGCGACGCCGGGCCAGGCGTCGGAGGGCACCGCGTCGCCCGGGTAGTGGGCGTCGCCGGTGCGGGTGGAGAGCATGGACTCGACGAACGTGTCCGCGTGCTCGGGCTGGAACGGCGGCCGGACGTAGAAGGACAGCAGCACCTGCCGGGGCGAGAGCGGCGAGCCGGTGGTGCGGTCGCCTTCGGCCAGCAGCCGAACGAAGTCCGGGTTGGCGGTGCCGCCGCCGGCGCCGGTGCCCGCGTCGTCGTAGGGCTCGCCGGCGACGCCGCGGGTGCCGCCGAACCCGTAGGGCGACACCGGGTTCACCAGCGTCACCGTGCGTACGGTGGTGGGCCGGTCCCGCAGCAGCTGCAGCACGACGCCGCCGCCCATGCTCCAGCCGACCAGGTGCGCCGGGCCGAGGTCCAGCGCGGCCGCGAGCGCGGCGACGTCGTCGGCGTAGTCCCGCACACCCCGGGTGGCGTCGACCGGCAGCGGCTCGGTGTCGCCGAACCCGCGCAGGTCCACGGCGAGCGGGCGGTACCCCTCGGGCAGGTCGAGCATGGCCTGCTGCCAGAACAGGCTGGAGGACACGTTGCCGTGCACGAACACCACGGGTGTCCCGGTGCGGCCGGCGACCTCGAGCACGTGGACGCGCAGCCGTTCGGTCGGCACGGTGCGGGCGGTGATCCCGGTCAGCAGCATCGGGTTCCCTTTCACGCGAGCCAGCCCGCCACGGTCGACATGACCGAGGACGCCCAGCCGAGCTGGAGGTGGTTGGCGGAGGCGACGAGCTTCGTGGCGCCGACGGTGGTGACGCCGGTGGTGTCCAGCGCGCTGGAGACGAACACGACGCCGTCGCTCGAGCCGCGGGTCTCGTTCCAGATGCCGACGATCGTGGGCGAGCCGCCGGCGAGCAGGTACACCGGCACGTTCGCGGGGGTCGGTGAGGACTGGATCTCCTCGATCAGCGAGCCGGCGTCGATGGCGGCCTGGATGCCGGGGCCGGCGGTGTAGAAGCCCTGGCCGCCGTAGTAGGTGGTGTACCAGTCCTGGGTGGAGGTGTTCACGCCGTACACGCCGTCCCAGCGGGCGAGCATCTGCCGCTGGCCGGGGTAGGCGTCGTGGCCGCCGGTCGGGGTGATCGACAGCTCCGGGTGGTGGGTGTACTGGCCGTAGCAGGTCATCCGGGTGTGCGGGCTGGGTGCGTTGATCGCGCCGCCGCACTCGGGCCAGATGGAGAAGTCGTGCGCCCAGCCGTGCGCGAAGGGGTAGTCGTAGCCGCCGTTCGGGCCGCCGAGGGTGACCAGCCGGCGGACGTCGCCGGCGTAGTTCCGCCCCCAGCCCGGCTTGACCGAGGCGACGTACATGCGCGCGGACATCATCCCCTTGCTCCACCCGACGACGTCGACCTTCGGCACGCCGAGCCGGGCCCGGATGACCGCGATCGCGTCGCCGACCTGCTGGGCCTGTTGGAGGTTGTCGCCCTGCTTGTGGGCGAAACCGATGGCGAACACGCGGTGGCCGCGGGCGGCCAGGTACTGCATGAGTCCGGTGGACGGGCAGGTCGTCGAGCCGCAGCCGAACCCGCCGGACTCGTTGGGGTTGGCCCAGGCGCGGTCGGGGTTGTCGTTGGCACCGTGCACGAGCAGGACCGGGGTCGCCTTGGCGCCGGTGTCCCAGCCGGGCGCGGAGTACAGCAGGAACTCCGCGGACGAGGGCCGGGCGGCGCCGAAGAACGTGCGCCGCTGCCCGTCCTGGTCGCCGCGCCCGTCCGGCGGGTACTGCTCGTCGCGGAAGCCGGCGGTGGTGTCGCGGTACCGGTCGACCTTCTCCCACCCGTTGGCGACGTCGGTGAAGGTGGCCTCGAGGACGAGGTGAGCGGGGTCGGCGGCGACCGTGGTGGTGGGGACGAGTAGGGCGGCGGCCAGCGTCACCGCGGCCAGGAGTCTGCGCATGGGGGTTCCGTTTCAGCCCAGGGCCGCCGCGACGGCGGAGACCCCGGCGTCGGCGAACAGGATCGAGTAGTGGTTGCTGTCCGGGACGGTGCGGACGTCGAGGCCCGGGGGCGGGTCGGGGTAGAGCGGGGGGACCTCGTCGAGCAGCCCGCGCTCGGCCCGGAGGAACGGCGTGCCCGGCGGCACGGGGACGGCCCCGCGGTGCAGGTCGACGAAGTCCGCCCGCATGGCCTCCTCGACGACGCGGCTGCGCCCGTCCGGACCGAGGTCGTGGTCCACGTAGGACTCGATGGCCGGCGACCAGTCCCGGAAGGCCGGGTGCGCGCGCCAGAAGTCCCGATAGGCCTCGCGCCCGGCGAACGTCATCCGCAACCGCTCGGCAGCGGGTCCGAGCAGCGTGTCCGGGTCCCCGTCCGGCGCGGGCAGCGACACACCCCCGTCGACGAGCACAAGCCGCGCGACGCGGTCCGGGTACCGCCGCGCCACCACGGCGGCGACGAACCCACCCATCGAGTGCCCGACGACCCGCGCCCGCTCGACCCCGAGCTCGTCGAGCACCCGAACACAGTCCTCGGCGTGAGTGCCCATCCCGTACGGCCCCCCGGCGCGACTCGCACCCCGCCCCCGCAGATCAGGCGCGACAAGCGGCGCCACGAGCCGGTCCGCGACCGCGTTCCAGGCCATCCCGGACGCGGTGATCCCGTGGATCGCGAGCACCGGCTCCGCGTCGACCTCACCCCAGAGATGAACCCACAACTCCCCACCGGCGACGCGCACCGCACGACCGACCGGACTGGCGGACATCGGCCACCTCCGCGAACCACGACACCGGGGACGAGCCATACCGTCCCCCGAGCGGGCCCACCGGGCAAGGTGGCCACCCACCACCGCACGCCGGACCGACGTGTGCCCCACGCACATACCCGACCCGCGGAAGCGTGCCGTGGGCTACGGCATCGCTCCCGCGGTCATGATCCTCAGCAGATGCCGAGGGCGTGGAGTTTGGCCAGGACCGCGTCGGCGGCTTCCTCGGGGGTGAGGGTGTTCGTGTCGACGTGGACCTCGGGGTTCTCCGGGGGTTCGTACGGGGAGTCGATGCCGGTGAAGTTCGGGAGTTCGCCGCGCCTCGCCTTGGCGTAGAGGCCCTTCGGGTCGCGGCTCTCCGCGATCTCGATCGGGGTGTCCACGTGGACCTCGCAGAACTCGCCGTCCTCGACGATGCCGCGGGCCAGCCTGCGCTCCGCGCGGAACGGCGAGATGAACGACACCAGCACGATCAGGCCGGCCTGCACCATCAGCCCCGCGACCTCGCCCACCCGGCGCACGTTCTCCACGCGGTCGGCGTCGGTGAAGCCCAGGTCCTTGTTCAGGCCGTGCCGCACGTTGTCGCCGTCGAGAGTGAACGTGTGCCGGCCCTGCGCGAACAGCCGCTGTTCCACCAGGTTCGCGATCGTCGACTTGCCCGCGCCGGACAGGCCGGTGAACCACACCACGCACCCGCGGTGACCGTTGAGCTCGGCGCGCTTGTCCTTGTCGACCGACATCTCCTGCCACTGGACGTTCGTCGAGCGGCGCAGCGGGTAGCGCACCAGGCCGGCGCCGACCGTGGCGTTCGACAGTCGGTCGATGACGATGAAGCCGCCGAGGTCGCGGTTGGCCCGGTACGGGTCCAGCGCCACCGGCTGGTCGAAGTGGACGTTGCCCACGCCGATCTCGTTCAGGTGCAGTGTCTTCGCGGCCAGGTGGGCACCGGTGTCCACGTCGAGCCGGTGCTTGGGCTGGTCGATGGTGAGGCCGACGGTCCGCGCGCCGATCTTGGCCAGGTACCGCCGGCCGGGGAGCATCTCCTGCTCGCCCATCCAGATCAGGTCGGCCTGGGCCGCGTCGGCCACCGCGGGTGGCTCACCCGCGGCCAGCACGGCGCCCCGGCTCACGTCGAGGTCGTCGGCCAGCACGACGGTCACCGACTGGCCGGCGACGGCCTCGTCCAGGTCTCCGTCGAAGGTGACCAGGCGGGCCACCGTGGTCTTGTGCTCGCCGGGGAACACGCTGATCGTGTCGCCCGGGCGGACCGTGCCGCCGAGGATCGCGCCGGAGACGCCGCGGAACTCCGAGTCAGGCCGGTTCACCCACTGCACGATCATCCGGAACGGGTCGGACCGGCGCACGTCCTCGACGGCCACGTTCTCCAGCCAACCGAGCAGCGTCGGGCCGTCGTACCAGGGCATCTCGCGCTCCGCCCGGGTGGCGACACCGGCCCCCTCCAGCGCGGACACCGGGATGCAGGCGACCTCGTCGATGCCGATGCTCGCGGCGAACTCGCGGTACTCCTCGGCGATCTGGTCGAACGTCTTCCGGTCGTAGCCGACGAGGTCGAACTTGTTCACCGCGAGCGCCACCCGGCGGATCCCGAGCAGGGACACGATGTGGCTGTGCCGGCGGGTCTGGCGCAGCACACCCTTGCGCGCGTCGAGCAGGATCACCGCGGCGTCGGCGGTGGACGCGCCGGTGACCATGTTGCGGGTGTACTGCTCGTGGCCCGGCGTGTCGGCGACGATGAACGTGCGGTTCTCGGTGGCGAAGTACCGGTAGGCCACGTCGATCGTGATGCCCTGCTCACGCTCGGCGAGCAGGCCGTCGACCAGCAGCGACAGGTCGAGGTCGGAGCCGCGCCGCTTCGAGTCGGCGGTGAGGGTGGCGAGCTGGTCGGCGTGCAGCTGTCGGGTGTCGTACAGCAGCCGGCCGATCAGCGTGCTCTTGCCGTCGTCGACGCTGCCACACGTGATGAAGCGAAGCAGACCCATCAGAAGTACCCCTCCCGCTTCTTGCGCTCCATCGACCCGGACTGGTCGCGGTCGATCACCCGGCCCTGGCGCTCCGAGGTGGTCGCGCCGACGGTCTCCTCGATGACCTCACGCAGCGTGGTCGCCGTGCTCGGGATCGCGCCGGTCAGCGGGTAGCAGCCCAGCGTGCGGAAGCGCACCAGCTCCTCGCGCGGGGTCTCGCCCTCGGCCAGCGGCAGCCGCTCGTCGTCGACCATGATCATCGTGCCGTCGCGCTCGACCACGGGCCGCCGGGCGGCGAAGTACAGCGGGACGACCGGGATCTCCTCGCGCTCGATGTACTGCCACACGTCGAGCTCGGTCCAGTTGGACAGCGGGAACACGCGAATGCTCTCGCCCGGCGCCTTCCGCGCGTTGTAGAGCCGCCACAACTCGGGACGCTGGGCGCGCGGCTCCCAGCGGTGGTCGGCGGTGCGGAAGGAGAACACCCGCTCCTTCGCCCGCGAGGCTTCCTCGTCCCGCCGGGCGCCGCCGAAGGCCAGGTCGAAGCGGTGCTTGTCGAGCGCCTGCCGCAGGCCCTGGGTCTTCCACATGTCGGTGTGCGTCGCCGAGCCGTGCTCGAACGGGTTGATACCGAGAGTGACGCACTCGGGGTTCTGGTGCACGATCAGGTCGAGCCCGTACTCGGCCGCCGTGCGGTCCCGGAACTCGATCATCTCCCGGAACTTCCAGGTGGTGTCGACGTGCAGCAACGGGAACGGCGGCTTGGACGGGTAGAAGGCCTTTCTGGCCAGGTGCAGCAGGACCGAGGAGTCCTTGCCGATCGAGTACATCAGCACCGGGCGCTCGCTCTCCGCGACCGCCTCGCGCATGATGTCGATGCTCTCGGCCTCAAGCCAATCCAGGTGGGACCACACCTGATCACGCCTCCAATACTGGTCGGCTGGACAGTGTACGTACCCCGCGACCGGCCCCCGCACCGGCCCTACTTTCGTAGGTTGTGCGCGTTTTCCGGCGAACGGTAGTTTCGTCTTTGCTTGGGATAGAAAATACCCCATCGCATTTAAATCAGTTAAACCCTGCTACTGAATTGCTGTCACTTTTTACCACGACAGGAGATGCGATGCTGAAGCTGGCAACGAAGCTGGTTATGGCGTTCTCCGCGGCGGTCGCCCTCGGTGTGCTCGGCGCGCCGGCGGCCGGTGCGGCCACCGCGGAGGGGCATTCCGACCACGGCGCACCCGTGCAGGAGTCGGCCCCGATGGCCTGGTCGTACACCATCATGCCGTCCTGCGGCGGCTGGGAGGGCCCGATCCGCCAGGGCGCGAACTACTGGGGTGACGTCACCGAGGGTGGCGGCACGCCGGTCGAGTGCCAGAACTCGGCGATCACCGACTGCGGGTTCGAGCCGGTCGAGGTGCTCGTGGACGGGCAGTTGATCGTCGTCGGGTGCAACTACGGCATGGGACAGCTCATCAAGCTGTTCCCGGGCGCGGTTAGCGACGCCGCGCTGCTCGCCGCGCACGAGTTCGGCCACAACTGGTACGGCCACTCCTACCAGGGCTGTGCCTCGTGGGCGAGCCCGGAGGCCGTCATGGCCACCACGATGTGCTGACGTAACACAGCGTCACCGCGCGCCGATGCCGGTCAGCGACCGGACCTCCAACTGGTCC
>DATABL010000022.1:0-5399 GCA_036259595.1 Actinophytocola sp.
CGACGACGTGCTCGAGCTGCTCGGCACCGAGATGAACTACAAGGTGCAGGTGGTCAGCCCGGAGGAGGAGGACCGCGAGCTGCTGGACTCCTTCGACATCTCCTACGGCGAGAACGCCGGTGGCGAGGAGGAGCTGCAGGCCCGGCCGCCGGTCGTGACCGTCATGGGTCACGTCGACCACGGTAAGACCCGCCTGCTGGACACGATCCGCAAGACGACCGTGCACGAGGGCGAGGCCGGTGGCATCACCCAGCACATCGGCGCCTACCAGGTCGCGGTCGACGTCGACGGCAACGAGCGGCTGATCACCTTCATCGACACCCCGGGTCACGAGGCGTTCACCGCCATGCGTGCCCGTGGTGCCAGCTCCACCGACATCGCGGTGATCGTGGTCGCCGCCGACGACGGCGTGATGCCCCAGACGGTCGAGGCGATCAACCACGCGCAGGCCGCCGGCCTGCCGATCGTGGTCGCGGTCAACAAGATCGACAAGGAGGGCGCCAACCCGCAGAAGGTGCGCCAGCAGCTCACCGAGTACGGGCTGGTCGCCGAGGAGTACGGCGGCGAGACGATGTTCGTCGACATCTCGGCGCGGCAGAACATCAACATCAGCGGGCTGCTCGAGGCCGTCGTGCTCACCGCGGACGCGTCGCTCGACCTGCGGGCCAACCCCGAGATGGAGGCGCAGGGCGTGGCCATCGAGGCGCACCTGGACCGCGGTCGCGGTCCGGTCGCCACGGTGCTGGTCCAGCGCGGCACGCTGCGGGTCGGCGACTCGATCGTCGCCGGCGACGCCTACGGCCGCGTGCGGCGCATGGTCGACGAGTTCAACGACGACGTCATCGAGGCGACCCCGTCGCGGCCGGTCCAGGTCATCGGCTTCACGTCGGTGCCCGGTGCCGGTGACACGTTCCTCGTGGTCGAGGAGGACCGCAAGGCCCGACAGATCGCCGAGCGACGCGCGGCCCGCATGCGCAACGCGGCGAACGCCCAGCGGCGCAAGCGGATCAGCCTCGAGGACCTGGACTCCGCACTCAAGGAGACCAGCCAGCTCAACCTGATCATCAAGGGCGACAACTCGGGTACCGTCGAGGCACTCGAGGACGCGCTCACGAAGATCGACGTCGGCGACGAGGTCGAGCTGCGGGTCATCGACCGCGGTGTCGGTGGCGTCACCAAGGCCAACGTGGACCTGGCGATCGCGTCCGACGCGATCATCCTCGGGTTCAACGTCCGCGCCGAGGGCAAGGTCACCGAGCAGGCCAACCGCGAGGGCATCGACGTTCGGTACTACTCGGTCATCTACCAGGCGATCGACGAGATCGAGCAGGCGCTCAAGGGCATGCTCAAGCCGGTCTACGAAGAGGTCGAGCTCGGTCGCGCCGAGGTGCGCGAGGTGTTCAAGTCCTCGAAGGTCGGCACGATCGCGGGTTGCATGGTGCTCTCCGGCGAGATCCGGCGCAACGCCAAGGCCCGGCTCATCCGCGACGGCTCGGTCGTCCACGAGAGCCTGCCGGTCAGCTCGCTGCGGCGGTTCAAGGACGACGCGGTCGAGGTCCGCGAGGGCTTCGAGTGCGGTCTGACGCTCGGCTCGTACGGCGACCTGAAGGTCGACGACATCATCGAGACCTACGAGCTGCGCGAGAAGCCGCGCGACTGAGACACCCCGCTCGGTTGCCGCGCCCCCTTTCGAGAGGGCGCGGCAACCGGCCTCGTTCGTGGAAAGTGATGCCCGTTGTACGTGGGGGCCCTGGAGCTGGATGTCGTGCTCGGCGACATCCGCTCGCTGAAGGAGAAGCGTTCCGCCGTCCGGCCGGTGATCGCCGAGCTGCGCCGGCGGTTCGAGGTGACCGCGGCCGAGGCCGGTCATCTGGACAAGCACCGCCGGACGCTGATCGGCGTGGCCGCCGTGGCGGCCGACGCCGGACACGTCGGCGACCTGCTCGACGCGTGCGAACGGCTGGTCGCCGGGCGTCCCGAGCTGGAGCTGGTCTCGGCGCGCCGCCGCTGGCTCGGCCCGAACGACGAATGACACGGTAAGGAAGGAACGTCGTGGCTGACGCACCACGCGCCCGCAAGCTCGCGAAGCGCATCGCGCAGATCGTCGCGTCCGCACTGGAGCACGAGGTCAAGGACCCGCGCCTGGCCAGGGTGACGATCACCGACGCGCGGGTCACCGCCGACCTGCACGACGCGACCGTCTACTACACGGTGCTCGGCGACAAGCTCGACGCCACCCCGGACACCCGCGGCGCCGCCGCGGCACTGGAGTCGGCGAAGGGCGTGCTGCGCTCCCGGGTCGGCGCCGGCACCGGCGTCCGCTTCACCCCGACCCTCACCTTCGTGGCCGACACGGTCCCCGAGGACGCCAAGCACATCGACGACCTGCTGGCCCGCGCCCAGGCCGCGGACGCCGAGGTCGCCCGCCTGGCCAACGGCGCCCTGCCCGCCGGCGAGGCCGACCCGTACCGCGCCCCCCGCGACCCCGACGACGAGGAGTGAGCCTCAGGGCCGCCTGCGTCCGGCGGCCACCTACCTGCCTCAGCGCTACCGCTACAGCTCCAGCTCGGCCGCGGACAGTGCGCCGGCGACCCGCTCCCGCTCCCGCTCGGTCAGATCGATCCCGCGAAGCTCCGCCCGGGTCCGCGAACGCCTGGTGCAGCGCGCCGGTTTCGGGGACCTGGACGATGCAGGTGCCGTACGAGTCGGCCGGGTCGAAGCCGTCCGACGAAGAAGTGCGGCTCGATGTCCTCGCGGCGCATCACGAGGTACGGGTTCGGTCTGGTCTGCGCCGGAAGCCGAGTGCCTCGTAGAACGACTGCATGGTGTCGATCGACGCACAGGGGAGCGCGGGAACCGTCACTTCACCGGCCATCGGCTCGGCCCTCCAACAGGTCGCCCAGATCGCGCAGGATCCCGGTGGCGGCCCGCATTTCGGCCTCGCTGGTCCGGGCGGCCACCTCGTTCGCCCAGCTCGCCTGCCGGCGCTCCACCTGGCGCAGGGCCGAGCGGCCGCTGTCGGTGAGCGCGATGAGCCGGGCCCGCCGGTCGCGCGGGTTGTCCTGGAACTCGATCATCCCGTCGCCGGCCAGGGCGGTCGCGGTCTGCCGCACGGTCTGCCGGGTCAGGCCCATGACGCGGGCGACCTGCGCGACGGTGGCCGGCTCGTGGTCGACCACGCCGAGCACCTGCCAGCGCGCGCTGGTCAGGCCGGAGGGCCGGGCCAGCAGGTCGCCCGCCGCCAGGAGCAGCCCGTTCACCCGGAACACCTCCACCAGCAGCTCCGAGAACTCCTCGCCCCGGGCGGTCAGCGCGGTCATGCCGACAACCTCCCACAACGACAGGTACCTGTCAAAGTGCTCCGAATGTCACGAACCCGCCCCCGAACCGAGCACGGGTTCGCTACTCTCGGGCCCTCTGACCCGACGACTGCCAGCTTGGGGTGAGACGTGCCTGCAGGCGACCTTCGCCGTTCGCGGCGAGACGTCCTGCTTGGTGCTGTCGGCTTGGGCCTCGCGGCCGCCGGCTGTGCATCGAAGCCAGAGGACGTTCCCGTCAGAACCGGCGCCACCAGCTCCGCGCCCGGGACCCTGTCCGCCGTCAGTGCCACGGCACCGCCCGAACCGGTCACCGTCGAACGGGTCCGCTCGGCGGCACGGGGCACCGACGTCGAGCTGATCACGATGCGCCCCGAGGACGCCGGCCAGGACCTGCCGGTGTGCATCGCGCTGCACGGCCGCGGCGAGACCGCCGAGATGTTCGTCGACCTCGGCGTGCCGGACGTGCTGACCTCGCTGGTCAACTACCAGGGCGTCCCGCCGTTCGCGGTGGTCGCGGTGAACGGCGGGGACTCCTACTGGATCGCCCGCGACGCCGAGGACGACCCGCAGCGGATGCTCACCGAGGAGGTGCCGGCGTGGCTGGCCGAACGGGGGCTCGCGCCCAACCCGTTCGGCGTGCTCGGCATCTCGATGGGCGGCTACGGCGCGCTCAACTACGCCGCGGGCCTGCTCAACCCGTTGGTCGCGGTGCTCAGCCCGGCACTGTTCCTGACCTGGCCGGAGGCCGACGCGCGGGACGTGTTCGCCGACGAGCAGCAGTGGCGCGACACCGACCCGCTGCAGAACCTGGCCGACATCAACAGCTCGACGCTCGGCGTCTGGTGCGGCGAGTCCGACCCGTTCGTCGACGGCGCCCGCCAGCTGATCGAGCGGGCCGCCCCGGCGGTCGCCGAGGTCGAGCCGGGCGACCACGACGCCGACTACTGGCGCAAGGTGCTGCCCGACGCACTCCGGTTCGTCGGCGGCCGCATCGGCTGACCTGCGGAAACAGCTACGCGACCGTGCGAATGGACCTTTCGCACGGCGCCCTCCTTGCCCACCGCGGGCCTCAGGTCCACGGTGGAGCCATGGCCCAGATCTCATCTCCACAACCTTCTCCCGCCGGTGCACTGGACGCGGCCGCCCGGTTACGTGAGGCTGTCCGCGTGCCGACCACGGACCTGGCTGCCGCCGCCGAGCTGCTGCGCGACGCGACCGACGTGACGCTGCTCGCGCACGTCACGCCGGACGCCGACGCGCTCGGCAGCGCGCTGGCGCTGGGCCTGGTCCTGCACCGGCGCGGCGCCGCCGTGCGGGTCTCCTTCGGCGCGCCCGACGCGGTGCCGGAGTCGCTGCGCTGGCTCGACGTCGCCGGGCTCGTCGTGCCGGCCGACGCGGTGCCGCCGGCCGCGGGGCTCCTGGTCACGGTCGACTGCGGCAGCGTCGACCGGCTGGGCCGGCTCGCCGGCCGGGTCGAGGCCACCGTCGCGGGCGGGGGAGCGGTCCTCGTGGTCGACCACCACGCGAGCAACACCCGCTTCGGCACCCACCACGTGGTCGACGACCGCGCCGAGGCCACCGCCGTACTGGTCGCCGCCCTGCTCGACGAGCTCGGGGTCGCACTGGACGCGGACCTGGCGCGCTGCCTCTACGCGGGCCTGGTCACCGACACCAGCTCGTTCCAGCGGGCCCGGCCGGCCACCCACACGCTGGCCGCGCGGCTGCTCGCGGCGGGTGCCGACCCGGAGGTGGCCGCCCGCGAGCTGTTCGGCAGCCACCCGTTCGCCTTCCTGCGCATGCTCGGCGCCGTACTGGGCCGGGCGCGGCTCGAACCGGAAGCGGCCGGCGGGCTCGGGCTCGTGCACACCGCCGTGCGGCTCGACGACCAGGCCGGCGTCCGCATCGAGGAGGTGGAGTCGGTGGTCGACATCGTGCGGACCACCGCCGAGGCCGAGGTGGCGGCGGTGCTCAAGCAGTCCGGCCCGAGCACCTGGGTCGGCTCGCTGCGCGCGGCCGGCGCGGTCGACGTGCGGGCGGTCGCCGCCCACTTCGGCGGCGGCGGGCACACGCTGGCGGCCG
>DATABL010000023.1:0-16011 GCA_036259595.1 Actinophytocola sp.
CCCCCCCCCCCCCCCCCCCCGACACCCCGGAGGAGTGCCCGATGAGGGTCGAACGGACCATGCTCGCCGCGGTGGGCGTCCTGTGCCTCGCCGTCACGGCGTGCGGCACACCCACCACCGCCGCCGAGTCGGGAGGCGGGAGCCAACCCGGCTACCCGGTGACGATCACCAACTGCGGCGAGGAGTACACCTTCACCGAGCCGCCGGAGCGGGTGGTGGTGATGAACGGCGGGTCGGTGGCGGAGGTCTCGGCCCTGCTCGAGCTCGGGCTCGGTGACCGGATCGTCGCCAACGCGCAGTCCTACGGGGACTCCGAGGTGCCCGGCCGGGTGGACGCGATCGCCGCGCTGCCGACCGGGGGCATCGAGCTCAACGAGATGATGGACATCCCGCGCGAGGCGATGATCGGGCTGCGCCCCGACTTCGTCGTCTCCACCTACGACGGCGGGTTCCGCGCCGAGGCCGGCTTCGCCACCCGCGAGGACCTCGCCCGGATCGGCGCGAACACCTACGCCCCGGCCAGCGCCTGCGGTGAGGTCGGCACGGTGAGCAACGAACCGTCCATCGAGGACAGCTACGCCATGCTGCGCGACTTCGGCAAGATCTTCGGCGTCGAGGAACGGGCCGAGGAGATCGTCGCCGAGTCGAAGCGCCGGATCGCGGCCGTGGCGGAGAAGGTCGCCGGCGAGCCGGCGCGCAAGGCGATGCTGATCATTCCCGGCATGGCCATGGGCGGCGAGTTCAGCTCGGTCGGCGGCAACGGCATCTGGAACGACATCATGGCCAGGGCCGGCGCGGTCAACGTGTTCGCCGAGGCCACCGACGACCTGTTCGCCAGCCTCAGCAAGGAGCAGGTGGCCAGAGCCGACGTCGAGGCGCTGATCGTGGTGAACTACCAGTCGCCGGACCCCGACGCCGACGCGACCGCGCTGCTGGACCAGTTCCCGCAGTGGGACGCCGCCCGGGACGACCGCTACGTCGTGCTGTCCGACTCGGTGTACCTCGGCCCGAGCAACCACCTCGCGGTGGAGGCGATCGCCCGGACGGTGCACCCCGGGGCGTTCGAGAAGTCATGACGACCACGACACGACGGCCCCGGGGGCTGCGGTCGGTGCCGCCGGCCCGGCGCGACCAGCCGCCCGCCCCCGACGCGGCGCGACCGGCCCCGCTGCACGCGGTCCCGCTGCCGGTGGCGCTGGTCGCGCTCGGTGCGCTGCTGCTGGTCATGGTCGTCGTGGCGGCCGCGTTCGGCTCGGTCTCGGTCTCGGTCGCCGACAGCTGGCGGATCGTCTGGGGCCACCTCACCGGACAGACCGCGGCCCTCGACCCGGCGATGGACCAGATCATCTGGAACTTCCGGCTGCCGAGGGTGCTGCTCGCCGCGCTGTGCGGCGCCGGGCTCGCGGTGGCCGGGGTGGTGCTGCAGGCGCTGGTGAACAACCCGCTGGCGGACCCGTTCATCCTCGGCGTGTCGGCCGGCGGCTCGGTCGGCGCGGTCATCGTGATGGCGCTCGGCGCCGGGGCCCTCGGCGGCCTCGGCGTGTCGGCCGCGGCGTTCCTCGGCGCCATGGTGGCGGTGACGCTGGTGTTCCTGCTCGGCCAGCAGAGCGGCCGGCTCAACCCGATCCGGCTGGTGCTCGCCGGGGTCGTGGTCAGCTACGTGTTCACCTCGATCACCAGCTTCCTGCAGCTGCAGGCCGAGCCGAACAACATGCGCCAGATCATGTTCTGGCTCCTCGGCAGCGTGTCCGGGGCGCACTGGGAGCAGCTGCGGGTCGCCGGGGTCGTGGTGGTCGCCGCGACGGTGCTGCTGACCTGCTACGGGCGCCAGCTCAACGCCCTGGTCACCGGGGACGAGTCGGCGACCGCGCTCGGCATCGACGTCCGGCGCCTGCGCCTGGTGCTGATCGTGCTGACCTCGCTCGTGGCCGGCGTGCTGATCGCGGTCGCGGGCGGGATCGGCTTCGTCGGGCTGATGGTGCCGCACCTGGTGCGGCTGTCCTTCGGCGTCGACCACCGCCGGCTGCTGCCGCTGGCCGCCCTGGTCGGGGCGGTGTACCTGGTGGCGGTGGACCTGCTGTCACGCACGGTCGACCCGCCCAACGAGCTGCCCCTGAACGTCCTGACCGCCCTGTTCGGCGCGCCGTTCTTCGTCTGGCTGATGCGCCGGGATCGGAGCCTGTCCCACTCATGAGACTTCAGGTGCAGCAGGTGAACGTCACGATCGGTGGCACGCCGATCCTGCGCGACGTCAGCCTGGACGCGGCGCCCGGCGAGTTCGTCGGGTTGATCGGCCCGAACGGCAGCGGCAAGTCGACGCTGCTGCGCACGATCTACCGGTCGGTCCGGCCGGCGACCGGTGTGGTGCGGCTCGGGGAGGACGACGTGTGGTCGGTACCGGCCCGCACCGCGGCCCGGCAGACCGCCGCGGTCCTGCAGAACAGCCCGACCCCGCCGGGTCTGACCGTGCGGGAGGTCGCCGCGCTCGGCCGCACGCCCCACCACGGCATGTTCGACCGGGAGAACGCGGAGGACCGCGCGATCGTGTCCTCGGCGCTGGAGCGGACCGGGATGCTGCCCTACGCCGACCGCGTCTACGGATCGCTGTCCGGCGGGGAGCGGCAGCGGGTGCTGCTGGCCCGCGCGCTCGCCCAGCAGCCGCGGCTGCTGGTGCTCGACGAGCCGACCAACCACCTCGACATCCGGGCCAGGTTCGAGCTGCTCGAGCTGGTGCACGACATCGGCGTGACCACCCTCGCCGTGCTGCACGACCTCGACCTGGCCGCCCGCAGCTGCGACCGGCTGGTCGTGCTCGACCACGGCGAGGTCGTCGCGGCCGGGCCGGTGCTGGCGGCGCTGAGCCCCGAGGTGCTGGCCGGGGTGTTCGGGGTGACGGCGGTGACCGAGCGCCACGACGACGGGATCGTGCGGGTCACCTACGGTGCGCGACCACTGGCCAGGGCCGGCTGACACCTTCCGGCGAACCAGGATCATCATGCGAAAGAATGAAGGCCGGATCCGCGAGTGCGGGTCCGGCCTTCGTCGGGATTCGACAGAAGTTCACGCCGAACGGGCCGGTTTGGTGAACCGAATCGCACTCTGTGGTCCGTTCGCCGATATGTCCGGTTCCGGTGTGTCCCGGATTCTTCCGGCGGTTGTGGCCGGCGGCGCCGGCCAGCGCCGCGCCGGCCGCGTTCCGCCGAGCAGGACGACCAGCACCAAACCGGTCGCGGCCAGCAGGTGGGGCAACGCCCCGGCGAGGCTCCACCGGCCGGACAGCAGGTCGGCCACGTGCCCCCAGGACAGCACGGCGACGAACGTGCCGAGCAGGGGGATCAGCGCGCCCGGCGCCGCGCGGCGCGCGGCCACCACGCCGAACGCGACGCCGAGCGCGAGGTGCCAGGCCCCGGTCTCGTAGGCCGCGGCGGCGTGTCCACCGCCCTGGGCGGTCAGCGAGACCAGAGCGGAGGTCCCGAGCAGTGCGCCGACCGCGGCCAGCGCCACCCGCCGGCCGGCTCCCGGGTGGCGCGCGGGCGGCAGCCGCGACAGGACGGCCGCACTCACGTCCGGCCAGGTGGCCGCCGCGGTCGTCCTGGTCCGCCTGGTGATCAGCGCGGCGTTCTCGTACCAGCGCGCGCAGTCCGCGCAGAAGTCCAGGTGCAGGTCGGTCGACTGCTCGGCGACCTCGGGTCCCTCCTCGTCGTCGAGGCGGGCGGACAGGGCTTCTCGATATTCTTCGCAGTCCACGCCGTAATAGTCGGATTTCCTCCCGGGCTGGTTCCAGCAATCCCTTGAATTTGGGGATGAGTTTCACTCGACCGGCGCTGGACGCCATTTTCCGACGCGGTTTCCCTGGTTACCTTCGAAACATGTCAGAGGTAGCGCTGGAAGACCCCGTCACCGCCATGGTTCTCGCGGCCGGGCGAGGTGACCGGGCCGCGGCGAGCTCCCTGATCCGCACCACGCAGCGTGACGTCTGGCGGTTCCTCGTGTACCTCGTCGGGCGGGCCGACGCCGAGGACCTCACCCAGGACACGTTCGTGCGCGCACTCGGCTCCGCGCACCGGTTCACCGCGCGCAGTCAGGGCCGCACCTGGCTGCTGGCCATCGCGCGCCGGGTGGCCGCCGACCACTTCCGAGCCGCGGCGGCCCGCCCGCGGATCGCCGGCGACCGGGACTGGCAGGTCGCGGCGGAACGAGCCGGCGCGCCCAACCTGCCCGGGGTCGACGACACCGTCTCGATCGGCCTCGCGGTGCGGGCGCTGCCGGACGACCGGCGGGACGCCTTCGTGCTGACCCAGGTGCTCGGGCTCGGCTACGCGGCGGCGGCCGAGGTGTGTGACTGTCCCGTCGGTACGATCCGGTCCCGGGTGGCCCGGGCCAGGCGCGACCTGGTCGAGGTGCTCGGCCTGAGCCCTCGGCCCAGTGCGGTGAGTCGCCGGTAGTGCGAACGGAGCCGTCGCGGCGGCGCGAACGGACGATGGGTTGACAACGGTCAAATCGGTATGCGACCGTATTCGGCTTCCGCTGGAATCGCCATTTATCGAATGGGTAACGCCGATCCGGTAATAATTCTTCCGATCCCTCCCGTTTAGGGTAATCTCGTGGCCATGACGAGAACCATTTGTGCGGTATTGGGCACGGAGACGGGCTCGACTGTGGCACCGGAGGCGTTAGGCCGCTGGTTACCCCAGTCCCGGTAGCGCGCGGGAGACATCGTGAACGCCTCCGTACCCACCGACTTACCTCCCGGCCGGGGGGTACCGCTGCCTGCTCCCCGACTCGCACTCGGCGTGGTCACCGCCGTCTTCGTCAGCATCAGCCTGATCGGCTTCGTGCACGTCCTGCTACTGCCCGTGGGACTGGGCGCGATCCTGTTCTCCTTCGCCTGCATCACCGCGCTGCTGGTCATGCAGCTGGTCTGGTACGCGCGCGACTCCGCGCGACTCAGATCGCCCAGGGGATACGCCATCCTCGCCGCCCAGGCGTGCCTGGCCTACGTGCCCATGCTGATGTTCGGCCAGGCCTGGGTGGGCATGCCCGGCTTCTTCGCCGGCAGCGTGCTGCTGGTGCTGCGCCCGGTCGCGGCCTGGGCGGCCTTCTGCCTGGTCGTGGCGAGTATGGGCGTCGCCCAGGCGGTGTTCAGCGGCGTGCCGGTCGACATCCTCTACACCTCGATCTCGACCGTCACCACCGGCCTCGTGGTCTACGGCCTGTCCCGGCTGACCGCGCTCGTCATGGAGGTCCAGTCGACCCGCGCGGAGATCGCGCGCATGGCGGTGCTGCGGGAGCGGCTGCGCTTCGCCCGTGACCTGCACGACCTGCTCGGGTACAGCCTGTCGGCCATCACCCTGAAGGTCGAGCTCACCCACCGGCTGATGGAGAAGTCGACCAAGGAGGCGAGCGACCAGCTGCTGGAGATTCTCGAGATCTCGCGGCTGGCGCTGTCCGACGCCCGCACCGTCGCCAGCGGCTACCGCGAGCTCTCCCTCGAGGAGGAGTGCCACTCGGCCCTGTCCGTGCTGGCCGCGGCCGACATCAACGTCCGGCTGGACAGCGAGCACACCGACCTCCCGGTTCACGTCAGCACCGTGCTGGCCACCGTGCTGCGTGAGGGCGTGACCAACATGCTCAGGCACAGCAAGGCGAAGAACTGCGAGATCACCATCCGGCAGACCGCGGACGACGCCTCGATCTCGATCGTCAACGACGACGCGCTGACCCCGTCGAAGGTCGCGCCGACCAGTAGTCGCGGCGGGTTGCACAACCTCTCCGTGCGGGCCGGGGAGATCGGCGGCTCGGTCGGCGTCGAGCGGGAGCAGAACACGTTCCGGCTGTGTGCCACCGTGCCGCTGCGCTACGAGCGCCAGCCCGGGGCGCGCTCGGGGCGGCTGTCACAGCCAGCCGGACTCCCGTGCGATCCGGATGGCGTCGACCCGGTTGCGGGCCGCCAGCTTCCCGATGATCGTGGTGAGGTAGTTGCGGACCGTGCCGACCGAGAGGAAGAGCCGTGAGGCGATGTCCGCGGCCTGCATCCCCTCCGCGGTGAGCCGCAGCACCTCGGTCTCGCGCGCGGTCAGCGGGCACTCGGCGCTGTCCCAGGCGGCCATGGCCAGCTGACTGTCCACCACGCGGCGTCCGGCCGCAACGCTGCGGATCGCGCCGGCCAGCTGCGCCGGTGGCGCGTCCTTGAGCAGGAAACCGCTCACCTTCGCGGACAGCGCGCGGCGCAGGTTGCCCGGGCGGGAGAGCCCGGTCAGGACCAGCGTGCGGATCTCGGGCAGGTGCTCGTGGATCTCGCTGACCGCCGTCAGGCCGTCCTTGCCCGGCAGGTCGATGTCGACCACCGCGACGTCCGGCCGGACCTTGCGCGCGGTGGGGAGGATGTCGTTGCCGTCGGAGACCTCCGCCACCACCTCGATGTCCGCCTCGAGGTTGAGCAGGGCCACAAGGGCGCCCCGGACCATGTGCATGTCCTCGGCGAGCATCACCTTGATCATGTGTGGCGTTCCTTCTGGCTGCCCGTAATGTGCTCGTTGTACCACGCTGGGCCTTGTCACGCACCAGTCCTGTTCGTCACGATTCCGACCGTCCGGTCAGTACCGTCGACCGGCAGGCCCACCACGAACTCGCCCACGCTGACCTCGGCCGGGTGGTCGAGCCCGAACGCCGCGGTCGCCGCGTCGCTGTCGCCCATCGCGAGCGCGCACGGCGCGAGCCCGAGCGCGGTCGCCACGAGGTAGAGGGTCTGCTGCAGCACGCCGACGTGCTTGAGCGTGGTCGCGTAGGAGATCCCGCCGTGCACCCAGGACAGCCGGGCCATCCGCGCGGTCATGGTGATCAGCACCGGCGGCGGCCGGCGGGACCCGGTCTGCACCATGGCGCCGCCGAGCAGCTCGTCCACCTGCGCCGCGTCCACGTTGACCAGCGTCAGCGCGTGGCCCTGCGGGTCGTAGTGGTAGATCCCGCGCGGCAGACCGGCACAGCGGTCCACCGTGAGGTAGAGCTCCAGCTCGTGCAGCGAGCCCATGCTGGGGTACGGGCGTTCGGACACGGTGTAGGGGATGCCGCCCGCGCCGACCACCCTGCGCTGCGAGCGGATCCGCGCGGTGCGGTGGAGCAGTTCGCCGAGCTGGTCGGCCGAGGGCCCGTCGGCGGCGAACTCGCGCACCGACCGGCGCCGGTCCATGGCCTCGGTCAGGGTGATCCCACCGCCGGCGGGGACCGCCGGATCCGGTCGGTACAGCGGGAAGCGCTCGCCCCTCGGCGGCGGCTTCACCGCCGGCAGCGGCGGCAGCCGCCCCGCGTACCGGTACAGCGCGCCGACCGGGTCGTCGTGGCGGCCGATGCGGCTGCGGGAGTGGAACATCAGATCGTGCGGGGACCAGGTGAGCAGCGCCGGGTCGGAGTCCTCGGCGAACCCGAGCCGGGTGCCCCCGGCGGGGTCCGGCTGGAACACGACCATGCCCGCCGCCGCGAGACAGGTGACGATCCCGGTCACCAGTGGCCGCGACACGTCGATCACCCTGGCGATCTCGGAGCTGGTCGTGGTCCGGCCGAGCGAGCCGACCACCCACGAGGCGAGCGGCCGGTGCAGCACCACCCGGTGGTGCGACAGCGGGGACTCCAGGAGCACCTCGCCGTCCTGCTCGCGCAGCGCGGCGAACCGGGACAGCCGGACCGGACGGTGGTCGTCGAGCTCGGGCAGCTCGTCGAGCTCGTGCGGGGAGACCGGGGTCACGGACAGCAGCGGCGCCGCCGAGCCGGGCATCCCGAGCGAGCGGACGACGCACCCCGGCAGGCGGGCGAGCAGGCCGAGCAGCTCGCCGAGGTCCAGGCCGGCGACGTTGGTGAGGGCGACCGGGCCGAGGGTCATCCGGTGCAGGCACTCCGCGACCGCGGGCGACGGCCGGTCCGCGCGAACCTCGCCCCACCTGGTCAGGATGGTCAGGCCACCGTCACCGGCCGGCTCGAGGGCCACGTCGTCCCGGAACGACCAGAGCGGGAGGCCGCGTTCCGGGGGTGGGTTGCCGGCGTCGGAAGGCAATTGTCGCTCCTCGGCAGCGCGTGCGGCGAGGACGTGCACGCGTCAGACGAACAAGGGGAAGGGGTTGAGCTCGGCGTAGGGCGTCGGGGTCGATCGGCGGCCGAGCCGGACCGGGACGTCGAACAGCCGGCCCGGGGCGAACCTGGCCCAGAACCCGCGCATGCCGGGCACTATCGCCTTGACCACGGGAAGCCCCACGTCGGGCCGGGTCTGGTCGAGTACGAGCACGTCGAGCCCCAGTTCCGTCAGCCGGCGCCGGACCGTGGTGACATCGGTGAGGATGTCGTCGGTGGCGCGGTACTCGTAGTCGCGGAGTGACCGTGCCGGTACGTCCGGGTCGGGCCGCAGGTACGGCTGGCCGGCCCAGGTGGCGGTCCGCCACCAGCGCACGGCGTCCCGGTCGCTCCACCCGTACCCACCGTCGGTGTCGGTGTCGTCGTCGTGCACGTCCACGACGGCGGGCATCAGCTGGTTCAGCTCGGTCAGCGCCCGGACCAGTGCCACCTTCGGGTCGAGGTGTGCCCCGAACCCGAACATGACGTCCTCGCACACCTTGTCGGTGCGCCGGGACAGGGCCGCCATGGTCGGGACACCCACGTCGGAGGTGACGTCGAGTACCCAGACCTCGCGGTGCAGCGCGGCGTGCACCTCGCGCAGCTCGTCGACCCAGGGATCGCCGGCGTTGTCGAGGTCGACGGCCGGTGCCGTGGTCCGGTTGTACCACCACAGCGCGACCGCGTCGCGCTCCACCACCTCGAGGAGACCCTGCAGCAAGGCGTCCTCGAGGCTGCTGCCAGCGGCGCTGCCGTTGGAGTCGGCGTTCACCGCGGCGCATCCCCCGTGCTCGACCGGCACGTTGAAGTACAGCATGCCGGTCGGCAGCAGGCGGTGCCGTTCCTCGGTGAGCGACCACACCGGCGTCCAGCTGATCCGCGCGGCCTCGTCGAACGGCTCGCACACGTGCTGGAACGACGAGTGTGCCGCGTTCCAGCGTTCCCGGTCGGCGTACTGGCGTTCGTCGTAGAGCATGCAGGCGGCGGGGTGCACGGCCCGCGCGCCCAGTTCGGCGTAGCTGGCGACGACGCGGCCCTCGTCGCCGTGGAAGTACCCGCTGTGCCGCTCCACCGCCTCGCACAACGCGCTCACCTCGCCGTGCAGCGGGGTGACGCCCTTGCCGCCGTTCTCCGCCCGCAGGCCGGCGCGCAACTGCTCGAAGTCGCGGCGCACGTTGAGGGCCAGGTTCGGCCCGGAGCGGAAGGAGTTGAAGAAGGCGGGGCCGCGGCGGTCCCGGGTGATCTCCTTGAGCACGCCGGTGACCGGGCTGACCAGGTGCCCGAAGTCGGCCAGCACCTGGCTCGGCGACGCGGCCCGGTGCCCGCCGCCGCCGCGACTGGCCTTGCGCCGTGGGACGAGGACGACCGGGCGGTCGGCCTGCCGGCGCATCAGGCCCGGGTCGCCGCAGGACGCGCACTGCGGCCGCCGGCGTAACTCGTGGTGGGCGCCGCGCAGGTCGAGGCTGTCCAGCGTCCACACCGCGTGCCGGTCGGCCGTGCGCAGGCCCGCCACCCACTTCACGGCCTCCAGCGCGACCAGGTTCAGCGCCGCGGCGCCGACCGGGGGCAGCGACACCGCGGGCGGGGCCGGGACGGCGCCGGAGACGGCCCGCAACCGGGTCTGCGCCCGCCGGTGCCCGCGTAACCGGTGGGCGAGGCAGTGCCAGCACGCGGTGCCCGACGCCGGGTCGAAGACGGGGCCGATCCACACCTGCGCGCCGTCGGGCTTGGCCAGCAGCCAGGGGCGGCCGGCGGCGCGGTGCGCGGCGTCGATGTCGGCCAGTGGGGCGTCGAGGTAGTCGGCACACAGCACGACGGTCAGGTCGGCGGCGTCCTGGCCGGCGGGGCCGGTGCCCGCGGTCAACCCTGCCGTGCGTAAGGCGGCCAGCGCGGCCGGCACGTCGGTGCCCGTGTCGCCCACGCTCGTGACCAGCACGCGGCTGGTGTGCTGGTCGCGCAGCGCCCGGGCCGGGTCGAGCCCGGCCGCCTCCCAGTACGCGAGGCTGGGCGCCTCGGCGTGCTTCTCGGTGCCGGCGGTCAGTGGTGTGCGCAGGGACACCAGGCCGGCGTCGACGAGCCGCATGACGATCGTGCCGGCCTCCGCGGGGGAGAGACCGGCCGGCACGTCCCGGCGGAGTTCGGCCAGGTCACGGGTGCCGTCCAGGAGCGGCGCCACTGCCTCGACGCCGGCGCCGTGCACCGAGGTCACGCCCCGCTCGGACAGCAGGTAGACCGCCTCGCCGCGGACCACGTGGGCCCGGAGGTGGCGCTTGAATCCGACGGTGGTCCGCGGGCCCGGGTCGAACGTGGTCATCACAGCTCCCTCGCTTCCCTCGACTGGCGCTCGAGCGCGCCTCGAGCCAAGGTTGCTCCTCGCGCGTGCGCGCTGGACAGTGCTCGGGTCACGTGCTCCCCCCTAGTTACTCATCACCCATTTGTGAATGCTTCACTATCGGCTCGACGTGCGCTCGGAATAGCGTTGAGCTGTCCTGATACGAATGATCGTCGCATCCTCCCGGGACTGTCCCGCCACTCGGCGACGGAAAATGCGGTGGACTGGCTGTTAGCGAGGTCCCGAAATGGTCACCAAGTTAGACGAACTCGGATTCATGTCACACGAGGAGAAGTTGTCCCTCCTCGCGACGCTGCTGGAGGCGACGGCGATCCCGGCGCCGAACACCGGACCGGGTGCCGTGCCGGGCCCCGGGTCCGCTCCGAACCACGGGTCGACGCCGCTCGTCGGCCCCCGCGCCCCGACCGAGAACGCGTTGACGGACCTGCGTTTCGAGCTGCTCGGTCCGCTGGTCGTCCGGCACGGCGACCTCGACGTGGCGCCGAGCGCGCCCAAGCTGCGGCTCATCCTCGCCACGCTGCTGTTCAACGTCAACCGGCCGGTCGGGGCATCGACGCTGATCCGGGAGCTGTGGAGCGACGAGGCGCCGCGGACCGCGCACTCGACGCTGCAGACCTACATGTTCAAGCTGCGCCGGCTCTTCCGGGCGGTGCTCGGACTGTCGGTGGAGCAGGTCGCCCAGGAGGTGCTGCTCACCTGCTCGGGCGGCTACATCCTGCGGGTGGATCCGCAACTGCTCGACATCACCGAGTTCGACCAGCTGGTCACCGCGGGCGCGGCCGCGATGAACGCGGGCGACTACGAGCGGGCCGCGGACGAGCTGCGGCGTTCGCTCGCGCTGTGGCGCGGCACCGTGGTCCACCAGGGACAGTGGGGGACCCAGCTGCGGGCGCAGGTGGCCCGGCTGGAGGAGCGCCGGTTCTACGCGCAGACCACCAGGATCGACGCCGACCTGTGCCTCGGCCGACACCGCGAGATGATCTCCGAGCTCGCGCTGCTCGTGGTCGAGCACCCGCTGCACGAGTCCGCGCACGCGATGCTGATGATCGCGCTGTACCGGGCCGGCCGCATCTCCGCGGCGCTGGAGGTCTACATGCGCTTCCGGCAGCGGATGCTGCACGAGCTGGGGATCGAGCCGTCGGAGCGGATCCAGGCGCTGCACCTGGCACTGCTGTCGACCGAGCCGGCGCTCGACGACCGGTCGCTCACGTCCGACATGTTGCTCGACCGTCTCGCCCGCCCCGGCGACGCGGTGCGCCGCCGAGTGGGTTCGTCGCTGGTTACCGGTGGATGACCCGAGCGAATTACCGTCTTGTGCGGAATCGGCGCGTTGAGGAGGAAACAATGACGACACTGCCCGTGGAAAAGAGCACGGACATCCATCCGGTGACTTTCGCCGACGACCCGGAGCTGCTTTCCGACGTCCTGCGCCCGTACGCCCGGCCGAAGACCGGATACCTGAGGTCGGCGACCGTCGCCGTGTCCGGCGGACTGGCCAGCGCCCAGGGGGAGTTCGCCATCCCCCACTCGTGCTACATCGACGACACCGGCCACCTGAACTCGGTCGAGGTGAACATCTGCTTCAACCAGCTGATGTACTACCTGATCGCCAAGTGCGTCCAGGAGCGGGCGCTGCCGGCGTTCGACGCGTGGTCGATGGACGACTACTGGGCCAAGCAGCTGCCCGACATGCTCATCGCCAACTTCCGCAGCAACTTCCGGCGGCCGATCGACTCCGCCTCCTTCTCCGGCGAGGTGTCCTTCGCCGAGTTCAGCGAGCGCAACGTGCGCCGGCCGATCCAGATCGTCGACATGCCGTGGCGGTTCTGGGACGCCGAGGACGGCCGTGCGGACGGCGAGGTCCGGATGGCGCTGGTCGACCCGCCCGGGATGGCGCCGCGGGCCCAGGCGGCCTGAGCACGAGGACGAGGGAAAGGCAGGGCAGGAGTGACCGTCCAGTTGCGAACGCTCGTCGACGTGGTGCGCCAGCACGCCACCCGGCAGCCGGACACGACCGCGATGATCTGCGAGGGCCGGCGGATCGACTACGCCGCGCTGCACCGGGTGAGCAACCAGGTCGCGCACGGCCTCCGCGCCGCGGGGCTGCGGCCGGGGGACCGGGTGGCCTACCTCGGCAAGGAGTCCGAGCACTACTACGAGCTGCTGTTCGGCGCGGCCAAGAGCGGCGTCGTGCTGGTGCCGATCAACTGGCGGCTCGCGGCCGAGGAGGTCGAGCACATCCTGCGCGACTCCGGCACGGCGCTGCTGTTCGTGGATACCGACGCCGAGGCGACGGCCGGGCGCCTCGCTCCCGAGCTGCCGAGGCTGGCCGAGGTGGTGCGGTTGGACGAGCCGGGCGTGCCGGGTGCCGGATTCACCGCGTGGGTGGCGCGCCAGCCGGAGACCGACGTGCTCTCCCGTGCCCGCCCGGACAGCCCGCTGGTGCAGATGTACACCAGCGGCACCACCGGCCTGCCGAAGGGTGTGGTGCTCGCGCACCGCAGCTTCTTCGCCGTCCGCGACGCGCTCGCGGCCGAGGGGCTGGACTGGATCGACTGGCGGCCCGGCGACCGAAGCCTGATCGGAATGGCCGGCTTCCACATCGGCGGCCTGTGGTGGGCCACCCAGGGTTTCGCGTCCGGCGTCACCAACGTCGTCATGCGCGAGTTCACCACCGCCGGCGCGGTCGAGCTGATCCGCGGCCTGGGCGTGACCACGGCCTGCATGGTGCCGGCGATGCTGCGGCTGCTGCTGGCCGAGCCCGGGGTCACCCCGGCCGACTTCGCCACCCTGCGCAAGGTGATCTACGGCGGCGCGCCGATCTCCGCCGCCCTGCTGGCCCGGTGCGTCGAGGGGTTCGGCTGCGAGTTCGCCCAGATCTACGGGCTGACCGAGACCGGCAACACCGCCATGTGTCTGCCGCCCGCCGACCACGTGCCGGACGGCGGGAAGATGCAGGCCGCCGGCCGGCCGTACCCCGGGTTCGCGGTCAGGGTCGCCGACAGCGCGGGCAACCCGCTGCCCCCCGGGGAGGTCGGCGAGGTGTGGCTGCGCACCCCGGCCGCCATGCTCGAGTACTGGAACCTGCCGGAGGCCACCGCGCGCACACTGGTCGACGGCTGGGTGGTCACCGGCGACGCCGGCGTGCTGGACGAGGACGGCTACCTGTTCATCCGCGACCGGATCAAGGACATGATCATCGTCGCCGGGGAGAACGTGTACCCGGCCGAGGTGGAGAACGTGATCGGCCGGCATCCCGCGGTCGCCGAGTCGGCCGTGGTCGGCGTGCCGGACGAGCGCTGGGGCGAGGCGGTGCACGCGTTCGTGGTGCCGGTCGAGGGGCAGCAGTTGACCGAGCGCGAGCTGGCGCTGTTCCTCAAGGGCAAGCTCGCCACGTTCAAGACCCCGCTGCGGTACGAGTTCGTGGACAAGGTGCCGCGCAACCCCAGCGGCAAGATCCTGCGCCGGGAGCTGCGCGAGCGCTTCTGGCACGGGCACGAGCGCCGGGTGAGCTGAGTCCGGTGCCGGCGACCGGCGCCCGGGTCCCGCTGTAGCAAACGTTTCCGTCCCACAACTGCTCTCGTGGAGTGACCTCGATGCCGAACAACGAGGAAAAGCTGCTCGACTACCTCAAGCGGACGACCTCGGAGCTGCGCGAGACCCGCCGCCGGCTGCGGGAGCTGGAGGAGGCGGAGCGCGAACCGGTCGCGATCGTCGGGATGGCCTGCCGCTTTCCCGGCGGTGTCACGAGTCCGGAGGAGCTGTGGGCGCTGGTGTCCGGCGGTCGCGACGCCGTCACCGGGTTCCCCGCCGACCGGGGGTGGGACCTGGCGTCGCTGTACGACCCGGATCCGGGCCGGCCGGGGAAGTCCTACACCCGCGAGGGTGGGTTCCTGCACGAGGCGGCGGACTTCGACGCGGAGTTCTTCGGGATCTCGCCGCGCGAGGCGTTGGGGATGGACCCGCAGCAGCGGCTGTTGCTGGAGGTCTCGTGGGAGGCGCTGGAGAGCGCGGGGCTGGTGCCGGCGTCGCTGCGCGGCAGCGCGACCGGTGTGTTCGCCGGGATGATGTACCACGACTACACGGGCAACAACAGCACGGGCGCGATCGCGTCCGGGCGGGTGTCGTACACGCTCGGTCTGGAGGGTCCGGCGGTCACGATCGACACGGCGTGCTCGTCGTCGCTGGTGGCGCTGCACCTGGCGGCGCGGGCGCTGCGCAGCGGCGAGTGCTCGCTGGCCCTGGCCGGCGGGGTCACGGTGATGGCGACGCCGGAGACGTTCGTCGAGTTCTCCCGGCAGCGCGGGCTGTCCCCGGACGGGCGGTGCAAGTCGTTCGCCGGCGCGGCCGACGGGGTCGGCTGGGCCGAGGGCGTCGGCGTGCTGGTGGTGGAGCGGCTGTCCGACGCGCGCCGCAACGGGCATCCGGTGCTGGCCGTCGTGCGCGGGTCCGCGGTGAATCAGGACGGTGCGTCCAACGGGCTGACCGCGCCGAACGGCCCGTCGCAGCAGCGGGTGATCCGCGCCGCACTGGCCGACGCGGGCCTGTCGGCGTCCGAGGTGGACGCGGTGGAGGCGCACGGTACCGGGACGACGCTGGGTGACCCGATCGAGGCGCAGGCGCTGCTCGCCACCTACGGCCAGGGTCGGACCGCCGACCGTCCACTGTGGCTCGGCTCGGTGAAGTCGAACATCGGGCACACCCAGGCGGCGGCGGGTGTGGCGGGTGTGCTCAAGATGATCATGGCGATGCGGCACGGCGCGCTGCCGAGCACGCTGCACGTCGACGAGCCGAGTCCGAAGGTGGACTGGTCGGCCGGCGCGGTGCGGCTGCTGACCGAGCCGGTGCGGTGGCCGGCGGGGGAGCGGCCGCGGCGGGCGGCGGTGTCGTCGTTCGGGATCAGCGGCACGAACTCGCACGTGGTGATCGAGGAGCCGACCGTCGAACCGGGTGAGCCGGGTGAGTCGAGCCCGCCGGCGGTGGTGCCGTGGGTGCTGTCCGGCCGGACCGAGGAGGCGCTGGGAGCCCAGGCGGCTCGGCTGTTGTCCACTGTAGAGGATCTGCGGCCGGCGGACGTGGGCCTGTCGCTCGCCACCACCCGAACCGGGTTCGACCACCGTGCGGTGGTGTGCGGCACCGACCGGGCGGAGTTGGTGCGCGGGGTGGCCGCACTTGCCGCCGGCGAGGCCGCGCCGGGCGTGGTGCGGGACGTGGCCGAGGATCCGGGTGCGTTGGCGGTGTTGTTCACCGGGCAGGGCGCGCAGCGGCTCGGGATGGGTGCCGGGTTGGCGGCGGCGTTCCCGGTGTTCGCCACGGCGTTCGACGAGGTGTGCACCGAACTGGACGTGTACCTGGACCGCCCGCTACGGGAAGTGCTGGGCTCCGAGGAGCTGCACCAGACCGGCTACACCCAACCCGCGTTGTTCGCGTTCGAAGTCGCCCTGTACCGGTTGGTGGAGTCTTGGGGAGTGCGGCCCGATTGTTTGGTCGGTCACTCGATTGGTGAACTCGCCGCCGCGCACGTGGCGGGGATCTGGTCGCTACAGGACGCGGCTCGG
>DATABL010000024.1:0-7246 GCA_036259595.1 Actinophytocola sp.
CTCCCCGTCCGCGTCGATCTCCACCAGGTAGCCGACCTCGGCCAGCTGGTCCTCGTCCAGGTTCACCAGGCGCTCCCGGCGCGAGGGCACCACCCGGTACTCCGGCCAGTTCAGGTGGGCGTAGGCCTGGTGGAACTCCGCCAGGATCTGCGTCATCGCCTGCTGCCACGGCAGCGGCATCGCCTCCACCAGCGATCTCGGCAGCACCACGTACCCGTCCGGCACGCCGGGGTGCGGCGCGGCCAGGTAGTCGCGCACCGGCGTGCTGGACGCCGGCCGCCCGACGTGCGGCTGGATCGGCTCCGGCGTGTACATCGTCACAACTAGCCCCCTCAGTTCTATACGCCCGGCCGCACGGCCTGGGCGACCAGTCCCGACTCGTCCCAGCTCACCTCGCGGATGTGCACCGGAACCCCGGTCTGCTGCGCCTCGACCATCTTGCCGTCGCCGAGGTACATCGCCACGTGGTGGATCGTGTTGACCGGGTTGCTCGTGTCGTAGGCCCAGAACAGCAGGTCGCCCGGCTTCGCCTGCTCCACCGGGAGCATCGCGCCGGCCTGGTACTGCTGGCGCGACACCCGCGGCAGCGTGATGCCCGCCTCGCGGTAGGCCTGCAGCATCAGGCTCGAACAGTCGAACGAGTTCTGGTGCGTGGTCAGCGCCCCCCACTGGTACGGCTTGCCCTGCTGCGCCAGCGCGAACCGGATCGCCTCCCCCGCGGCCTCGGTCGGCGGCGGCAGCAGCATGCCGGTGCCCTGCCCGCAGCCGGTCGGGTCGGCGACCAGGCCGACGTTGCCGACCAGGTGGGCGGCCATCGGCTCCCACTCGTGGTACCGGTCGGGGAACGCGGAGCGCTCGACGTCCTGCGCGGACTCGCCGGGGCGCTGCTGCTCCCAGTTCGGCACCTCCTCCAGCACGTCGTAGAACTTGTTGATCGCGTACGTCGGGTCGATCACCTGCTCGGGTGTCCCCCACCCCATGGACGGGCGCATCTGGAAGATGCCCAGGGAGTCCCGGTCGCCGTAGTCCAGCGGCCGCAGCCCCGACTCGGTCATGCCCGCCTGGATCGCGATCTGCCACGCCCGCGGGGGCAGGTTCCGCTCCTTGCCGATCTGGATGATCCGCGCGACGATCCCGCGCTGGTCGTCGGTGAGGTTCGCGGCGTCCTCCGCGCCGCTGCCCGCCGGGCCGCTCGACACCGGGCCGAGCGCGGCGTTGCACGACAGGTTCGCCCGTCGCGCCTGGTCCTGCTCGGCGTCCTCGCGCACCACCGTGGTCACCGCGGTCACCCCGAACACCGTGACCACCGCCATCACCACGGCGCCCACCACCAGCGTCTTCATCACGCCACCTGCTCGTAGAAGGCCACCCGCCAGCCCTGCGGCGTGTCGATCACCGTGATCGAGAGCGTGCCGCCGTCGGTCGGCAGGTTGACCGTGACCGAGCTGGTGTACGAGTCCGTCGGCTCCGGTTCCCCGGTCACCTCGGACGCCGGCACGTTCCGCGGGTCGACGGTCTCCATCTCGACCATGTACTCCTCGGTGGTCAGCGGGCGCAGCCCCTCGAGCCACTCCTCGGTGGACACGCCCTCGTGGTCCACCCACGCCTCGCCCCACCGCGTGGCCACGTCCAGCGCCTCGGGCTCCGGGGCCGCCGAGGTCGGCTGCTGCGGGGGCGAGGTGATCCTGGTCGGCAGGGACGTGGTGGCGCTCCCCTCGCCACCCGGCACGGACTGCTCGCCGGGGGTGGTGGTCCCGGCCGGGCCGGTCGACTGGTCGGTCGTTTCGGCGGCGGCGCCGGAGCCGCCGCTGGTCGAGCCGGTGAGCTGCGGGACGATCACGCTGATCGCGATGATCAGCACGCCCACCACGACGAGGATGACGACCAGGTGCGTGGGCGAGCGCATCGGCCAGCCCCACAGTTTGCGGTACACCGCGGCGCGGCCGCGGTTGGTGCGGATCGGCATGTCACCTCACCACCGTGTCGGTCTCCCGCGGCCCGTCCCGCAGCGGCATCTGGCGGGGCACGCGGCGTGCGGCCGGCTCGCGCACCTCCAGCCCGCGGGACGGCCGGTACACCACGTGCACCGGGCGGCCGGCGACCATCTCGACGTCGGCCGGTCGGGGGGTGGGCCGGGGCGCGGCGGCCGGGGCGGGAACGCCCTCGTACCGGCCGGACGCCTCACCCCGCCGGTTGGGGACCTGCGAGGGCACCACGACCGCGTCCTCGCCGTACTCCCAGCTCCGGTCCCAGCCCCGGTCGGCCACCGGCGCGGTGTCGGCGAGGCGGCTGGAGGTCCGGCTCGGCAGCGCGCCGGCCGGGCCGTCCCGGCCGGGTGGGCGGGTCCCGATCAGCGCCTGGTCGGGGTCGGGCCCGCCGCGGGCGGCCGGCAGCGCGAGGCCGCCAGCGGTGACGGCGGGGCGGCGGGTGTCCATGCGTTCGGCGGTGGCCTGCACCGGGCCGGTCGCCTCCGGGCGCGGTCGGCGCATCCGGGTGCCGCTGGTGGCGACCGTCTCGCCGGCCAGCTCGTCGTCGCGGAGCTGGTCCCAGAACTCGTCCTGCGGGCCGCGCTCGGCGGTCTGGTCCTTGCGCCGGCGGAACCGGGAGAACAGCCCGCCCGGGGTGGGCACCGAGGCGCCGACCGCGCCGACGGACAGCTCGACCATCTGCCACATGCGCTTCATCGGCCGGCCGACCAGCAGGAACACCAGCGTGACGATGCCGGCGAGCAGCATCTGGGTGAGCATCGACAGGTTGACGTCCGGGCTGAAGATCATCTGCAGGAACTTGAAGTGGATGCCGGCCAGCACGGCCAGGATCAGCACGTTCAACACCACCGCGCCGACCGCGCGGCCCACCTTGCGCAGGATGTCGTGGTGGATCAGCGCCACCAGGCCGATCACCGGCGCGGCGAGGGTGAAGATCCGCAGCAGCAGCTGGGCGAGCAGCACCGCGAGCTTGGCCATGAACTGGAAGAACGAGTACACCAGCGACTGGAAGAACGCGAGGAACCCGGAGCCGGTGCGGCTGCCCTCGGCGCCGGTGAAGTAGCCCTGCGCGGAGCCGAGCTCGTTGTAGATCCGCTGGTACTCGGCGCGCTTGGCGGCCTCCTGCTCGTCGCTCGCGTCGCGGCCGGCGACCAGGTCGTCGCGGGTCCAGGCCTGCGCCTCCAGCAGCGGCCGGCCGTACTCCAGCGCGGCCGGGTCGTCCGGCTTGCCGAACTCGCCGCGCAGCCAGTTCTCGTAGACGACCCTGGTGTGCAGCTCGTTGGGCAGCACGTGCTGCTGCACGTCGTCGCGGTTCGGGTCCTCGAACCCGGCCTGGATGCCGGTGGTGGTGTCCACGATCAGCTTGTCGATGGCGTCGTAGTTGCTGACCAGCACGAGCGTGGACGCCGCGAGCCACATGCCGCCGAGGGCGAACAGGGCGCGCCTGGACACGGTGGCGAAGTCGCCGCGCCAGATCTGGCGGAACATCAGCACCGCCAGGATGATCATGAAGAGGCTGAACAGCTGCATGTAGACGTTGTCGAACACCGCGTTCGCGGCGTCGGAGATCTGCTGGTTCAGCCCGCCGAGCACACCGCCCTCGTGCAGCGTGTAGTGCAGCGAGTTGGTGGCGGCGACGACGTTCTTGCCGATGTTGAACAGCTGGTTGCCGGCCCAGGTGTCGATCGTGGTGCTCGGGTTGGTGACCGACAGCGCCTGCTGGCAGTTGGGGTCGTAGACGTGCCAGACCATGCCCGCGTAGCCGTAGTCGCGGTACGGGCTGTTCGGGTACTCCTCGCTGGTGTAGGGCACCGGGTTCTCCGGCTCGCCGCGCAGGCCGTTGCCCTGTGGCGGGTCGATCGCGCCCGCCATGCCGGTGCCGGGGCGCTCCGGGAACGGCGCGCAGCTGGTGTCGGTCTCCGGCTGCGCCATCGCGGGCGAGCCGAGCAGCGCCTGGCCGCCGACGATGGCGGCCACCACGAGCACGGACGCGAACTTCCCGGACCGGGCAGTGGAACGACTCCGCCGCCGCCGCGCGATGATCAGCACGGCGGTCACCACCACCAGGAAAGTGATCATGCCGCGTCGACCCGCCCCCGTTTGCCTGCCTGCGCCTTCCCGCCGTCCGGGCTGGTGCCCCCGCCGCCGGAGCCGTTGCCCCGCTGGTCGACCGGGGGCCGTGGCTTCGCGTGGGGATCGCCGTTGACGCCCGGCTCGACGTGGTCGGCCGGTACGTCCTCGTCGGTGAGCCCGAGCTCGAAGTCGGCGGCGATGTCGAACTCGTCGTGCTCGCCGAGCTCGGGGTTCAGGCCCGGCTCGTCCTCGACGCCACCGTCGCGCGGCGGGCCGCCGGCGTCGTCGGGGTCGGGCAGGGCCGGGGCGTGCTGGTCGGCCGCGAGCACGGCGCCGGGGGTGCTGTCGCGCAGCGCGTCCGGCGTGGTGTCCATCGCCGCCCGCAGGTGGTCCAGGTGCGGGCCGGAGAGGTCGATCCGGATCCGCTCCACGCCGCCCGCGCCGTCGCCGAAGATGAACTGGCGCGGCGCGGTGTCCCGCTGCAGCTCCCGGTGGGCGCCCGGCCGGCGGCCCAGGCTGGCGATGACCTGCTCGTAGCCGGCGCCGACCGGCACCTTGAGCAGCCGCAGCGCGTCGGCCTGCGCCTGCTCGTCGTCGAGGCGGCCGACGAACACCGAGTCGAGCAGGGTGACGAAGCCCTGGATGCGCAGGAAGTCCGCCGGGATCTGCGAGCTCAGCATGACCCGGACGTTCCACTTGCGGGAGTCGCGGGCGAACCGGTTCATCAGCACCCGGCCGGTCGGCACCTCGGACAGGAAGAACGCCTCGTCGATCCAGACGCCCTTGCGCAGGTCCTTGGGCCGCTCGTAGATCGACCGCTGGGTGAGCCACGCGGCGAGGTTCAGCATCTCCACGCCGAGCGCCTCGGCGTCGGTCCAGTGCTCGCGGCCCACGCCGTCCTTGGGCAGGGTCAGACCGGCCATGGTGAGCACGGTGAGCCGGTCGTCGCGAGCATCGGTGTAGGGGTCGGCGTCCTTCTCCGGGATGAGCAGCTGCATCCGTTCGCGCATCTCGTCGAGGAAGTCGGCGACCACGACCGCGTGCTCGTGGTGCTCGGAGGCGTCGCGGCGCAGCGCCTCGAACACCAGGCTGGGGTCGGCGTCCTGCCGGCCGCCGACCATGCGGACCGCGCGCAGCAGCACGATCCTGGTCTGCGGCATCCGGGCCACGTCGTAGGGCAGCAGGCCGGTGAGCACGTCGAGCACGAGCCGGCGGCGGGTGGCGGCCGCGAGGGCCTTCTCCCGGCGCCAGGACCGCTCGGGGTCCTCCTCGTCGTGGAAGTGCTCGAACTGCGGCTCGGCCACCACCCGGTAGGGGTTGAGGATGCCCGGGTCGGCGTTGAGCAGGTTGATCGGCCGGGCGTAGGGGCGCAGCTCGGGCAGGTCGCACAGCCGGGAGAGCGGGCCGGACGGGTCGAGCAGCGTCCAGTGCGCCCCGGCCCGCAGCGTCTTGTAGACGATCCCGCCGCCGAGGAAGCTCTTGCCGCCGCCCAGACCGGCGACCATGGCGGTCAGGCCGGAGCCGTCGCGGATCTCCTGGGCCATCCACGGGTCCCAGGCCACCGGGCGGCGGGTCGCGGTGCAGGTCTCGCCGAGCAGGATGCCGCGCCGGTCGCCGACCTCGGCGGTCGCGGTCGGCACCGCGGCCGCCGCCCACACCACCGAGCCGCGGCGCATGTACGCGCCGGAGGCCAGCGGCTCACCGGGGATGAACTCCCGGGCCAGGGAGTACTGCGCCTCCGGGTGCTCGATCGCGACCTTCGGCTTGTACAGCTCCAGCAGCTGCTGGGCCAGGCGCAGCGCGTCCCGCTCGGTCGGGCCGGACACCGCGAGCCGCCACCACGAGCGGACCCGGGTGGCGAGCGCGGTGAAGCCCGAGGTCATCTCGTCGTCGATCTCCAGCACCCGGGAGGCCTGCCGGGCCAGCGACTGCGGCGGCTCCAGCTCGTGCTCGTCGGTGTAGTGGCGGACCTGGGAGCGGACCTTGTTCATCTGCCGGGCCAGTTCGCCCTGGACCTCCTCGGGGCGGCGGACGTAGATCCGCGCGGACCACTCCACGGAGGCGGCGAGACGGTCGGAGTGCTGCACCCAGGGGTCGTCGATCTCGGGGATCTGCAGGCCGTGCATCTGGCCGACGGTGAGCACCGCGACGTGGCGGGTCATGCCGGCGTTGGAGCCGGTGCGGCCGCGCACGGTGACCGTCGGCGAGTAGGGCTCCTGGTGGAAGTCGGCGGCGTCGGTGAAGCTGGCGAGGTCCTCGGGCTCCCACGCCGCGCCGGGCACGGCCGGCAGGTTGCGCGGCGCGGGCAGGCCCAGCGAGCACGAGCGGTGCATCAGCCAGGACATCTCCTCGGCCGTCACCGGCCGGCCCTCCAGCCCGGCGGAGCCGATCACCTGGTCGAGGTGCTCGACCTCGGAGTCGATGGCCAGCAGCTCGGCGTCCACGGCGGTCGGGAAGATCCGGTGCAGCAGCGGCGCGGCACGCTCCACGGCGCGGTCGACCATGTTCCTGGTCTGCACCTGGACACCGAGGTAGACCTCCTTCTCCGCCATCGAACGGCCGAGGAGCTGCTGCTGCTCGCCGATCAGGTAGTCGTCGAAGGACAGCGCGCCCTGGGCGTCCGGGAGCCGGTTGACCGCGTTGTGCACGTGCGCCTCGGCCAACATGCGGATCGGGTACGGCCGGGTGGTGACGCGCAGGTGCAGCCAGCGGCCGGCGAGCTCGGCGTACTGGCCGGCGATCGCGGCGATCAGGTCCTGGCGCTGCGAGTCCGAGCGGAACGACCAGCGCTGCGGTGCGAGCCGGTACCAGGCGAACACGTCGTGCCCGTTGCGCAGCAGGTGACCGTCGATGCTGCGGGCGGCGATGGTCGGCGTGTAGGTGGGAATGGACTGCTCCCCTGGCAGACGTCGGTTGCGCTTGCCGTTCCGGCCGGGGGCGACCGCGGGCCGGTACTGGGCCGGGTAGGCGGCGTCCCGCTTGCCGGACCGGACCGGGGGCGGCGGGTCGGCCGGCACGGGGGCGGGGGCCGCGTGCCGGCCGTGCGGGCGAGGCTGGGGCCGGGGTTGCCCACCCGGAGGCGTTCCGACCACCGGGTACCCGGGCGCGGCCGGCTGCTCAGGCGCGGGCTTGCGTCGGCGTCCGAACACCGCCACCCCTCCTGTTCCTGGCCGCGCGGTTGCTGC
>DATABL010000025.1:0-10957 GCA_036259595.1 Actinophytocola sp.
TGTCGAACGGGACCTCGTTCGGCGCCGGCGTGAAGTGGCACGACTTCTTCGGCCTGGCCGGTGAGTATCCGGGTGTGGCGGACGTGAACGGCGACGGGCGCGACGACATCGTGGTCTTCACCCGCGGCGACCTCGCCGACGTGTACGTCGCGCTGTCCACCGGCAGCGGCTTCGGTGGCAGTGTGAAGTGGCACGACTGGTTCGCCGTGGGTGGTGAACTGCCCAGGATCGGCGACTTCAACGGCGACGGCTCGGCCGACATCGCCACGTTCACCACGAACGCGGCCGCGGACGTGTTCGTCGCGCTGTCGAACGGTTCCGGGTTCGCCGGCACCGAGCAGAAGTGGAACGACTTCTTCGGCCTGGGCGGGGAGTTCCCGTACACCGGTGACTTCGACGGCGACGGCAAGGACGACGTCGTGACGTTCACCCACAACACCCTGGCCGACGTCTACACCGCCAGGTCCACCGGAACCGGCTTCCTCGGCGGCGCGAAGTGGCACGACTACTTCGGCCTGGCGGGGGAGACCAGCTTCTGATCCTCCTGATCGACGCCCGGGGTGACCGCCCCGGGCGTCGATCAGGCCTGCTCCCGGGGCGGTACCCGCAGGGCCGCGAGCTGCTGGGCGAACGGGATCACCTGTTCCTCCGGCGGGCCCGCCGACACCGGCCGGCCGGTCATCAGCTCGGCCAGTTCACCGGCCGCGCGGGCGATCCGGTGCGCCAGGTCGTCGCCGCCGGCCGAGCCCCAGTCCTCCGACGCCGCGTACACGGCCGTCGGCACGACGACCGCGCGCAGGTAGGTGAACATCGGCCGCAGCGCGTGCTCCAGCGCGAGCGAGTGCCGGGCCGTGCCGCCGGTCGCCGCGATCAGCACCGGCTTGCCGACCAGCGCGTCGTGGTCGACCACGTCGAAGAACGACTTGAACAGGCCCGAGTAGGACGCCGTGAAGATCGGCGTCGCGGCGATCACCCCGTCCGCACCCGTCACGGTCTCGATCGCGGCCGCCAGGCGCGGGCTCGGGAACCCGGTGACGATGTTCTGCGCGATGTCGGTGGCCAGCTCACGCAGCTCCACCACCTCCACCGCCACCTCGGTCTGCCCACCGACCGCCGCGGCGAGGCGGTCGGCGAGCAGCCGGGTCGACGACGGCACGGTCACCCCGGCCGACACCACCGCGAGCGTCCTCATCGGACCGCCACCTCCCGCGTGGCCGCCTTCAGCGAGGCGTGCGTCGGCGCGTCCGGCACACTGTCCGGCCGCCCGATCGCGAACTCCTTGCGCAGCACCGGGACGACCTCCTCGCCGAGCAGGTCCAGCTGCTCCAGCACGGTCTTGAGCGGCAGGCCGGCGTGGTCGATCAGGAACAGCTGCCGCTGGTAGTCGCCGAAGTACTCGCGGAACCCGAGCGTCCGGTCGATCACCTGCTGCGGACTGCCGACGGTCAGCGGCGTCTGCGCCGTGAAGTCCTCCAGCGACGGCCCGTGCCCGTAGACCGGGGCGTTGTCGAAGTACGGCCGGAACTCGTTCACCGCGTCCTGCGAGTTCTTCCGCATGAACACCTGCCCGCCGAGCCCGACGATCGCCTGCTCCGGGGTGCCGTGCCCGTAGTGGGCGTAGCGCTGCCGGTACAGCCCGATCAGCCGCATGTAGTGCTCCTTGGGCCAGAAGATGTTGTTGGCGAAGAAGCCGTCGCCGTAGTAGGCGGCCTGCTCGGCGATCTCCGGGCTGCGGATCGACCCGTGCCAGACGAACGGCGGCACGCCGTCGAGCGGGCGCGGGGTCGAGGTGAAGCCCTGCAGCGGGGTCCGGAAGCGGCCCTCCCAGTCCACGACGTCCTTGCGCCACAGGTCGTGCAGCAACGCGTAGTTCTCGATGGCGAGCGGGATGCCCTGCCGGATGTCCTGCCCGAACCAGGGATACACGGGCCCGGTGTTGCCCCGCCCCATCATGAGGTCCACCCGCCCGTCGGCCAGGTGCTGCAACATCGCGAAGTCCTCGGCGATCTTGACCGGGTCGTTCGTGGTGATCAGGGTCGTCGAGGTGGACAGGATCAGCCGCTCGGTCCGCGCCGCGACATACCCGAGCATCGTCGTCGGCGACGACGGCACGAACGGCGGATTGTGGTGCTCACCGGTGGCGAACACGTCCAGCCCGACCTCCTCCGCCTTGAGGGCGATCGTCACCATCGACTTGATCCGCTCGTGCTCGCTGACCGTGCGCCCGGTGGTCGGGTCCGTGGTGACGTCGCCGACGGTGAAGATCCCGAACTGCATCACTCTCATCACCCTCAACTAGTTGCGTCTTCAACTAATCGCCCTCAACAAGCATCCCGACTCGGGTATTCCCGGGGCAAATTGGACTAGACAAGGAGGTGTCATTGGTCTAGACATTTAGGTAACGCGCGGTGCCTCCCTGCTCGCCGCGCGTCCTCGTGGAGGTCGGCAATGAAGCGTGCCCTCGTTCTGCTCGTCGCCCTGATCCTGGCCTGTCTCGGCACGGTCGCGCCCGTCGCGAGTGCCGCCGGGGAGCGGGCCGCCTTCGTCAAGACGTCCGACTGGGGGTCGGGCTGGGAAGGCCGGATCACCGTCACCAACGGCGGCACCAGCACGGTCACGGGCTGGCGGGTCGAGTTCGACCTGCCGGCCGGCACCGCGCTCGGCACCTACTGGGACGCCCTGCTGGCCTCGGACGGCAACCACCACACCTTCGTCAACCGCGAGTACAACGGCACCATCGCGCCCGGCGCGTCGGTGAGCTTCGGCTTCGTCGGCTCCGGACCGGGCAGCCCGACGAACTGCCTGGTCAACGGGCTGGCCTGCGACGGCGACACCGAGCCCGAACCCGGCGTGCCAGCCACCCCGGGCACCGTCCGGGTGACCGGCACCACCACCTCGGCGATCACGCTCGGCTGGGACGCGGTCGCCGGCGCGAGCGGGTACCGAGTGTACGAGGGCGACACCGAGCGCGCCGCGGTCAGCGGCACCACGGCCACCGTCTCCGGGCTGGCGGCCTGCACCTCCCGGACCTACACGGTCGCCGCCTACAACGACGTCGGGGAGTCGACCCGCAGCGCGCCGGTCACCGGCACCACGGCCGGCTGCCCGCAGTCCGACCTGCCCCGGCACTTCCTCACCGGCTACTGGCACAACTTCGTCAACCCGGCCACCGAGCTGCGCCTGTCGGCGGTGCCGGCGGAGTACGACCTGGTCGCGGTGGCGTTCGCCGAGGCGACCTCGACGCCCGGTCAGGTCACGTTCGGGGTCGACCCCGAGCTGTCGGCCGCACTCGGCGGGTACACGAACGCGCAGTTCAAGGCCGACGTGGCGGCGTTGCAGGCGCGCGGCGCGAAGGTGATCCTGTCGGTCGGCGGCGAGGCGGGCCGGGTGAGCGTCGGCGACTCCGCGTCCGCCACGAACTTCGCGAACAGCGTCCGCTCGATCATGGCCGAGTACGGCTTCGACGGGGTCGACATCGACCTGGAGAACGGTCTCAACCCGACCTACATGGCGCAGGCGCTGCGGAACCTGCGCGGCCAGGTCGGCGCCGACCTGATCATCACGATGGCCCCGCAGACCATCGACATGCAGTCGACCAGCGGTTCGTACTTCGCCCTGGCGCTGGAGATCCGCGACATCCTCACGGTGGTGCACACCCAGTTCTACAACTCCGGCTCGATGCTCGGCTGTGACCAGGCGCAGGCCTACAGCCAGGGCACCGTCAACTTCATCACCGCGCTCACCTGCATCCAGCTGGAGAACGGGCTGCGCCCCGACCAGGTCGCGGTCGGCCTGCCGGCCGGCCCGGGCGCGGCCGGCGGCGGGGTCGTCGCGCCGTCGGTGGTGACCGACGCGCTGGACTGCCTGGCCCGCGGCACGAACTGCGGCTCGTTCCGTCCACCCAGGACCTACCCGGGCATCCGCGGCGCGATGACGTGGTCGATCAACTGGGACGTCGCCAACGGCAACGGCTTCGCCCGCACGGTCGCGCCGCACCTGGACACCCTGCCATGAAGGGGCGAGCACTGCTGGCCGCGCTCGGTGTCCTCCTCGGACTCGCCACGCCGGTGTCCGCGGCGAACCTGCTGACCAACCCCGGCTTCGAGGCCGGGACGCTCGCGGGGTGGACGTGCTCGGGCGGATCGGTGGTGGCGAGCCCGGTCCGCTCGGGCGACCACGCCCTCGCCGCCACGGCGACCGCGTCGGACCACGCGCGCTGCGCCCAGACCGTGCCCGTGCGCCCGGACACGACGTACACGGTCTCGGCCTGGGTGCGCGGGAACCCCGTGTACCTCGGCGTCACCGGCGGGCCGTCCACCTGGACCGCCGCGACCGCGTACAGCCCGCTGTCGCTGACGTTCACCAGCGGCGCGGCGCAGACGTCGGCGGAGCTGTACCTGCACGGCTGGTACGGCGCCGGTACCTACCACGCCGACGACGTGGTGCTCGACGGCCCCGGCGGCGACGAACCGGGCACGCCCGCCACCCCGGGCGCCCCGTCCGTCGGCGCGGTCACCGAGTCCTCGGTGGCACTGTCCTGGCCGGCGGTGTCCGGCGCGGACGGCTACCGGGTGTACGAGGGAACCTCGTTGCGCGCCACCGTGTCCGGCACCTCGGCCGTCCTGTCCGGACTGGCGGTCTGCTCGACGCACACCTACACCGTCGCCGCCCACAACGCGGCGGGGGAGTCGGCCCGCAGCGCGCCGGTGACCGCCACGACCGCCGGCTGCCAGGCCGCCGACCTGCCGCGGCACGCGCTGATCGGCTACCTGCACGCGAGCTTCGCCAACGGCTCCGGGTACCTGCGGATGGCCGACGTGCCGGACGCGTGGGACGTGATCAACCTGGCCTTCGGCGAGCCGACCACCCCGACCTCCGGCGACATCCGGTTCCAGCTGTGCCCGGCGGCCGAATGCCCGAACGTGGAGTCCGAGGCCGAGTTCGCCGCCGCGATCCGGGCCAAGCAGGCGCAGGGCAAGAAGGTGCTGATCTCCATCGGCGGCGCCAACGGTCAGGTGCAGCTGACCACCACCGCCGCGCGCGACAGGTTCGTCTCGTCGGTGTCGGCGATCATCGACCGGTACGGCCTCGACGGCCTGGACATCGACTTCGAGGGCCACTCGCTGTACCTGAACCCCGGCGACACCGACTTCCGCAACCCGACCACCCCGGTGATCGTCAACCTGATCGACGCGCTGCGCACCCTGAAGTCCCGCTACGGCGACGACTTCATCCTCACCATGGCCCCGGAGACGTTCTTCGTCCAGGTCGGCTACCAGTTCTACGGCGCCGGCGCCGGCGGCGACAACCGCCGAGGCTCCTACCTGCCGGTGATCCACGCCCTGCGCGACGCGCTGACCGTGCTGCACGTGCAGGACTACAACTCCGGACCGGTGATGGGCCTGGACAACCAGTACCACACCATGGGCGGCGCCGACTTCCACATCGCGATGACCGACATGGTCAAGGCCGGCTTCCCGGTCGGGAACACCGGCCACACGTTCCCCGGCCTGCGCGAGGACCAGATCGCGTTCGGCCTGCCCGCGGCGGTGAGCGCCGGCAACGGCCACACCCCACCCGCCCAGGTCCACCAGGCCCTGAACTGCCTGGCCCGCAACACCGACTGCGGCGGCTACACCCTGCGCGGCGGCGTCTCCCCGGCGATTCGCGGCCTGATGACCTGGTCGATCAACTGGGACCGCTACTACGGCTGGGAGTTCCAGAACAGCCACGGCCCCTTCCTCGACGGACTGCCCTGACGAACGGTCTTGATGTGGGTCGAGCGCCGGGCTAGCGTCGATCCGTGACCCGCCACTCCCTGCTGGCGGCGGCGCTGATCTCGGCCGCGGCGCTCGTCGCCGGGGTTGCCACCAGCCCCGCCGCCGCCGCGTCCCCGGAACCCTCAGCCGCTCCCGAGCATCCCTGGCAGTACGACCACTGGCCACAGCAGCAGCCGTGGCAGCGGTCGGCGCCCGCCGCCCAGCCGTTCGAGGCGCGAAGCGCCGTCCAGGCCGGCTTCCCCGCGCCGATCGACCCGCAGGACTGGGAGAACCCCGACCACATGACGTGGGCGGACTACCGCAAGCCGCCAGGCACGAACTGGGCCGACCCGAACGTCGACGGCTCCGTGCGGGACTTCAAGGGCGCGCTCGTGCTGCTCGACTACCCGAACCAGCCGTTCGCGGTGACGCAGCCGCAGAACTCCACCGTGTTCGGGAACCCGAGCGCGGAGGCGCACGACGTCCCGCGCGAGGAGGTCGCGGACTTCTACCACGACTTCCTCAACGTCCCCGGCGAGCTCAACCGCGGCCACACGATCCACGAGTGGTGGATGGAGGACTCCGGCGGCCGCTACGGCGTCGACCTGACCGCGTTCGGTCCGTACGAGCTGCCGGGCAAGTCGCACGAGTACGCGATGGAGTTCCAGGGCGACGAGGCCTGCCCCGCCGGGGACAACTGCGACCGGAACATCCGTGCCGACGGCCGGGCCGCCTGGGTCGACGACGTCGGCACGGAGGTGCCGGCGGGGTTCGACTTCGTCTTCTTCCTCTCCGCGGGGCAGGACGAGTCGGCCACCTGGCAGGAGTTCGGGATGATGAAGTTCCCGACCCCCGAGGACGTCACCGACGAGTTCGGCCCGCCGGACGACAGCCTGCCGAACTGGGCCGACACCCGGTACGTGGACTGGACGTCGTGGGCGTCGGCCGCGACGATCTGGCCCAACGCCGGCGGCGGCTCGTCCACGCAGGCCGAGAGCTCGGGGATGAGCACCTACGCCCACGAGCTGAGCCATATCCTCGGCATCGGGGACAACTACAACAACCCGTACGGCAACCCGCCGCGCCGCGCGTACTCCGGCATCTGGGAGATGCTCTCCCGCGGCACGTTCAACGGGCCGGGCGGGCCGCACAGCCGCTGGGCGATCCCGGCCACTGGCGGCTCCTCGATGGGCGCGCAACACATGCTGCGCAACAAGATCGAGCTGGAGATGGTCGACGAGCGGAACGTGCTGCGGCTGTCCCGCGACGCGCTCGCCGACTCCGGGCTGGTGGTCGCGAACGTGACCGCGCGCGTGGTGCAGCCGGGCCGCAACGGGCTGTCCGGCATCAACATCCAGCTCGACGGCGGCGACCTCGCACCGGACTGCGACCCGCGCACCGATCCCTTCTGCGACGGCGGGAACTACGACAACTACACGCTCGAGGTCGTGGACCGGATGGGCGCGGACTCGTTCACCCCGGACGCCGGCGTCCTGCTGGCCAAGACGAAGAACGAGGACCGCGCGCCGTTCGAGTGGGTGATCGACGCCAACCCGCAGGACATCGGCATGACCGACTACGTGCTGCCGGACGGCACCGAGGTACCGATCACGATCGGTGACTACCGGCAGCTGTCCGACGCGCTGTTCCACGCCGGCGCGGACTCCGGCAGCGAGTACGAGTACGTCGACGAGGCCAACCGGCTGCACTTCTACGTGCTGAACCTCAAGCGCAACTCCCACGGTGAGCTGAGCTACACGGTCGCGGTCCGCTCGCTCGACGGGCCCGGCCCGCAGCGGCGCGGGGTGCGGGTGCGGCCGACGGCCGCGGTGCCGAACCGCGACGGGCTGGCGACCTGCCGGTTCCAGGTCGGCAACACGGGCGAGCGCACGCCGGCGTTCGGGGAACACCCGGAGGACGTGCGCGAGTACCTGAACAGTGACGTGTACCGGGTGGACGCGTCCGTCTCCGACGGCTGGGCGGTCAAGGTGCCGAACCACCTGACCGCCGCGCGGTTCGGGCAGTACGTGCAGGTGCCGGTGCACGCGCGCAAGGACGGCTCCGGGCCGAACTGGGCGAACGTCACCCTCACGGCGACGTCCGAGAGCGACCCGAGCAGGTCGTCCACGGCCACCTGCACCGTGGTCGGCCGGTAGGGCCGGTCGGGCACGCCACTATCGTCGTGGCGTGCCCGAACTCCGCGCCGACTGCGCCAGCTGCGTCGGCCTGTGCTGCGTGGCGCCGGCGTTCGCGGCGTCGGCGGACTTCGCCGTCGACAAGCCGGCCGGGACGCCGTGCGCGAACCTGCTCGCCGACCACCGCTGTGGGATCCACGACTCGTTGCGGGACAAGGGGTTCCGCGGCTGCACCGTGTTCGACTGCTTCGGCGCGGGTCAGCGGGTGACGCGGGAGACGTTCGGCGGCCGGAGCTGGCGGGACGAGCCCGCCGTCGCCGGCCCGATGTTCGCGGCCTTCCCGGTCGTGCGGGACCTGCACGAACTGCTGTGGTATCTCGCCGAGGCACTGGACCGCGCACCGGCCGGCCTCCGCGACGACCTCCGCGCGGCGTTCGCCGAGACCGACCGGCTGGCCGGCCAGACCCCCGAGGCGCTCGCCGCGGTCGACGTGCGCGCCCACCGCGGGCGGGTCAACACGTTGCTCACCCACGTCAGCGAGGCCGTGCGCGGTCGCCGGGGCCCGCACCACCGGGGCGCCGACCTCGCCGGCCGCGACCTCACCGGCGCCGACCTGCGCCGGGCGAACCTGCGCGGAGCCGTGCTGATCGGCGCCGACCTCACCCGCGCCGACCTGCGCCTCGCCGACCTGACCGGTGCCGACCTGCGCGGCACGAACCTGCGCGCGGCGGACCTGTCCACCGCCCTGTTCCTCACCCAGTTCCAGACCAACGCCGCCCTCGGCGACGCCACCACCCGACTCCCGGCGGCGGTGGATCGCCCGCCACACTGGCTACCCCACAACTGAAGGAAGTGCCATCGCCGCCGTGGCCTCGGTCACGGTCGTCGTGCGGCGGAGTTCGCCGATCTCGGTCCTACGATGAGCGCATGGCCCTGATCTACCGTGCGACGCTGCGGCCCACGAAGCTCGAACTCCTGACGGACTGGTTGCCGAGCCGCGGCTGGTACGCCGAACCGGCCGCCGAGCTGACGAAGGTGGCGGGCTACCGGTTCGACGACCCGGCCGGCGAGGTCGGCATCGAGACCCTCCTGGTTCGGGCCGCCGACGGCCCGGTGCTCCAGGTGCCCCTCACCTATCGCGCCGAGCCGCTCGCCGGCGGTGACGAGTGGTTGATCGGCACCACCGAGCACTCGGTGCTGGGCAAGCGCTGGGTCTACGAGGCTCTCGGGGACCCGGTGTACCCGCCGGCACTGGCCGCCGCGATCCTCGCGGACACCGGTCAGGCCGAGGAGCTCCGGGAGATCGACGGCCGGTTCGAGGCCACCGCGCTCACCATGGGCATCGCCAGCACCGGGCGCGGGACCGCGCCCACCGTCGGCGCGGTCCTGGACGTCACCGACGGCGACCCGGCGCTGATCCGGACGGACACCGTCGAGCTGGTCGTCCTCCGCCGCCTCGACGCCGAGGCCGAGGTGGGCGGCGCCGTCCTGACCGGCACGTGGCCGGGTCAGACGACGCCGGTGCCGCTGGCCTACTCCGGGTCGTAGGCCAGGTTCGGGCGCAGCCAGCGCTCCACCTCGGACTGGTCGAGGCCGCGGCGGGGGGTGTAGTCCTCGATCTGGTCGCGGCCGACCCGGCCGACCGTGAAGTACCGTGACGCGGGGTGCGCGAAGATCAGCCCGCTGACACTCGCCGCCGGGGTCATCGCGAACGACTCGGTCAGGTCGAGGCCGAGTTCCTTGGCCCGCAACAGGTCGAACAGCATCTCCTTCTCGCTGTGGTCCGGGCTCGCCGGGTAGCCCAGCGCCGGGCGGATGCCGCGGAACCGCTCCGCGTGCAGGTCCGCCAGCTCCGGCTGGGCGTCCGGCTCGAACCACGCGCGCCGCGCGGCCAGGTGGATGTACTCGGCGAACGCCTCCGCCATGCGGTCCGCGAGCGCCTTCACCATGATCGACTTGTAGTCGTCGTTCGCGGCCTCGTAGGACGCGGCCAGGCTCTCCGCGCCGTGGATCGCCACCGCGAACCCGCCGAGGTGGTCGCCGGCCGGCGCCACGTAGTCGGCCAGGCAGCGGTTCGGGCGGCCCGCCGGCTTCTCGGTCTGCTGGCGCAGCATCGCGAACCTCGTGCCGTCGTCCAGCACGATGTCGTCGCCCTCGGCGTGCGCCGGCCAGAAGCCGTACACGCCGTGCGCCTGGAAGCTGTTGTTCGCGATGATCTCGTCGAGCATCTCGTTCGCGTCGTCGAACAGCTCGCGGGCCACCGGCTGGTCGAGGATCGCCGGGTACTTCCCGCGCAGCTCCCAGGCGAGGAACAGGAACTGCCAGTCGATCATCTCGCGCAGCTCGGTCAGCGTCGGGCTGACCGTGCGCAGGCCGGTGAACTCCGGCACCGGAAGGTCGGCGAAGGACACCTGCTCCCGGTTCGCGCGGGCCTGCTCGATCGTCAGCAGCGGCTTGCGCTGCTTGTGCTCGTGCGCCTCCCGCAGCTGCGCCTGCTCGGCCCGGTTGGACACCGCCAGCGCCTCGGCGCGGTCGGCGTCGAGCAGGTTCGACACCACGCCCACCACCCGCGAGGCGTCCAGCACGTGCACGGTGGTCTGCTCGTAGCTCGGCGCGATCCGCACCGCCGTGTGCTGCCGCGAGGTGGTCGCGCCGCCGATCAGCAGCGGCAGGTCCATCCCGCGCCGCTGCATCTCCGAGGCCACCGTGACCATCTCGTCCAGCGCCGGGGTGATCAGCCCGGAGAGCCCGACCGCGTCGGCGCCCTCGGCGAGCGCGGTGTCCAGGATCTTCGCCGCGGGCACCATCACGCCGAGGTCGATCACCTCGTAGTTGTTGCAGCCCAGCACGACGCCGACGATGTTCTTGCCGATGTCGTGCACGTCGCCCTTGACCGTGGCGAGCACGACCTTGCCCTGGCCCCGGCCGGTGTCGATCTTGCCCTCGGCCTTCAGCCGCTCCTTCTCCTCCTCCATGAACGGCTCCAGGTAGGCCACCGAGCGCTTCATCACCCGCGCGCTCTTCACCACCTGCGGCAGGAACATCTTGCCGGAGCCGAACAGG